>CALXHS010000051.1 GCA_944388165.1 uncultured Gemmiger sp. | reverse complement strand
GTCGTCAGTTCGAGCCTGATTCGGGTCGCCACTTGCTGATATAGCTCAGTCGGTAGAGCGCATCCTTGGTAAGGATGAGGTCTCCAGTTCAAATCTGGATATCAGCTCCAGCGCAAGACCCACAGCTTTAAAACTGTGGGTCTTTTATGTAGGGGCATAGCTCAGTTGGTAGAGCAGCGGTCTCCAAAACCGCGTGCCGAGGGTTCGAATCCTTCTACCCCTGCCAAGATTGCCTGCTGATTTTTGACGAAACAACGTCAGAAATTGGCGGGCTTTCTTTTTATCTGTACGATTTATCGCATTATAACGACACACCGTTATACTTAAGCTGCCCCTTGATAATTTCCTCGTTTAGCTGTACAATTTTCTCGGACATGGTTTGCTGTCTCCTTTCAGAATGGTGTGTCGCAACTTCATTCTACCAGACATCTGCAAACCATGTCTCTTTTTATCTACTTTTCAATTTGCGAAACTTATTCTACCTTATCGGAAATCTTCTAGCGGTATGTAGTATCTACCGTTGATTGATATCTTTGGGAAGTCTGGCTGCGACACGAGTTTATAAACTATGTTTTTGCTCATGCCCATGATTTTACTTCAAAAATATTTGCGCAGACCGCTTGAATTTCTCTATTGGTATAGTATAATAATCACCGCATTCATGCGCGGCTTCTGCCGCGCTGTTCGTTTTTCGGGAGTGGGGAATACAGTATGACAAAAGATCTGACCAGCGGGATGCCGTTAAAGGTCATCGCCATGTTTACACTGCCCTTGGTGCTGGGCAACCTGTTTCAGCAATTCTATTCTTTGGCGGATACCATCATTGTAGGCCGGTTTGTGGGCGTGAATGCGCTGGCGGCTGTTGGCGCCACCGGGTCGGTGAACTACCTGATTCTGGGGTTTGTGATCGGTATCTGCAACGGCTTTGCCATCCCGATCGCCCAGTGCTTCGGCGGCAGGGATTATTCCCGCATGCGGCGGTATGTGGCCAATGCGGGCTGGCTTTGCCTTGGTATGGGAGTGGTCATCACAGCGGCGACGGTCATTCTGACCCGGCCCATCATGCAATTGATGCAGACACCGTCCGACATCATTGCCGACGCTTCCCTTTATATCGGCTGGATTTTTGCGGGTATCCCCTTTGTTTTTTTGTATAATATGGTTTCGGCCATTATGCGCGCTTTGGGCGACAGCAAAACCCCCCTGTATTTTCTGGTGTTGACCAGCGTACTCAATGTGGGTCTGGACCTGTATCTCATTATTGTATATGATATGGGGGTTCTGGGGGCGGCTCTGGCTACCGATATCTCTCAAGCTATTTCCGGCGTGGTCAGCTTTTTGTACAGGCTGCGCCGCTTCACCGTTCTGCGGATGGAAGGGGACGAGCGCCGGGTGGACCCCAAAGCCTGCAAGCGCCTTTGCGGTATGGGTGTGCCCATGGGGCTGCAGTGCAGCATTACTGCCATCGGTTCCGTCATTATGCAGAGCGCTGTGAATGTGCTGGGGTCCACGGCTGTAGCGGCAGTGACCGCTGCCGGCAAGACCCAGAATCTGATGACCGTACCGCTGGAAAGCATCGGTACCGCCATGGCGACCTACGCGGGCCAGAACCTGGGGGCGTGCAAGCTGGGGCGCATCCGCCGCGGCACCCGCAGCGCTATGTTAATGCTGACGGTCTACTCGGTGGCGGCGGCGGTGTTCCTGCACTTCTTTGATGTGGTCATCGCCGGCCTGTTCATTGATACAGCTGTGGAAACCACCATTGTTTCCATGGCTTGCGAATACATGTTCTGGAACAGCCTGTTCTTTATCCCGCTGGGAGCTCTCATTGTCTGGCGGTATATCATCCAGGGGGTGGGCTACTCCACGCTGGCTATGATGGCCGGTGTGGCCGAAATGATCGCCCGTACCGCAGTGGCGCTGGTTCTGGTGCCCACGCTGGGATATTTTGGCGCTGAACTTTCCAATCCTTCCGCCTGGGTGGCGGCCTGCGTGTTCCTGTGGCCCGCATACCGCTGGACCATGAACCAGCTGCAGAACAGGATGCATGCCCGGCGTCTGGCAGCGCTGCATACCATCGGTATAGAACCGCCCGCTGAAACGGAACAGGAATAAATGGCGATTCACATACGGAAAAAACTGTATATTTATACCGAAAACCTGTGGGATGTATTTATACCGAAAACCTGTGGGAACCCTTGCCCTTGGTCATAAAAAGTATTATAATCCAACTATATGTCTTGAGTTGTCGGACATGGAAGAGGGAAACCAAGGAAAGGAAGGTCCACTATGTCTACTGAAAAAAGGCCGTTTATCAGCCTGGAGCAGGCACAGCGCATTATTGAGGATGTGCCCACACCGTTCCATATCTATGATGAAAAAGCCATCCGGGAAAATGCCCGCCGCGTCAACCAGGCCTTTGCCTGGAACCCCGGCTTCAAGGAATACTTTGCCGTAAAGGCAACCCCCAACCCTTATCTGCTGAAGATCCTGCAGGAAGAGGGGTGCGGCGTGGACTGCTCCAGCTATACCGAACTGCTGCTCAGCGAAGCCTGCGGCTTCACCGGTTCGGATATTATGTTCTCCTCTAACGAAACCCCGGTGGAGGATATGCAGAAAGCCTACGCCCTGAACGCCACCATTAACCTGGACGATCTGACCCACGTAGAGTTTCTGCACCGTGTGGCGGGCATACCGCCGGTGATCTCCTGCCGGTTCAACCCGGGCGGGGCGTTTGATCTGGGCAACGGCATCATGGACAACCCCGGCGATTCCAAGTACGGTATGACCGAGGACCAGATGGCGGAGGCTTACACCCGTCTGATGGAACTGGGCGCCAAGGAATTCGGCATTCACGCGTTCCTGGCCAGCAACACCGTCACCGATGATTATTATCCTGAACTGGCGGGCATCCTGTTCCGCCTGGCAGTGCGGCTGAAAGAGCGCACCGGCGCCAAGATCAAGTTCATCAACCTGTCCGGCGGTGTTGGCATTGCCTACAAGCCCGGCCAGCGTCAGAACGACATCATGGCCATCGGTGAGGGTGTGCGTCGTCAGTACGAAGCCATCCTGACCCCGGCCGGTATGGGCGATGTGGAGATCTATACCGAGATGGGCCGCTTTATGCTGGCGCCCTACGGCGGTCTGGTGACCACGGCCATCCATCAGAAGCACATCTACAAGGAATACATCGGCGTGGACGCCTGTGCGGCCAACCTGATGCGCCCGGCTATGTATGGTTCCTACCACCACATCACCGTGCTGGGTAAGGAGGATGCTCCTGCCGATCATGTGTATGACGTGGTGGGCGGCCTGTGCGAAAACAACGACAAGTTTGCCATCGACCGCGAACTGCCCGAGATCGAGACCGGCGATGTGCTCTTCATCCACGACACCGGCGCTCATGGTTTCTCCATGGGATACAACTACAACGGCAAACTGCGCAGCGCCGAAGTACTGCTGTGCGAGGACGGCAGCCATCAGCTGATTCGCCGTGCCGAGACTCCGGCTGATTATTTCGCTACCCTGGATTTCAGCCCGTTCTACAAAAAGATGGGCCTGTAAGGCCTTTGCACCGTGGGATACGGCAGCATAAAAAGGGAGGACCTTTGTCATGTTTCAGTTTCTGCTGGTGATCGGCCTGGTACTGGCTTACTATGGATATGCGGTGACCAGAAATCCTCATATCTGGGGCGAGCAGGGGAAAGACTGCATCAAGGAAGAATACTGGCGGGAATACGTGGTACGCAACGGCCGCTTTGTGATGTATGCAGGATTTCTGCTGGCGGCGCTGGCAGCGCTGGATGCGGCGGTCTCTCTGGCGGGGTGGCTGTACCTGCTGATCCTGCTGGGCGGTCTGGCTCTCCTCCTGTATCCGCTGGCGCATTGGATGAAAGCCACCCATGGCACCTGGAATCCCTGGCCCCGCAAGAAGAAAAAGAAGGGGAACGGCAGCCGCTGACGGCTGCATGACTCTGAGCAACGAAAAAAAGCACCTGCTTCCCTCAGGAAAGCAGGTGCTTTTTCATTGTGCTTGATTGTGAGGCGGAATACGCAGTCCGGCTTATTCTGCCGACTGGATGAACCCGCCGCCGAAAACGAATCCACCGCGGTAGAAGACTGCACTCTGGCCCGGCGCGGGGGCGCGGACCGGTTCGGGGAAAGTCACTTCCAGGGTTCCGTCAGGCTGGCCCGTGACCTGGCAGGGGACGGCCTGGGCGGCGCTGCGCACCTTGACCCGGTAATCGCCGTCCGCCATCAGCTGGCCGTCGGGAGTGGCGATGTCACTGACCACCATGCGGGAAGCATATTCACCGCCGCTTTCGGCCAGCTGTACGTTGCCGTCGGGCAGAATGGCCTTCACAAAGAGTGGACGCCCTGCGGCGATGCCCAGGCCCTTGCGCTGGCCGATGGTGTAATGGTCCACACCGGCATGCTCGCCCAGGTCCTCACCGTCGGGGCCGATGAACCGGCCGGCTTTGGGGGCGAAGCCTCTGGCGCGGATGAAGGCAGCATAGTCCCCGTCGGGAATGAAGCAGATCTCCATGGAATCCGGTGCGTCGGCGCAGGCCAGTTCGATGTCCCGTGCAATCTCCCGCACATCGTCCTTTTCAAAGTCGCCCAGGGGCAGGATCAGCCGGGACAGGATACTCTGGGGCAGGCGGTAAAGCATGTAGCTCTGGTCACGGGCGGTACTTTCGGCGGTGCACAGGCGGCTGTTGCCGTCGCTGCATACCTCCACCCGGGCGTAGTGGCCGGTGGCGATGAACTTGCAGCCCAGCTCATCCGCCTTGCGCAGCAGCAGGCGGAACTTCACCGCAGGGTTGCACAGGATGCAGGGGTTGGGGGTGCGTCCGGCGCAGTAGCTCTGGCAGAAGGGGGTCACGACCTCCCGCTCGAAATCGTCCTGGGCGTCGATGACATGCACCGGCACCCCCAGCTTGGCGCCGGTCTCCTGGGCGGCAGCGACGGCTTCATCGTGGGCGGGGGAGAAGCGGATCACGGCGCCCTGTACGGCAAAACCCTGTTCCTGCAGGATGCGCACCGTCACGCTGGAGTCCACCCCGCCGCTCATGCCCACAAGGACCTTGTCCTGCTCTTCAAAGGTGTTAAAACCAAGACCATCCATCATTTGTTCCTCCGTTCGTTTATGCCTGTCTGCCGCCGAAACGCTTGCTCTGCTCCACCGCCATGCGGTCGCAGCGCTCATTTTCGGGGTGTCCGGCGTGGCCTTTCAGCCAATGGTAGCGGATCACGTGTTTTTCGCTCTCTTCCAGAAGCGGCGCCCACAGATCGGGGTTCAGGGCGGGAGATTTGTCGGCCTTCTTCCAGCCCCGGGCGCGCCATCCCTTGGCCCAGCCTTTTTCCAGCCCGTTGATCACATACTGGCTGTCACTGTACAGGTCGATAGTGCAGGGCTCTTTCAGCTGGCGCAGGGCCTCCAGCAGGCCGGTCAGCTCCATCCGGTTGTTGGTGGTGGATGCTTCGCCGCCGCTGATCTCCTTTTCAAACACCTTGCCGGTGCTGGCGCGGAACCGCAGAATGGCGCCCCAGCCGCCCGGGCCGGGATTGCCGCTGCAGGCACCGTCGGTATAAATTTCGATTTGTTTCATTGTGTTTTGCAGCCTTTCCTGGTCCATACTGGAACCGTGCCCTTATTATACCCGTTTTGCGCCTGCCTGGCAACCGCCGGAACGACACGCTCTATTTGACAAGGAACCATGCAGGAATTATAATAAGACTAATTGCAATGTCATGTTTTTCGCAGGGCCCGGTCGCATCTTTTCGGATGGACTTTTCGCGCCCAACAGCCTGATGGCAAAAATCATACGATGCAAAGTAATGATCCCACCGCGGCAGGGAGCGGCCGAGTGCGCGCAGTACCCGCCGGTGCGGAATGATCCGGAGGTAATTGAATGGAAGAATTGAACCAGAGCCAGAAGCGTCCTGCCCAGAAGCGCAGCCGCCAGAATAACAACAACCAGCCCCGTCGTGTCCGGGGAGAAAACAAGGCCCCCAAGGCGCAGAACAACGGCAAGAAAGCGGCTGCTTCTCAGGAACAGCCCAAGGGCGGCAAGACCCAGCGGCCCCCCCGAGGCGCCAAGAATGAAGGTCAGCGCCGTACCCAGCGCCAGAACGGCGGCAACGGCGCCCAGCCCCGTCTGCCCGCGCCTGCCCAGGCACCCCGCCTGCCGCGCCGCCGCCAGAACGCACCCATCTATGACGAACCTGCCGTACCCATGCACATCTGCCCTTTGGGCGGCCTGGGAGAAGTGGGCAAGAACATCACCCTGTATGAATGCCAGGGGGACATGATCCTGGTGGACTGCGGTCTGGTGTTCCCGGATGAAGAGATGTTCGGCGTGGACCTGGTCATCCCCGATTTTACCTATGTGCTGGAGAACAAGGACCGCATCAAGGGCCTGTTCATCACCCATGGCCATGAAGACCATATCGGCAGCCTGCCGTACTTGCTCAAAAAGTTCAATGTGCCC
>CALXHS010000050.1 GCA_944388165.1 uncultured Gemmiger sp. | reverse complement strand
ACTCCCCTGCTCTTGCAGCAGGGTTCGGGCGGCGGCGATCTTCTCATTGCTGCCGGGCAGATAAGCCTGCCCGCCCCGGCCGGGGCGAACGGTCATCAGCAGCAGCTGGGAGATGTGTTCCAGGTGCGGCAGAGCCGCTTCCACCGGGGTTTCGGGATTGAGCACCAGCCCCGCCTGCATCCCGGCGGCGCAGATGGCCCGCAAAGCCGCTTCCGGCCCGCCCGGGATCTCGTAATGCACCGAGACCCGCTTTACCCCCAGCTCTGCCAGTTCCGGCAGAAAATCCAACGGGTTTTCCACCATCAGGTGCACATCCAGCGGCTTGCCGGTCAGGCGTCCCATGGTGCGCACCATACCGGTACCGAAGGAGATAGCCGGCACAAAGTGGCCGTCCATGATGTCGATGTGGAAGGCATCCGCACCGGCGGCTTCCACCGCCTGCACATCCTCTGCCAGACGGGCAAAGTCGGCGGCCAGAATGGAGGCGCAAAGTTCAAACATTATTCTCCCTCCAGCTGGGATACCCGGCGGCGGTGGCGTTCCTCCTCAGAAAAAGGCGTGTCCAGGAAGATGTCCACGATCTCCAGCGCCAGGCCGGGACCGGTGACCAGCGCCCCCAGAGCCAGCACATTGGCGTTGTTGTGCTGCCGGGTGGCCCGGGCGGAGAAGCAGTCCCCGCACAGGGCACAGCGGATGCCGGGCACCTTGTTGGCGGCAATGGAGATGCCGATGCCGGTGCTGCAGATGACGATGCCTTTTTCGCATTCGCCCTCTGCCACAGCATGGGCCACCGCCTTGCCGTAGACGGGATAATCCACCGAAGCGGTGGAGTCACAGCCGAAGTCCCGGTATTCCAGCCCGCGGTCCCGCAGGTGGGCCAGGATCTTCTGCTTGAGTTCATATCCACCGTGGTCGCATCCGATGGCGATCATCTCAGACCAGCTCCTTCACAGCCGCCACGATGGCGTCGGAACGCAGGCCGAACTGTTCCAGCAGTTCCCAGGCGGGGCCGGAATGGCCGAACACGTCCTTGACGCCCACACGGCGCATGGGGGTGGGGCACTTTTCGCCCAGCACACCGGCCACCGCTTCGCCCAGGCCGCCGAAGATGCTGTGCTCTTCACAGGTGACCACGGCGCCGCATTCCTTGGCGGCCTTCAGCACGATCTCCTCGTCCAGAGGCTTGACGGTGCACAGGTTGATGACACGGGCCTGGATGCCCTCGTTTTTCAGCTGTTCGGCGGCGATGAGGGCTTCGTTCACTTCCAGGCCGGTGGCGATGATGGCCACATCGTTGCCCTCGGTGAGCTGTTCACCCTTGCCGATCTCAAACTTGAAGGTGGCTTCGTCATGGAACACCGGCAGGGCCAGACGGCCGAAGCGCAGATAGACAGGGCCTTCATGCTCGTAGGCAGCCTTGACGGCGGCCCGGGCTTCCACGTCGTCGGAGGGGCAGAGCACCGTCATGCCGGGGATGGACCGCATGAGGGCGAAGTCCTCGCAGCACTGATGGGAAGCGCCGTCCTCGCCCACCGAGATGCCGCCGTGGGTTGCGCCGATCTTCACGTTCAGATGGGGGTAACCGATGGAGTTGCGCACCTGCTCAAAGGCGCGGCCCGCCGCGAACATGGCGAAGCTGGAAGCAAAGGGCACCAGCCCCATGGCAGCCATACCGGCGGCAGCGGCCATCATGTTGCCTTCCGCAATACCGCAGTCAAAATGGCGGTCGGGATAGGCTTTCTTGAACATACCGGTCTTGGTGGCGGCAGCCAGGTCGGCGTCCAGCACCACCACGTCGGGGTGATCTTTCGCCAGTTCCACCAGCGCGGCGCCGTAGCTGTCGCGGGTGGCGATCTTCTTCACGTCACTCATTCCTGCGCCTCCAGTTCCGCCATATGAGCTTTCAGCTCATCCGTGGCGATCTTGTATTCCTCGTCGTTGGGGGCCTTGCCGTGCCAGCCCACGCTGTTTTCCATGTAGCTGACGCCCTTGCCCTTGGTGGTGTGCATCAGGATGGCGGTGGGGGCGCCGGCCTGGGCGTGGAAGTACTGGAAAGCATCCTCGATCTGGGCGAAATCATGGCCGTCGATGGACACCACACGGAAGCCGAAGTCCCGCAACTTGGAGTCCACGGGGTCGGTGTTCATAACGTCCTTGGTGGCGCCGTCGATCTGCAGACCGTTCAGGTCAATGATGACACAGAAGTTGTCCAGCTTGTAGTGGGCGGCAAAGAGGAAGGCCTCCCACACTTCACCCTCGGCGATCTCGCCGTCACCCAGCAGGGTGTACACCCGCACGTTGTCCTTGTGCAGGTACTTGGCAGCTTTGGCCATGCCCGCGGCGCAGGAAACACCCTGGCCCAGGCTGCCGGTGGACATATCCACGCCGGGCACCGTGTTCATGTTGGGGTGGCCCTGCAGATAGCTGTCGATGTGACGCAGGGTGGGCAGGTCCTCCACCGGGAAGAATCCACGGTTGGCCAGGGCACTGTACAGGCCCGGCGCGGTGTGGCCCTTGGAGAGGACGAACCGGTCCCGGTCCTCCCATTTGGGGTTGGCGGGGTCAACCCGCAGTTCCTTATTATACAGATAGGCAAACAGGTCGGCGGCGGACAGACTGCCGCCGGGATGCCCGGCCTTGGCGCCGTGGGTGGATTCGATCACGCCCATGCGCACCTTGCAGGCTGCTTTCTGCAGCGCCAGATTCTCTTGTTTTGTCATATCACTCACCAAACACCTTGATGTAATCGGCCTTGAACTTCTCGATGCCCTGATCGGTCAGGGGATGATGGATCATCTGCTCGATGACCTTGTAGGGAACGGTGGCGATGTCCGCACCGGCCAGAGCGCAGTCGTTCACATGGATGGGGTTGCGGACGCTGGCGGCGATGATCTGGGTCTCGATGTCGGGGTAGTTCAGGAACATGTCATGGATGCTCTGGATCAGCTCGATGCCGGGCTGGGAGATGTCGTCCAGACGGCCCAGGAAGGGGCTGACATAGGTGGCACCGGCGCGGGCGGCCAGCAGAGCCTGGTTGGCGCTGAAGATCAGGGTGCAGTTGGTGGGGATGCCCTTGGCGGACAGAGCCTTGATGGCCTTCAGGCCCTCGGCGGTCATGGGGATCTTGACCACCATGTGCTTGGGGTCCAGAGCGTAGATGGCTTCGCCTTCCTTGACCATGGTCTCGGCATCGGTGGTGGTGGCCTTGACCTCGCCGGAGATGGGGCCGTCCACGATGGTGGCGATCTCTGCCAGGGTCTCGGCGTAGTCGCGGCCTTCCTTGGCGATCAGGCTGGGGTTGGTGGTGACACCGGCGATGACACCCATGTCGTTGGCCTTGCGGATCTCTTCCACGTTAGCGGTATCAATGAAGAATTTCATAACAGTACCATCCTTTCAGCGTATCTTTTTTGTGTGCGGGTAAACGGTTCAGGCGAAGGGGTTCTCGGTGGGATAGAGGGTGCCGGCGGGCTGGTTGTAAGCAATGTCGCCGATGCCCAGGAACTTGAACACTTCGAACAGGGCCTTGCCGTAATGGCCGAAGGCCACGGCGCCGTGGTGCGGATAGCGCTTCTGCACCAGAACGTGACGGTAGAAGCGGCCCATCTCCTTGATGGCGAAGATGCCGATGCCGCCGAAGGAACGGGTGGCCACGGGCAGGACTTCGCCCTCAGCGATGTAGGAGCGCAGCACGCCTTCGCTGTCACACTGCAGGCGGTAGAAGGTGATGTCGGAAGGAGCGATGTCGCCTTCCAGGGTGCCGCGGGTGAAATCAGGCTCGCTGCCCGCCGGCTCCAGCAGACGGTGCTGGATCAGCTGGTACTTCACCGCGCGGTCGGCGCACATCTTGCAGGAAGGCGTGTTGCCGCAGTGGAAGCCCATGAAGGTATCGGTCAGCTTGTAATCGAACTTGCCGGCGATCTCTTCGTCGTAGATGTAGCTGGGAACGCTGTTGTTGATGTCCAGCAGGGTGACGGTGTCGCCGGAAACGCACATGCCGATGTACTCGCTCAGGGCGCCGTAGATATCCACTTCGCAGGAAACAGGGATGCCGCGGCTGGCCAGGCGGGAGTTCACATAGCAGGGTTCAAAGCCGAACTGGCTGGGGAACGCGGGCCAGCACTTGTCGGCAAAGGCCACGTACTTCTTGCTGCCCTTGTGGGCTTCGGCCCAGTCCAGCAGGGTCAGTTCGAACTGCGCCATGCGGGCGGACAGTTCGGGATAATACTTGCCCTCGCCCATCTCAGCGGCCATATCGGCGCAGACTTCGGGAATGCGGGGGTCGTTGGCATGTTCCTTGTAGGAGACCAGCAGGTCCAGCTCGGAGTTTTCTTCCACTTCCACGCCCAGCTCATACAGGCCCTTGATGGGAGCGTTGCAGGCAAAGAAGTCCTGGGGACGGGGACCGAAGGTGATGATCTTCAGGTCACGAACGCCGATCAGAGCGCGGGCGATGGGCACGAACTCGATCATCTTGTCGGCCAGTTCTTCGGCGGTGCCGATGGGATATTCGGGGATGTAGCCCTTCAGATGGCGCATGCCCAGGTTGTAGGAGCAGTTCAGCATGCCGCAGTATGCGTCGCCGCGGCCGTTGATCATGTCGCCGTCACCTTCCGCAGCCGCCACGAACATGCAGGGGCCGTCGAAGTACTTGGCGATCAGGGTCTCGGGGGTCTCGGGGCCGAAGTTGCCCAGGAACACCGTCAGGGCGTTGCAGCCAGCGGCTTCCACTTCCGCCACGGCCTTGGCCATGTCGGCTTCGTTTTCCACCGTGACGCTGCACTCGTAAGGCTCAAAGCCCTTGGCCTTGCAGGCAGCCAC
>CALXHS010000049.1 GCA_944388165.1 uncultured Gemmiger sp. | reverse complement strand
TGCGTATGGTATATTAACAAACGCAGCTTGTTCCCGTACAAGGGGGTCAAGAACCATGCGCGCCCGTAGCTCAGCTGGATAGAGCAACTGCCTTCTAAGCAGTGGGCCGGGGGTTCGAGTCCCTTCGGGCGCATATGTATGGTGCCTATGGCGCAGTTGGTTAGCGCGCCAGATTGTGGCTCTGGAGGCCGAGGGTTCGAATCCCTCTAGGCACCCCACCAAAGACCGCACAGTGGATAAAAGCTGCGCGGTCTTTTTTCTTAGGTTTTCGGCGGCCCGCGCCGCCTCTTGCTGGGCCGTAGCCAAGTGGTAAGGCAGCGGACTTTGACTCCGCCATTCGTGAGTTCGAACCTCGCCGGCCCAACCAAACATGCCCCCGCCAACACGGCGGGGGCATGTTTTTTTTCCACTGGAGCGATTATCCCGGCGCGATCCGGGCATACTTTCTGTGCGGGGCGGAACAACCGCCCCAACAGGGAGGTGAATCCAGATGGAAAACTGCGGTGTTTTTTGTGATGTGAGCGCCTGCGCCCACAACATCAACTGCCAGAAGTGTGATCTGAGCCAGATCAAGATCACCCACCACACCGACGGCGCTTCGGGTGTGGAAAACCCGCACTACTGCCAGAACTACGAGCAGAAGTGACGACGGCCCTTTTCGGGCAGTAAAACGGCCCCCTTGCGAAGGTGCTTCCTTTCGCAAAGGGGCCGTTTTTATATGGCTGTACGATTAGCCGGTGTGCACGAACTTGGGGTAGATCTGCTTCATCCGGGCATCGTCAAAGTGTTCGTCCAGATATTCCTCGATCTGGTTCTGGGCGGGCTGCCCTTCGATGCGGGCGGTGTAGCGGGCCAGGGCGGCCGAGCTCACCACCATGTTGGCGCACATGAACACCACCAGGCACCAGGTCAGCACCGTGCCCAGACGGATGGGCAGCTTTTCGATCCAGGCGGACAGCGGGGGATAGAAGATCTTGAACCAGGCCACCGCCGCAAAGCCCCAGAAGAAGCAGTACAGCAGGTTGATGCGGCCGCCCAGGTTGAAGGGGATCTTGCTGTAATCCCAGAACACGGCGCAGAAGACGATCTCGGTAAAGACGCTGCACAGGTATTCATAAGCGCCGCCCAGCAGGGTGCCGGCCACAAACAGCCAGCTGGCGCTCTTGTCCTTGTAGCGGTACATGAGCAGGGTCACCAGGGCGATGGCCAGACCCCACACGATGGAGAAGGGTCCCCACACCAGACTGGATCGGCTCATCCATTCCCCGGCGGTGATGCGGCAGAAGATGGTCTCGGTCACGTCGCCCAGGAAAGCGCCGATGACAAAGAGCAGAAACAGTTTGTAGAAGCTGCATCCTTCGGCAAAGACAGCGCTCTTCTCCTTTTTGGGGCGCACGAAGTTGGCCTGTGGATAGGCTTTGGCCATACGGCTTTCGGTGCGGCCCAGCACCCACATGCCCATGTCCAGGGTGAGGGCTGCCAGCCGGTTATGGACCGCCCGGGCCTGGGCGAAGCGGTGGCGGATACCGGCAAGGGTCAGGATGGTGCCCAGACCGTCCAGGGCCAGTAGCACCAGCAGCACCCAGATGACCACATGACCGGCCAGGGGCGGCAGCAGGTCGAAGACCCGCAGCAGAAGGGGAGCCAGCCATTTGACGGCCACCAGGCCCAAAGCGCCCCAGAACACCGAGGCCGACAGGCAGATGTAACCGTCCAGGTTGAATTTGCGGTTGGAGTAGTCCCACCAGCGGGCGTCACTGAACCGTTCCAGAATATGCCCGCCGATCCATTCCACCGCCGTGGCGATAACGGCGCTGAACAGGAAGAGGAAGAACCAGCTGGTGGTGGCCAGTTCGTGGAAGCCCACAGTGATGATGCTGCCCGCCACGCCGTAGATCAGGCACAGGGGGCCGCCCAGCACGCCGCGGTCCTGGTAGCGCCGCCGGCGCACAGCGGTGAAGAGAACCTCGGCCAGCCAGCCGATGAAGGAGTAACAGAAAAACAGCCAGATAAGATTGTAGAATGTCATGCACAACACCTCTCGGTATCAGGAGGGAGGGGCGGAAAGCCGCACGGCGGCCGGGAGTCAGTCGTCAGGCTCGCAGCGCAGCCGCTGCCCGGCTGTGTCGCTGCTCACATAGCGGGTGCTGCGGGAAACCTGGTTGTCCAGTGTTTCGCCCTTGAGGTAATGACCCAGATTGCGGGCAAAGATGTCCACAATGTTGTCCAGGGTGCGGGGCAGGCTGAACCGCCCGGAGATGTGGGGGGTGATGATAACGTTGGGCATCTTCCACAGGGGATGGTCCGCGGGCAGGGGTTCCGGGGCGGTAACGTCCAGCCCCGCGCCGAAGAGTTGCCCGCTGCGCAGTGCTTCGGTCAAAGCGTCGGTGTCCACCGCACTGCCCCGGCCTACGTTCAGCAGCATGGCCCCCGGCTTCATCTTGGCGATGCGGGCGGCGTCAAACAGGTGGGCGGTCTCATCGGTGCCGGGCAGGCTCAGGGCCACCAGATCGGCCTCGGGCAGCTCGGCGTCCAGGTCCTCCTGGCCCACCACCCGCAGGCAATAGGACGGGCAGGTTTCGGGGGCATGGCGGCGCACACCCACCACCTGGGCGCCCAGGGCGTGGGCCCGGCGGGCAAAGCTGGAACCGATGTCCCCCAGCCCTACGCACAGCACCCGGGACCCTGCCACACCGCGCACAGGCCGCTCGATGGCGTCCCATTCGCAGCGGTTCTGGCGGTCACGGTAGAGGAACAAGTCCTTGCACAGCCCCAGCCACATGCCCAGCATCCATTCGCTGATGGCCAGTCCGTAAGCGCCGGTGGCGTTGGTCACAACACAGCCTTCTGGCAGGACCCCCGGCTGCAGATAGATGTCCGGCCCGGCAAAGTTGCTCTGGAACCATTCCAGATGGTCGTTTTTGCGGATGATCTCCACCGGCACGTTGCCCATGACTACGTCTGCCCAGAGGATATCCTCTTCCTCAGGCTGGGCGGTGATCCGCATTTCGGTGCCCGGGGCGGCCCGGTGCAGCCGGTCGCATTGCTCTTCGTTCAGGGGCAAAGCCACCAGGATACGTTTCATTCTTCTGCCTCCTTCTGGCGGGCCGCTGCCTGGCGTTCCCGCTCTTCTTTGCTGAAAATGCACCCGCAGTATTCCTGCCGGTACAGTCCGTATTCGGCGCTCAAAGTCAGGCTGCGCTTGTAGCCGTCCTTTTTGCGGAACTCGCTCTGGAGATACCGCACCCCGTACTGCGCCGCCAGTTCGGTACCGATGGTGTTCAGCCGCACCGGGTCCTTCATGGGGGAGATGGACAGGGTGGTGGTGAACCACTCGAAGCCGTGTCCGGCGGCGTAGCGGGCGGCCTGTTCCAGCCGCAGGCGGTAGCAGACGGTGCAGCGCTCGCCCTTTTCGGGCTCGTTTTCCAGCCCACGCACGGCGGTGTAGAATTCCTGGGGATCGTAGGGCAGGCGGATGACTTCCACCCCCTGACCGGCATACCCGGCATCCCGCACAAAGCGGTCCAGCTCATCCGCCCGGCGGTGATACTCCGCCGGCGGGGCAATGTTGGGGTTGTAATACAGGATGGTCACCTGAAAGGCCTGGGCCAGCCGTTCCAGGGTTGCACTGGAACAGGGAGCGCAGCAGGCGTGGAGCAGCAGGCGTGGACGGCGGCCTTCGGCGGCCAGGGCACGCAGGGTCTTCTGCATTTCCAGTTCATAATTGATGCGGTTGGGCATAGGCGAACCTTCTTTGGGTTTATTCATAGAGTTTTTGAAGTTCTTTCGTATTTTCTTGAAAGAACTGTCACTTTTCTGTCACATCTTCCGGGTATTCTTAAATTGTTCCCAAAAGGAACATCCGGGAACAGGGACCCGGATCAAAAGTCCGCTGGGAAGCAGACAAACTTTTTCATCCACTCCTCTTTCTCTTTTCTTCTTTTCGGGAACGGCGTGCCGGAACAGGGACCGGCACGCCGTTTTTGTTTGTCCCGAAATCAGAACCCCTTATTTCAGGAGGGATCGCCAGTCGTCCTCCCTGTCCAGAAACTGCTCGGACAGGGTTTCCTCACAAAAGACCCGCAGGGTGTTCTGCATCCCTTCTGCCAGAGACAGGCGGGGCAGATCGGCCAGGGGCACCCAGAAGACATCCCCCTCCGGGGAGGAAACCAACTCCCCGCGGAAGGTGTGGGTCTTGTACAGCAGCACCAGATAGCGGGAGCCGTCCTCCTGCATCCAGTCCTTGACGCCGCACAGCCGCAGCTGAGAGACGGTGAGGCCCGTCTCCTCCCGCACTTCCCGGATGACCGCATCGGTGAAGGATTCGCCCCGCTCCACATGGCCGCCGGGAAAGGTGATTCCCGGCCAGTCCGGGTCCAGACGGTTCTGCACCAGCACGTTGCCGGCTCCGTCGCAGATCATGCACATGTTGGTAAATACGGCGGGTTCCTGTCGGTTCATGATTTCTCCTTCCGTGTTTGATGAAAAAGCGGGCCCATACGACAAATGCCACCGGCAAAACGCCGATGGCATTTGTTGTTTGGATTCTGGTGCCGGTGGTGGGGGTCGAACCCACACGGTATTGCTACCAACGGATTTTGAGTCCGTCTCGTCTGCCAATTCCAACACACCGGCATGGCTATATTATTATAATATATGCCGGCATGAAAATCAAGAGCTTTTTCCCGGCAGAGCAACGGCCGGCGGCCAAAAAAAAGCCGCCGTGCACAAAAAGGCGCGGCGGCTTTGGATTCGGGGCGGGGGAAAAGCGAATACTACATCTTGTGGTCGGCAAAGATGGGGTCGTCCTCCCACAGCACCACATGCCCGGCCTGGCGGGTACGATTCAGGTCAATGATGCGCTGGTTGCCGGACCCCCGGAAGCGCAGGGTGATGTCCTTTTCTTCGGCCAGAAATTCGCCGTCCACCAAAATGTCGATCAGGCTCAGCATCTCGTCGGTGACCTCACACCGGGCGGCACTGGGCGCCAGCAGCTCCTTTTCATAGCTGTTGCCGGTGTAGCACCAGATGGTCTTGTGGGGGTACAGCACCCGGACATCGTGCAAAAAGGGAACCAGCGCCCGCTGGTTTTCCGGCTCAAAGGGTTCACCGCCCAAAAGGGACAGTCCATCGATATAATCCGGCGCCAGGCTGGCCAGGATCTGGTTGCGCACTTCCTTATCGAAAGGCTTGCCGTAACAGAAATCCCAGGCCACGGCGTTGAAGCAGTCTTTGCAGTGGCGGCGGCAGCCGGACACGAACAGGCTGGTGCGCACCCCTTCGCCGTTGGCGATATCGCAGTATTTTATGTTGGCATAGTTCATGGGGAGCCTCTTTCTCTCGGTCAAAATTCCCGATACAATATGTAGTGCCCTGCGGCGGGCACTAACGCAGTATCTGGATGAAACCGGCCTATACAGTATACCAGCCGCCTGCCGAAAGCGCAAGAGGGAAAATAAAAACACATCTAAAAAACAACGATAAAACGACAGTTTGAAAAACTAGCCCATTTTTTACAAAAATCCCGCCGGAAATTCGTCGTTTTGCAGGCCGGTGGGTTTTCGGCGTATGAACGTCAAAAGGTTTCCTTTTGGCGGCTGTCTGTTGCCGTGAACACAAGATGTTGTGGTCTTTCCCCTTGACTTTACCCATAGGATGGGGTAAGATAAACTTGCTCGCCAAAGGGGAAATGTACAGAATGTAATATTTTCCGAGCGTATTATCTTACTGCACCTCCGGCGAGAAGGTGCTTGCCATAGAATTTTTGAGGGAGAATCACCATGAAGATCATCAAGCGCAACGGCAGCGAGGTCGTTTTTGACATTTCCAAGATCATCGCGGCAGTCAGCAAGGCGAACAACGTCGTGCCGGCCAACCAGCGGCTGACCAAGGAACAGATCATCAACATTGCGGATCAGGTGCAGACTGTGTGCGACACCCGCAACCACGCCATGAACGTGGAAGAGATCCAGGACCTTGTGGAAAATGCCATCATGGAAGCCGGTGCGCATGAGGTGGCCCGCAAATACATCACCTACCGTTATGTGCAGAGCCTGAAGCGCACCCACAATACCACCGACGACCGCATTCTGGCCCTGATCGAATGCAATAACGAAGAAGTCAAGCAGGAAAACTCCAACAAGAACCCCACCGTCAACTCGGTCCAGCGCGACTATATGGCAGGTGAGGTCTCCAAGGACCTGACCATGCGCATGCTGCTGCCTCCCGAGGTGGTCAAGGCCCACGAAGAGGGCATCATCCACTTCCATGACGCCGACTACTTTGCCCAGCACATGCACAACTGCGACCTGGTCAACCTGGATGACATGCTGCAGAACGGCACCGTCATCTCCGGCACCCTCATCGAAAAGCCCCATTCCTTCTCCACCGCCTGCAACATCGCCACCCAGATCATCGCCCAGGTGGCCTCCAACCAGTACGGCGGCCAGAGCATCAGCCTGACCCACCTGGCTCCCTTTGTGGACATCAGCCGCAAGAAGATCCGCCGGGATGTGGAAGCAGAGATGCGGGAACTGGGCATCCAGCCCGGAGAAGAGAAGCTCTCCCAGATCGTGGAAGCCCGCCTGCGTGAGGAGATCAAGCGCGGCGTGCAGACCATCCAGTATCAGGTGGTTACCCTGATGACCACCAACGGCCAGGCCCCCTTCATCACCGTATTCATGTACCTGAACGAAGCCGGTGACAACCAGCGCCTGAAGTCCGACCTGGCCATTATTATCGAGGAGATGCTCCGCCAGCGTTACCAGGGCGTCAAGAATGAAGCCGGCGTATGGATCACCCCCGCATTCCCAAAGCTGATCTATGTGCTGGAAGAGGACAACATCCGGGAAGGCACCCCCTACTTCTACCTGACCAAGCTGGCCGCCAAGTGCACCGCCAAGCGCATGGTTCCCGACTACATCAGCGAGAAGAAGATGCGGGAATACAAGCTGTCCAAGGGCGAGACCGAGGGCCACGGCGACGTGTACACCTGCATGGGCTGCCGCAGCTTCCTCACCCCCGACCGCTCCGGCAACGGCTGGGACAACGTGGCCAACGCCAAGAACTATGAGCCCGGCAAGCCCAAGTACTATGGCCGCTTCAACCAGGGTGTGGTCACTATCAACCTGGTGGACGTGGCCCTGTCCTCCGGCGGCGACTTCGACAAGTTCTGGAAGATCTTCGACGAGCGCCTGGAACTCTGCCATGAAGCCCTCATGTGCCGTCACAACCGCCTAAAGGGCACCCTGTCCGACGCCGCGCCCATCCTGTGGCAGTACGGCGCCCTGGCCCGCCTGGAGAAGGGCGAGCCCATCGACAAGCTGCTGTACGGCGGTTACTCCACCATCAGTCTGGGTTACGCGGGCCTGTATGAGTGCTGCAAGTATATGACCGGTAAGAGCCACACCGACCCGGCCGCCAAGCCCTTTGCCCTGAGCGTCATGCAGCATATGAACGATGCCTGCTCCAAGTGGAAGGCGGAGTCCAACATCGACTTCAGCCTGTATGGCACCCCGCTGGAATCCACCACCTACAAGTTTGCCAAGTGCCTGCAGAAGCGCTTCGGCATCGTGCCCGGCATCACCGACCGCAACTATATCACCAACTCCTACCACGTCCATGTGGCCGAAGACATTGATGCTTTCACCAAGCTGAAATTTGAGAGCGACTTCCAGCGTCTGTCTCCGGGCGGCGCTATCAGCTATGTGGAAGTGCCCAACATGCAGGATAACCTGGCTGCGGTCATCCGGGTCATGCAGTTCATCTATGAGAACATCATGTACGCCGAACTGAACACCAAGAGCGACTACTGCCAGGTCTGCGGCTTCGACGGCGAGATCCAGATCGTGGAGGATGACGGCAAGCTGGTGTGGGAGTGCCCCCACTGCCACAACCGTGACCAGAACAAGCTGAACGTGGCCCGCCGTACCTGCGGTTACATCGGCACCCAGTTCTGGAACCAGGGCCGCACCGCCGAGATCAAGGATCGCGTGCTGCACCTGTAATTTCCGCTAAAAACCATCAATAACCCGCGCTTTTTCGTCATGGACGGAAGGCGCGGGGCTTTTTTGCGGGGCAAAGGCGTGGTATACTGTTCCCAAAGGCCGACACTATACAAAACAGGGGGGACCTGCCATGGAAAAAATCATCATTGACGTGATCGTGGACATGCAGAACGACTTTGTCACCGGGGCGCTGGGCAGCGCCGAAGCCCGGGCCATTTCGGGCCCGCTGGCCCGGGAGGCACAGAAGGCGGCGGAAGAGGGGCACGCCCTGTTCTTCACCCTGGACACCCACCAGGCCGATTACCTCTCCACCCGGGAAGGCAAAAAACTGCCGGTGGAACACTGTCTGCGGGGCAGCGAAGGGTGGCAGCTGGTGCCGGAGGTGGCGGCGGTGGCCGAAAGCACGACCCCCGGCTGCCCGGCCAAGGTGACGGTGGAAAAGCCCACCTTCGGGTCTGTGGCGCTTCCTGAAATGGTGAGAAAGTTTTTAACCGAAACCGGCGCCGATGTGGAAAAGTTCCGGGTCTACGGCGTCTGTACCGACATCTGCGTCATCTCCAACGCCATGGTGCTGCGGGCCTTCTTCCCCGAAACACCTATCGAGATCCTGCCCGCCCTGTGCGCCGGGGTCACCCCGGATTCCCACAACACGGCTTTGCAGGCCATGGCTGCCTGCCAGTTCGATCTGGCGGACTGACCGATCTATATACAAAAATCCCCGCCGCAAGGGTTGTGCCTGCGGCGGGGATTTGGTTTGTCAGGGGTACATTACAGCTCGCAGGGGGTGAAGCCGTCCTTGCCCAGCACCTGGACATGGTCATAGCCCAGCTTTTTCAGCATGGCAGCGGCCTCCTCAAAGCCGAAGGTCAGGGCCTTGGCTTCGTGGGCGTCGGCGGTGATGATGACCTCGCCGCCCATCTCCTTCCAGGCACGCAGAATCTCTTCCCCGGGGAAGTAATCCTCGCGGTAACCGCGGTACACCGAGGAAGTGTTCACCTCCAGCACGCAGCCGTTGGCGGCGGCCGCTTCCAGGGCGGCGCGGGCAGCGGCAACGTAGCGGGGGCTGCTCTCGTCAAAGAACTTGTTACCCTTGTTGATCTTCTTGATCAGGTCGAAGTGGCCCAGAATGGTGGGCTTGTGCTCCGCCACCTGGCGCACGTTGTCGAAGTAGGCTTCCACAACAGCCAGACCGTCGCCGTCGAAATCGTCCTGAATGCAGGCGGCCAGGTCGGCCTCCCGGAAGTCGATCTCATAATATCGGCCGGTCTTGGGGCCGCGCACATAGTGGGCGCTGCCGATGAAGTAATCGTAAGCGGTGGGGTCGTCGTCGCTGTACAGGTCCCATTCCAACCCGCACAGGATATCCAGCTTGCCCGCATAGCGCTCCTTCAGCTTGGCTACCTGCGCCTTGTACAGCGCGGTGCGGCTTTGGGTCATGCAGTACTCGATATCACAGGGGGTGTGGCTGTGGCCGGAAAAACCCAGGGTCTTCAGCCCGGCACGCCAGGCGGTCACCGCCATCTCGTCCAGGGTGTTTTTGCCGTCGCACAGCTTGGAATGAACATGCACCGAACTCAGTTTGTATTGGTCAGCCATCACTGCATCCTCTCCTGTTTTACTTTATGATCCACCACGTGGCGCTTTTCCAGCTCACGGGTGATGTCTTCCACAGAGATGCCCAGCTCGATCATCAGTACCATGACATGATAAGCCAGGTCGCTGATCTCGTAGATGGTCTCTTCCACGTCGCGCTTGGCGCCCGCAATGATGACTTCGGTGCTCTCCTCGCCGACTTTCTTCAGGATCTTTTCCAGGCCCTTGTCAAACAGATAGGTGGTGTAGCTGCCTTCCTTGGGGTCGGTCTTGCGGCCCTCGATCAGGTGATACAGCCCCTGCCAGGTGAACTGTTTGAGCTCCTCCGAAACATAGACCGGGTTGAAGAAGCAGCTCTCCGCGCCGGTATGGCAGGCGGGGCCGTTCTTGACCACTTCCACCACCAGGGCGTCCTTGTCGCAGTCGGCAGTGATGGACACCACCCGCTGCACGTTGCCGGAAGTCTCGCCCTTGCGCCAGATCTCCTGACGGCTGCGGGACCAGAAGACGGTGCGCCCTTCCGCAATGGTCAGGGCCAGGGTCTCGGCGTTCATGTACGCCAGGGTCAGTACTTCTTTGGTGTAATGATCCTGCACGATGGCGGGGATCAGGCCATTTTCGTCAAATTTCAGGGTACGGGAAGTTTCGGTATATTCCATGAGAAAAAACTCCTGCTCATTATAAATATGAGATACATATAGTGTACCTCGCCGGCGGTCATTTTGCAAGAGGGGAGAGGGGTCAAAGACGCATCTCCACCCCGTTTTGGCGCAGATATCCTTTCAGGTCGCGGATATCCACCTGTTTGGAATGGAAGATGGAAGCCGCCAGACCGGCGTCCACCTTGGGATGGTTGCGGAACAGCTCCAGAAAATCTTCCTTGCAGCCGGCCCCGCCGGAAGCAATGATGGGCACGGCACACCGCTTGGCCACCTCGTCCAGCAGTTCCAGGTCAAAACCGTTCTTCACGCCGTCTGTGTCGATGGAGTTGACCACCAGTTCCCCGGCACCGTTGCGCACCCCCTGTTCCAGCCAGTCCAGGGCGTCGATGCCGGTGTTTTCCCGGCCGCCCTTGGCAAACAGGCGGAAATGCCCGTCCACCCGTTTGATGTCCGCCGAAAGCACCACGCACTGGTCGCCGTAGCGCTGGGCGGCCGCCGAGATGATGGCCGGGTTCTTGATGGCGCCGGAATTGACGCTGACCTTGTCGGCGCCGCATTTCAGCACCCGGTCAAAATCTTCCAGAGTGTTGATGCCGCCGCCCACGGTGAGGGGAATGAAAATTTCCGATGCCACCTTGCGCAGAATGTCGGTGAAGAGGGTACGGCCCTCCACGCTGGCGGTGATGTCGTAGAACACCAGTTCATCTGCCCCGGCGGTGTTGTAGTAGCGGGCCATTTCCACCGGGTCGGCCATGTCCTTCAGCCCTTCAAAGTTGACACCCTTCACCACCCGGCCGTTTTTCACGTCCAGGCAGGGGATAATGCGTTTTGTGACCATGTATACCGCCCCCTTCAGTCTTCAAAGCGGGCCACGGCCTGTGCCAGGTCGATGGCGCCGGTGTAGATGGATTTGCCCAGGATGGCCGCATGGCAGCCCATCGCCTGCAGTTCGTCCAGTTCTTCCATGCGGGCAATGCCGCCGGAAGCGGTGATCTCCACCCTGGGGATGGTCAAAAGATCCCGGTAGAGCTGCATGTTGGTGCCCTGCATGGTGCCGTCCCGGGAGATATCGGTGACGATGAGGGCCTTTACCCCGGCGTCGGCGCAGCGGCGGCAGAAATCCAGCCCCGGTTCGGGGGTCAGTTCCTTCCAGCCGCTCACGGCCACATAGCCGTCTTTCATGTCCACGCCCACCACGATCTTGTCGCCGTAGGTGCGGGCCATGCGGGCGGTGAAATCAAAATCCCGCACCGCCACGGTGCCCAGGATGCAGCGGCCCACGCCCAAGGCGAGGTAATCCTCGATGCGCTGCTGGTCCCGGATGCCGCCGCCCACTTCCACAAACAGGTCTCCGGCGGCGGTGATGCTCTGGATGGTGGCAAAGTTCACGGCCAGGCCGTCCTTGGCGCCGTCCAGGTCCACCACATGCAGGTACTTGGCCCCGGCGGCGGCAAAGGCTTTGGCCTGGGCCATGGGGTCGGGGTTATAGACGGTCATCTGGTCGTAGTCGCCCTGATACAGCCGCACGGCCTGACCGCCGCGCAGGTCAATGGCAGGATACAGTTTCATGCCGGGACCTCCTTACAGTTCTGCGAAGGCCCGCAGCAGCCGCAGGCCGGTATCGCCGGATTTTTCGGGGTGGAACTGGGTGCCGTACACAAGGCCGGACCGCACCGCCCCGGTCACCGGAATGCTGTATTCGCTGGTGGCCAGGATGTTGGGTGCGCAGTTCTTGGCGTAGTAGCTGTGCACGTAATAGACGTATTCGCCGTTCTTCACATACTTGAACAGCGGGTCGGTCTCCCGCCCCGGGGTGATGTCCAGGGCGTTCCAGCCGATGTGGGGCACCTTCAGAGTGGGGTCCTGCAGGTCCTCCGCCAGGGGGCAGACCTGCCCGGGCACCAGGCCCAGGCCCTGGTGTTCGCCGTATTCGCAACTCTTTTCAAACAGCAGCTGCATGCCCAGGCAGATGCCCAGCAGCGGGGTGTGCCGGGTCTCTTCCCGCAAGACCGGCACCAGGCCGGTGGCGTTCAGCTTGGCGGCGGCGTCCGCAAAAGCGCCCACCCCAGGCAGCAGGATGTGGGTGGCCTGGCGCAGGTCCTCGGCCTTGTTGGTCACCCGGACCTCGGCCCCCAGGCTTTTCACGCTGGAAGCCAGGCTGAACAGGTTGCCCACCCCGTAATCCACAATAGCGATCATATACTTCCCCCTCCTTGGTATCAGCGCAGAATCTTGTCCAGTTCGTCAAAGAACCGCTGCATCTGTTCCGGCGTGCCGATGGTGATGCGCAGCCAGCTGTCGATGCGCGGGGCCGAGAAATACCGGATAAGCACCCCGCGCTCCCGCAGGGCTTCAAAAATTTCCTTGGCCGGTTTTTCGGCGGGGCTGGCAAACAGGAAATTGGTGGCCGAATCCAGCACGGTGAATCCCCGCTGCCGCAGGCCCTCGGCAGTCTCTTCCCGGGTCTGGCAGATCTTTTCCACCGTATCCCGGAAATAGGCGTCGTCCCTCATGGCGGCAGCTCCGGCGGCCTGGTTCAGGGAACTGATGTTGTAGGGGCTGTAACTGAACTTGATACGGTTCATGTCCGCGATCAGGGTGGGCTGTGCCGCGCAGTAGCCCAGCCGGGCCCCCGCCAGACTGCGGGACTTGGAGAAGGTGCGCACTACGATGAGGTTGTCGTATTTGGGAACCAGAGGCAGGCAGGAAGCGCCTTCCCCCGCAAAGTCCACGTAAGCCTCGTCCACGATCACGATGTTGTCCGGGTTGCGGCGGATGACCTCTTCAATGGCCGCCACCGGGGCCAGCAGGCTGGTGGGGGCGTTGGGATTGGCAATGACAATCGTTTGCCCCAAGTCATAGTAATCGGTCAGATCCAGAGTAAAATCTTCCCGCACCGGCAGAATGTGGGCGGGCACCCCCAGCAGCTGGCAGAGCACCGGGTAAAAGCTGTATGTAATGTCCGCGTAGGCCAGGGGCGTTTTTTCGTCGCAGAAAGCCCGGATGGCCAGCAGCAGGTTTTCGTCGCTGCCGTTGCCGCACAGGATGTGGTCGGCGGGCAGCCCCTCCTGCTCCGCGATGGCGGCGCACAGGTCGGCCTCGGTCAGGTCACAGTACAGCCGCAGTCCGTCCACAGCCCCCGCCACGGCCGCGGCCACGGCAGGGGAGGGGGGATAGGGGTTCTCGTTGGCGTTGAGCTTCACAAGATCGGGAATCTTGCGCTGCTCGCCGGGAGTGTAAGGCTCCAGCGCCGCCAGGGTGGGGGTGAAATACCGGCTCATTGTTCCGCCTCCTCATAGCGGATGGTCACGCTCTTGGCGTGGGCGTGCAGGCCCTCCCGCTCCGCAAAGTCGGCGATGCGGCTCTGGACCTGGTCCAGGGCCTCCCGGGTATAGTAAAGGAAGCTGGATTTCTTGACGAAATCATCCACGCCCAGCGGGCTGGAGAACCGGGCGGTGCCGGAAGTGGGCAGGGTGTGGTTGGGCCCGGCGAAGTAGTCGCCCAGGGCTTCGGGCACGTTGCGGCCCATGAAGATGCTGCCCGCGTTGCGGATCTGGCCCAGCAGTGCGAAGGGGTCCTCCACGCACAGTTCCAGGTGTTCGGGGGCAATGAGGTTGGCGGCTTCCACCGCCTTGGTCAGGTCGTCGGTGACGATGATCTTGCCATTGGTGTCGATGCTCTCCCGGGCAATGGCGGCGCGGGGCAGCTGGGGGATCTGCACTTCCAGTTCCGCCTGCACCGCTTTGGCCAGGTCCATGCTGTCGGTGACCAGCACAGCGCTGGCCAGCTTGTCGTGTTCCGCCTGGCTCAGCAGGTCCGCTGCTACCCAGGCGGGGTTGCAGCCGCCGTCGGCCAGCACCAGGATCTCCGAAGGCCCGGCGATCATGTCGATGCCCACCTTGCCGAAGACCTTGCGCTTGGCGGTGGCCACATAGATGTTGCCGGGACCCACGATCTTGTCCACGGCGGGCACGCTCTCGGTGCCGTAGGCCAGGGCGGCCACCGCCTGGGCGCCGCCGGACTTGACGATCTTGTCGATGCCCGCCACGGCTGCCGCGGCCAGGATATTGGGGTTCACCTTGCCGTCTTTGCCGGCGGGGGTGGTCATGACGATCTCACGCACCCCGGCCACCTTGGCGGGGATCACGTCCATGAGCACGGTGGAAGGATAGGCCGCCGTGCCGCCCGGCACATAGACACCAGCCTTTTCGATGGGGGTATATTTCTGCCCCAGCACCACGCCGGGGGTGTCGTTGATGACGAAATCCTTGTGGACCTGGTGTTCATGGAAAGCCCGGATGTTGGCGGCGGCCATGCGCAGGGTGGTGAGGAAATCCTCCCCCACAGCGGCAAAGGCTTCGTCGATCTCTTCCCTGGTCACCAGCAGGCTGTCCAGGTCGGCGCCGTCAAACTTTTTGGCGTACTCCCGCAGAGCTTCGTCCCCCCGGGTGCGTACATCGGCGATAATGCCGTCCACCACGGCTTCCACATCGGCTTCGGCGCGGATGTCCCGGTTCAGGATCTCCTCCGGCTGCACAGCGTCAAAAGAAAGAATACGGATCATACTTTGAGAGCCTCCTTCATCTTGGCCAGCAGTTCGGTGAGCTGGCGGTACTTGAACTGATAGCTGGCGCGGTTGGCAATGAACCGTGCGCTGATGTGCATGAACTCTTCCAGCACGGCCAGGTTGTTTTCCTTCAGGGTGGTGCCGGTCTCCACAATGTCCACGATCACGTCGGACAGCCCCAGGATGGGGGCCAGCTCGATGGACCCGTTCAGCTTGATGATGTCGATGTCACGGCCCAGGGCTTCGTAGTGTTCCCGGGCGATGGAAACGAACTTGGTGGCCACCCGCAGTGCCCGGCTTTCGTCGTCCACAAAGTCTTTGGGCCCGGCCACGCACATGCGGCACTTGCCCATGCCGGTGTCCATCAGTTCATACACATCGGCGCCGGATTCGGCCAGAATGTCCTTGCCCACAATGCCGATGTCCGCCGCGCCGTGCTCCACATAAATGGCCACGTCGCTGGGCTTGACCAGGAAATACCGCACCTTGGCGTCGGGGTTCTCCACCACCAGCTTGCGGGTCTCGTTGTAATCCTCGGTGCAGCCGTACCCGGCCTGAGCCAGCAGGCCGTAAGCCTTGTCGCCCAGACGTCCCTTGGGCAGGGCGATGTTCAGCCAGGTATCCGGTTCGGCCTGGGCGCTGGGAGCCAGCCGTTCCAGCTCATCCAGATAGAGGGCGAAGCCCAGGGCACAGGCGTCGGGGGTGAAGCGCCGGGCCAGCAGGTCGTACCGCCCGCCCTTCAGCACCGCCCGGGCGGCCCCGGCGGCGTAGCCGGTGAATACCAGGCCGTTGTAATATTCCATGTCACCGGCCAGGCTCAGGTCCAGCCGCACGGTGGCGGCGGCATCCCCCAGCCCGGCGTAGAGGGCTTCCAGTTCGTCCAGGGCCGCGGCCTGGACATCGCTGCGGCAGCGGGTGCGGGCTTCGGCCAGGGCGGTCTCAAAGGGGCCGTGCAGGCTCAGCAAGGCGCAGAGGGCTTCGGCGGCTTCTTCGTCCAGCCCCGCGGCCAGGGCGGCCTGGCGCAGCTCATGGGCGTTTTTATCCCGCAGAAGTTCCAGCAGCCGGGGCCGGGCAGCGGCGTCCACCGCCAAGGCGTCCAGCAGCCCGGTGAGATACCCCATGTGGCTAACTTCCAGGAAGGTGCGGGTGCCCAGGGTGTTCAGGCTGTCCACCGCCAGCTGTACCACTTCCGCCTGACGGGCGGCGTCCACCGCGCCGATGCACTCCAGACCCATCTGGCTGATCTCGGCAAAGGTGTGGCTTTCCCGGCTGGGGCGGCAGACCTGTTCGGTGTAATAGTAACGTTTGCACTCGCCGGGGGCGGGCTGGGCGTTCTTGGCAATGGAGAGGGTCACGTCCGGGCGGATGGCCCGCAGCTTGCCGTCCAGATCGGTGAAGGTGATGACCTGGGCGTCAGACAGAAACTTCTGGTTCTGCTGATACAGGGAATACTCCTCAAACCGGGCGCAGCGGAATTTGCGGTACCCGGCATCTTCATACAAAGCCCGCAGCTGCAAGGTGCAGCGTTCAGCGGGGGAAAAACGGTTCAGATCCAATTCCATAAAACGATACCTCACATACCCATGCAAAAAAGATGGTTTCATTATACTTTAGCGCGGTAAAGTTGTAAAGAGCGGCGCTCTTTTATAAAAATACAAAAAAGCAGGCGCAGTATTCCCATTCACATCATCGTAAACGGGAAAACGCGCCTGCTTAAAAGGATCGCAGCTTTTTTGGGGATCAGCCCTGGCAGCCCATCTCGTCCCAGTCGGCAAAATCTTCGGCCTTGGCAATGCCGGTGGGGTCGATCTTGCCGTCCACGGTGGGAGCGGGGTCGGTGTGGTCCTGCACGGGGTTGGGGTTGGGCGAGCTGTTGTCCGGCACCGGGATATACACCTCGGCGCTTGCGCTGGCCGGGGTTTCCGCGGTTTCAGGCGCGTCGGTAACGGGCTCGGCGGCATCGTCATCAAATGCCTCCGGGCCCACAATATGCTCGTGCTCGCTGTTTTCAGAATAGCGCTGTGCCAGCAAAGTGGCTGCACAGCCCAACGCCGCACCGGCCAGAACCGGCAGCAGATGACGGAAAAGTGCCATTCGATGTCCCTCTCTTCTGTACCGGCGCTTTTGACCGGTGAATTGTGGATAGTATACCACCATTTTTTTTTTTTTACAAGCCTTTTTGCCCGGCGAAGTCAGCGGCAGACCGCCGCCGGCAGCCAGAGTTCGGCACATCCGCCGCCTGTGGGGGCGTTGCGCAGGTCCAATCCGCCGCCGTGGGCCACGGCCACCTGCCGTGCGGTGTACAGCCCAAGACCCTGGTGGGCGTCGTGGCGGGCGGCATCGCCGGTATACAGCAGCCGCCCGGCTTTGCGCAGGGCTTCGGGGGAAAATCCCGGCCCGGTATCGGTCACCCCGAACACCAGCCGATGATCTTCCAGCCGGGCCTCCAGCGTGACGGTGCCCCCCGGCGGGGCAAAGCGGACGGCGTTGTCCAGCAGGTTTTCCACCGCCCGGGCCATCCGGTGGGGCTGCACCTGCAGCCGGGTCCCGGCGGGCAGGCGGTTCAGCAGGCGGAACTTTCGACCTGCCCCGGTGCACAAAGCCCGGCCGGATTCCCCACGCCGGGCCAGAAACTCCGCCGCGTCCAGTAGTTCCTTGGGTTCATGGGCAGCGGCACCCGGTGCGGCGGCCGCCCGCAGGTCCGCCAGACAGCCCACGGCGGTATCGCATCCCCGGCGCACCGCCGCCGCGCTCTCCCGGGCCTGGGGCGGCAGGTCCTCCTCCAGCAGCAGGTCGGCATGGCCGGAGATCACCGTCAGCGGCGTTTTCAGGTCATGGCTCAAAGCGGCGATCTGTTCCGCCCGCTGTTCTTCGGCGCCCCACTGGTCCCGCAGGCTCTGGGCCAGATGCTCCCGCAGAGTCTGCATGGCAGCCAGGGCGGCATCCAGTTCCCGGATGCGGGCTCTGCCGAAAGCCTCGCCTTCCAGTTCGCCGTCCATGATGCGGCCGCAGGCTTGCTGCAGCCGGGTGGTATCGGCGGAAATGCGCCGGGCGGTGCGGCGGGTGTTGCACCAGGCAGTCAAAATCAGGGCTGCCGCCAACAGGGCGATGTAGCAGCTCTGGAAATCCGGCAGTTTCTGCTGCAGCCGGGCATCGGCATAGGGCACCGAGTAATCGTATTGCAAAAGACACACCGACCCGTCCGCCAGCGTGGTCTGGATGTGATACTGGGTGTAGCCCAGATTCCCCGACCCGCCCATCTTGGCGTTCAGCGCCCGTTCCAGGTGCCAGTCGTCCATGTTGGTGTCCAGCACGGCAATGGAATCCCGGGCGGGGAAGAGGGCGTACCGGCACAGCGGGTCCAGCCGGGTCTCGTCGAAGGTGTCGGCGGTCATTTCGGGCAAAACCTGGGCGGCGGTCCGACTGCAGGCTTCGGCGGCAGAGGAAGCGGGCAGAAGGAACCCGCAGTTCAGCAGGATACCGAAGCCGAACAGCCACACGAGCCCCAGCCCCAGGCAGAGCACGGCGGTGGAAAGCAGATAGCGGAACAAAAGCGCCCGCAGGCTTATGGTCTTTTTCATCGCCCACATCTCCTTTTTCATCCTTTCCACCGGTACCCGATGCCCCACACCGTTTCGATGGGGTCGGAATCCGGCGCGGCGGCCCGCAGCTTGGCCCGGATGTTTTTCACGTGTTCGGTGACCGCTCGCTCGTCGGCGGTGCCATCAAAGCCGAACACCGCCTCGTAAATCTGCTCCTTGGAGAAGGTCCGCCCCGGATGCAGGGTCAGATACTCGCAGATGGCATACTCCGCCCGGGTCAGGTGAAGGGGCACATCTCCGGCGTAAAGTACCCGGGCGGCCATGTCCAGGGCAAAGGCCCCCCGCAGCAGCCGGTCGGCGGGGCCGGGACCCCGCTGCTGGCGGCGCAGGTGGGCATTCACCCGGGCCCGCAGTTCCGCTACCCCGAAGGGCTTGCGCAGATAATCGTCCCCGCCGGCGGCCAGGCCCTTCAGTACATCCGCCTCGCTGTCTTTGGCGGTGAGGAAGAGGATGGGCGCCCCGGTCAGTCCCCGGATGCGGCGGCAGAGAGCCACCCCGTCCTCTCCGGGCATCATCACATCCAGCAGGATGCAGTCCGCCCAGCGGCAAAGCTCAGGGGTCACGGCGGCGCCTTCCTCACAGGTGCGCACCCGGTGCCCGTCTCTCTGCAAAGCTGTCTGCAGCAGGGCGCAGACTTCCCGGTCGTCATCCACAGCCAGAATATTTGCCATTTATACTGCCCCCATTGCCGCGCAGACCGCCCAGGAGATTGCATACAGCAGATACACATGGGTGGGATAGAACCAGTAGAAAAGCTGCTTGTGCCCCGCGCCCCGGCGGCCGTTGTACAGGGCCATGAGCACGGCCGCGGCGACGCTGAACCACTCATAATAGACGGTGAACATCTGGGAAAAGGAGAAACCGGGCTGGCTGCGCACCATCATCCAGACGGCCAGAAATTCCATGCCGAAGGTCCATACCGCCCAGGCGGCCAGCTGAAAGCCCCGCTTGTCCCGGAAGAGATACAGAATGACCCCGCCCACCAGGTACATGGGACCGCCGTCGGTGACGCAGACCCAGGCGGGCAGCACCGTGCTGCCCAGGAACACCGCGGGGGTGGCAAGCCCCGGAACCGATGCCAGCATGACGACCCCGAAGCCCCAAAGAACCGGACCGAAAGTAGCCAGCAGGCCCCGGATATACCGGCCCTGCCGCAGCCAGTCGATGCCCTGCCACACCACGCAGAGGATGACGAAGTTCAGGAAGATGCCGTTGAGGGGATAGAACCCGTCCGGGCGGCGCAGTACCCCCACATACATCATCAAAAAGGTCAGCAGCCCCATCCCGGAGCCGATGCCCCACATGCGCAGAAAATAGTGCTTGCGGTCATGGGTGTGGGCGAAGCCCTCCACGACGCAGAAGAGGAAGAGGGGAGCGGACAGCCGCCCCAGCATGGAGAACCATTCCGGCACCAGCCCGGTAAAGGCAAAGAAATAGTGGATGTGGTCCATCACCATCAGCACCAGGGCGATGGTCTTGAGGGCGGTGCCGTCCAGCCCCCGTTTTTGTGTTGTCAGCATGGGAAAGAAACCTCTCTTTTCATTCAGGATACCTGTATGCTAACAGCCGTTTGTGTAGAAAGTATCAGGAAATGCCCTGAAAACCATACAAAAAACGGCCCCCATTGCTGGGAGCCGAAAATGCAGATGAATCAGCGCACCTGCTGCACGGTGTAGGTGAAGCCGTACTCTTCCTGCAGGGCCTTGACGGCGGGTTCGCAGTCCTCAATGAAGGTGGGGGCGTACACGCTCTGGCCGTTGTGGGCCTTCTTGTAGTCTTCCACAATCTGGGTCAGCTTGGCCCAGCCTTCGTCGGCCTTGGCGGGGTCCATATCCTTCGGGAAGTCGATGATGAATTCACGATGGGTGGGGATGCGAGCTTTCATAGTGATACACTCCTGTTGATGTTTTATGATAATATACATTTTGTATATTATTTGTAGGTCATTCCACGCCGAACACCCGGCGTGCGTTGGCGGCACATTGGTCCAGCACCGCCTGGGGGGCCATCTCCCACAGTCCGCCGATGTAGGCGGCTACGTGGGCAATATTGCGGCTGTCGTTGCGGCGGCCGCGCACCGGTTCCGGCGCCATATAAGGGCAGTCGGTTTCCAGCAGGGCAAACTCATGGGGGATGGCGGCCAGCACCTTGGCGGCCCGCTTGGCCCCCTTGTAGGTCACCGCCCCGCCGAAGCCAAGACACAGGCCCATATCGGTGAGCCAGGCGGCGTCCTCGGCGCTGCCGCTGTAACAGTGCAGTACCCCGCGGGGCTTGTACTTCCGCAGCAGTTCGTATACCTCGGCGTGGGCTTCCCGGTCATGGACAGACACCGGCAGGTCCAGCTCGGCGGCCAGCTGCAACTGGGCTTCAAACAGTTCGTACTGTTCCCGGGCAGGCAGGGGCCAGTGATGGTCCAGCCCGATCTCGCCCACCGCAACCACGGCCTTGTCCTCGTACAGGGGGCGCATGGCATTCAGTTCTGCCCGCCAGTCGCCGTGATAGACGGCCACGGTGGGGGCATCCTCCTCGCCCAGGCTTTCCGGGTGGATACCCAGGGCCGCGTGGACGTACGGGTAGGTGCGGGCCAGTTCCAGCACCCGGGGGGCGTCCCCGGAGTGGGTGGCACATTCCAGCACCCCCACCACCCCGCCCTGGGGCAGGGCCTGGCCCAGCAGTTCGGCCCGGTCGGCCTCAAACTGCCGGGAGGAATAGTGGGCGTGGGTATCAAAAATGTTGGTCATAGAGTAACCTCGTATTTTCAGGCGGTCTTTTTGGGCTTGTTCACCAGGAAGATACCGCCGCACACCAGCACCAGCGCCGCCAGATAGTTCCACTCAAAGAGCGGCTCGGCGTTGAGCACTGCCGAAAGCAGGGTGTTGACCACCGGAATCAGCAGGCCAAAGACGCTGATGCGGCTGACGGGGTTGTTCTTCATGAGCAGGGCCCACAGCACATACCCGGCGCCGGAGATAAAGGCCAGGTAGAGCAGCACCGGTACCGCCAGGGGACTCTGGGGCGAAAGCCGCCCGCCCATGGCAAAACCCAGCAGCGCCAGGGCCAGGCCGCCGGCGCCCAGGTTGATGCAGCAGACCGAGAAGCTGTCCGCTTTCCGGGTCACGGATTTGTTCCAGGGCCCGGCCGCGGCAAACACCGCCGAAGCGATGAGCATGGCCGAGATGCCCCAGGCGCTGCCGCCGCCGTGGTTGCCCAGGGTGGCCACCAGCACACCGCCGAAGCCCAGCACACAGCCAAGGGCTTTGCGGGAGGTCATGCGGTCGGCGGCACCGTAGAGGAAATGGGCCAGGATCACGCCCATAAAGCTCTGGGTGCTGTTCAGGATGCCGCCGAAGGACCCGGTCAGCTGGGCCACGGCAGAATAGTAGAAGAAATACTGTAAAGCGGTCTGCCACAGGCCCAGGGCGCAGCATTCGCCCAGCACCTTGCCCCGGGGCAAGGGCAGGGGACGGCGCTCCATGAGAGAGCCGAAGATCCAGACCAGCAGGCTGCCCATCATGAACCGCACGCCCGCGAAGCAGAGGATGGAGGCAGTGTCGGCGGAATCAATGACGAAGAGACGGTAGCCCATCTTGATAAAGGGGAAGGCCGAACCCCAGAGCAGGTTGCAGAGGACGGCCAGGGCTACCGCGGCGGCCGGAATGGAGAAAAGCGCATCCAGGCGCGATTTCTGTATGGGTTTGGTTTCCAAGACGATACCCTTTCCTTGTCTGTATTCCCGGCCGGGCCGGGTATGCAGGCAGGGCCTGTTACCGCAAGGGCCGCTGCGTGCGGGGATCAGTGGATGCGGGTGCCCACGGGCACGTCGTCGCCGTAGAAGGCGATGGCACAGCCGCCGTCGGCGGTGTCAGCGGCCAGGATCATGCCTTCGCTGACATACTTGCCCTTCATCATGGGGCGGGGGACCAGGTTGGCCACGATGGGCACGCGCTTGCCGATGAGGTCTTCCGGCTTGTACCACTTGGCAATGCCGGAGAGGATGCAGCGCTCCTTCTCACCGTCGAAGACAGTCAGGTGCAGCAGCTTCTTGCTCTCCTTCATGGTCTCGCAGGCGCGCACTTCGGCCACACGCAGCTCTACCTTGCAGAAGGTATCGAAGTCGATCTCTTCCTCGTGATCGGTGATCTCGGCCACCGCTTCGGCCTTGTGGGCTTCCGCCTTGGCAGCCTCAGCGGCCTTGGCTTCGGCAGCGGCCTTGCGCTTGGCATCCTCCGCTTCCAGATAGGCGATCTCCGCCTTCACGTCGATGCGGGGGAACAGGGCGTCGCCCTTGTGCACGGTGTAGGCGCTGCGCAGGCTGCCCATGGTGTCGTCACGCAGCAGGGTGTTCAGCTCGTCGGCGCTCACGCCCAGCTGTTCCGCCATCTTGGGGGCGGTGTTGGGCAGGTAGGGCTGCAGCAGGGCGGCCACCAGTTCCAGGGCGCTGCACAGGTTGAAGAGCACTGCGTTCAGGCGGGGATGGTCGGCTTCGTTCTTGGCCAGCACCCAGGGGGCGGTCTCGTCGATGTACTTGTTGGCGCGCTGCACCAGCTCAAAGATGTGGATCAGGGCGGTGGGCACGTCCAGGGCTTCCATGGCGGCGTCCACCTTGCCGGGCAGTTCGGCCATCATGGTGGCCAGGGCCTCGTCGATGGGGGCGTTGGTCACGGTGCCGCCGAAGTACTTTTCGCACATGGCCACGGTGCGGGACAGCAGGTTGCCCAGGTCGTTGGCCAGGTCGGTGTTGATGCGGTTGATGAGGGCTTCGTTGGTGAAGGAACCGTCATTGCCGAAGGGCACTTCCCGCAGCAGGAAGTAGCGCACGGCGTCCACACCGTAGCGGTCGCACAGGGTCACGGGGTCCACCACGTTGCCCTTGCTCTTGCTCATCTTGCCGCCGCCCAGCAGCAGCCAGCCGTGGCCGAAGACCTTCTTGGGCAGAGGCAGATCCAGCGCCATGAGCATGGCGGGCCAGATGATGGTGTGGAAACGCAGGATCTCCTTGCCCACCATGTGCACGTCCGCCGGCCAGTACTTGTCGTAGTCGTGGTAGGTGTTGTTGCCGTAGCCCAGGGCGGTGATATAGTTGGAGAGGGCGTCGATCCAGACGTAGATGGTGTGCTTGGTGTCAAAGGGAACCGGAATGCCCCAGGACACGCTGGTGCGGGACACGCAGGTGTCCTGCAGGCCCTGCTTGATGAAGGCAATCATCTCGTTCTTGCGGGTGGCAGGCTGGATGAAGTCGGGGTGGTCTTCATACCACTGCAGCAGCCGGTCGGCGTACTTGCTGGTCTTGAAGAAGTAGGCTTCCTCCTCGGCTTCGTAGACGGGGCCGCCGCAGTCGGGGCAGCAGCCGTCCTTCAGCTGGGCTTCGGTCCAGAAGCTCTCGCAGGGCTTGCAGTACATGCCCTTGTAGGTGCTCTTGTAGATGTCGCCCTTCTCGTACAGGGCGGTGAAGATCTTCTGCACGCTCTGTACGTGGTAGTCGTCGGTGGTGCGGATGAAGCGGTCGTAGCTGACATCCATGGTCTGCCACAGATCCTTGACGGTGGCCACGATAGCGTCCACGTACTCTTTCGGGGTCACGCCCTTGTCGGCGGCCTTGTCCTGGATCTTCTGGCCATGCTCGTCGGTGCCGGTCAGGAACATGACGTCATAGCCCTTGGCGCGCTTGTACCGGGCCAGGGCGTCGCAGGCCACGGTGGTGTAGCTGTGGCCGATGTGCAGCTTGTCGCTGGGGTAGTAGATGGGGGTGGTGATGTAAAATTTCTTGTTTTCCATGGGGGAAACATCCCTTTCCTTACAAAATCTTTGTATCTGTTCTGCCAAGCCTTCTCCCGGCGGTCACATTCGGAACCCGGGCTGGCGGCACTTGGGACTTGCTTTCACAGCGCACCTCCCGTCTTGTCATCAAAGCCCACGGGCTGGACCCCGCAGGCAAGCAAAGCGTGGCGGCAGAGCACCTCGGTGCTGTCCAGGAAGAAGGAGCCCAGCCCTTCATCCCGCTTGACCAGACTCAGTTCGGTGCAGCCCAGCACGGCCATGTCGCAGCCCTGGGCTTTCAGGTCCTTTACCGCGGCGTTGAACACAGTCATGTCCGCCCGGCGGCCTTTCTTGATCTGGTCATAGATCACCGACATCACCCCGGCCTGTGCGGCGGGGGAGGGGACAGCCCAGGGCAGCCCGGCTTGCTGGCACATGATCTGGTAGGTTTCGGCCTGCAGGGTGCCGTCGGTGGCCAGGATGCCCAGCTTGCGGCATTCCGCCGCTTTGGCTTCGGACACCGTCAGCCGGGGCATGTTCAGCACCGGCACCGGCAGGGCCGCGGCCAGGCGGTCGTAAAAATAATGGGCGGTGTTGCAGGGGATGGCCAGCACGGTGGCGCCGTAGGCCACCAGGCTTTCGCCATCCTGTTCCATCACCGTGAAGGGGTCCTCGTCGCTTTTGCCCAGGATAAAGGCGGTGCGGTCGGGGGTGGATGCCCGGGAGGACAGCACCAGGTCGATGTGGTCCTGGTCCCGCACGGCGGGGGTGTGGTCAATGAGCATCTGGTACAGATAGCAGCTGGCCGCGGGCCCCAGCCCGCCCAGAATACCCAGCACCGGACGTTTCGGTTTGGTTTGTTCCATACACACCCCTCCCATTTTAAGCGTACGTTTCTATTATATCGCCCGGCGGCCGATTATGCAACCGGGGAAGGGAAAGGAAAACAAAAAGAAAAAGCCCCGGCGCACCGTGGTTGGTGCGCCGGGGCGGTACTACTTGATTGGAGTCATAGCCTCATACCCTGGTATTCGTTGTATGCGGATCTTTGTATCCAAAACTGGGGAAGGATCAAATCCGCTCCGTTTCGAAAGTGGTTTCAGTGATCCGATCGATCGGATTTCAGGGTCTGCCATTGGAACTTGGGGTCTTCGCTTAAAAGAGGTCTTGGATGATATCCCGGGATCTGCGTAAGCAACTAAATCAATTTCGCCTTCCTTACCTGTCAGGATGGCCGGCCATTCAAGTTTGTTTCGGTTTCCATCTGGTGATATTATGTGCGGTATTCCTGAACGGAACCTTTCACAACATCCTATGGGTAACGATCCAATTTTGTCTGGGTTGATCTCGTGCGGTCTGTACGCAAAACCTTTTGCGTGGGGGTAACTCTTGAAAGCGTTGGTTGCCAAAGAACGGTTTGAACAGATTGCTGATCACTGAGGTTTACGGGTAGGGGTCTACTGCCAGAGGATGCATCCTCTTTATCAGTTGTACATTGGCGTATCTCCTGTTTGGTTAGATGAAGATCGAATATAGGAGATTGGATCTTGCGATCCGAACCATTCGTATCTTGGATACTTTCGGCCCTTATGGTTTCCGTTGAAGTTTTATCAGCGTTTTCTTTTCTTACCGTTGTTTCTTTCTTTTTTAAGGAAAGATTTTTTTAGAAAAACGCTTTGGAATCTGAGAAGATCCCGTTTCAGCTGATCCTTACGGATTTTTTTTCGGAAACACCGGCCATTGAGGTCAGGCTTTACGTTCCTTTCATCTAATCTATTCGAAACGCTGGGGTCCTAACTTTGACGGGCCCTGGGTCTGCTGATCTCTATTATACGAACCGATCATCGGTTTATGCTTCTTTTACAGGTAATGACCTGCGGCTGTTAATGTGGTTCGTTTTTCTTCAGCAGGCCCAGGCCCGCCGGTGATGAATGGGATCTTTAAAGTTTGCCATCGGGCTGAGCCTCCTTTCCTACGAATCCTGCCGGCCTAGCCTTTACACGTCTTTCAAGTTTTCCGACGGCTCTGCGGCTTCTTCTTTACGGAGTCCTTACAGTGTTCCCTTTGAAGCTGCGTTCCCTTTTTCTGAACCATCAGGTTCTGATCCGGGTGTTCAAACTTTAGAGAAATCTTCTGTAAGCTGTCGAAAGATTGATCCGTGCCTTTTTCGGTTTCTTTTGAAAGTGGCTTACTTGGAACTTTCTGTGGTTCCTTATCTCCGGCTGTTTTCTTTCTGTGACTATACTATATCACAGGGGTCCCATCCCGTCCATTCGCAGAAACGCCAAAGCTGAAATGAAATATTTGTTCATGTTATGGATGGATAATGCATTGACGGATGTAGTATAATAAATATGTTCGGTGTACCTAAAAACGGGATGCAGCCCTTGAACCAAGGGTCTGCATCCCGTTTTTTTGATTATAGACCGCAGAAATTGCGGGCAACACCCCAGATCAGCAGTGTGGCAATGTACACGACCGCCGTGATCTGCCAGGTTTTGCCGGGGCGGGTGTCTTCCCACCAAAAACGCCACAGGATCGCCGCCAGCAGCGGTGATGTGGCCAGCAGAAAGGGATTGGCGGTAAAAGCGCCTGCCCAGTCGCCCCGCAGAAGGTGCAGCAGCAGGGTTGTCACTCCGCACCCCGGACATTTCAGCCCGGTCACCAGCCGGATGGGGCAGGGAATCCCGCCGAAGCGGGCGGCAAACGCCGCGTATACGGCCCCGATACCGCATACCAGCGCCAGGGTGCGCAGTTTGCGGCGCTTAGCCGGCGTAATGGTTGACAGCATCCTGGAACAGGGCCAGGTTGATGATCTGGAACCCGAACAGGGCAATGATCAGGTTGATGATGCCGCTGTCCGCCGTGCGGTTGAGGTAAGCCACCTTGCGGCCCATCACATAGGCCCAGTAGATACCGTAAATACCGCAGGTGACCAAACTCAGCAGGAACACCACAATGCCGCTGGGGGCGCTGGCGTCGCCGGTCAGAGCGTTGATCTCATCGTTGAGCACCACAAACCAGTAGATGCCGTAGATGCCGCAGGTGATGATGCTCAGCACGATGGCCAGGGCCACGCTGCGGGTGGGGCGCTGGTAGCCGGGCTGGTAGGCGTTGTACGGCGGGGGCGGGGCCTGTTCATAGCGGGGACCCTGGTCGTTGTTGGGGGCCGTGTCTTCGGGGATGGGCTGGCCGCAGTTGGGGCAGAAACGGTCATTGTCGGCACAGGAAGTGCCGCAGCGGGGACAGGTTTTCATAGGGAATCCTCCTTCGCTTTTTTATACATCCACCGGCGGCAGGGCCCGCCGGAAAGATTCACATGCTTTCGGGAGCGTTGATCTTGAACATGGTCAGCACGTTGTGGATCACACCGCGCACAGCCAGGCAAAGGGCGATGCGGCCCTGCTGCACCTGGTCTTCGGTGCCCAGGATGCGGCAGGAATTGTAGAAGCGGTGGAAGGCGCTGGCCAGGTCGATGACAAAGCGGGTGATGCGGGCCGGGTCGTACTTCTCGGCCGCGGCGGCGATCTCGGCGGGGAAGGCCGCCAGCAGACGGATCAGGGCCTGCTCGCTGGCGTCGGTGAGCACGGCGGCGTCCACGGCTTCCATGCCGCGGAAAGCGATGCCCTCGCTCTCCAGCTTCTTCAGGATGGAGCAGATGCGGGCGTGGGCGTACTGCACGTAGTAGACGGGGTTCTCGCTGTCGTTGCGCACGGCCAGGTCCAGGTCAAAGTCCAGAGTGGAGGTGCTTTCCCGCTGGTTGAAGAAGAAGCGGGCGGAATCGATGGGCACCTCGTCCAGCAGGTCGGTCAGGGTGATGGCCTTGCCGGTACGCTTGGACATACGCACGGGCTTGCCGTCGCGCATCAGGTTGACCATCTGCATCAGCACCACGTCCAGCCGTTCGCCGTCCAGACCCACGGCGTCCATGGCGCCCTTCATGCGGGCCACGTGGCCGTGGTGGTCGGCGCCCCACACGTCGATGGCCTTGTCAAAGCCCCGCACGGCCAGCTTGTTGTAATGGTAGGCGATGTCGGCGGCAAAATAAGTGGGAATGCCGTTGGCACGCACCAGCACCTCGTCCTTGGCCTCCTCCTCGGTGCCGTCGGTGGTCTTGCGCTTGTTGGCCACGCCGTACTTGGCGGCAAACTGGGCGCTCTTGTACATGATGGCGCCGTCCTCGGCCTTGTAGCAGGCGCCGGACTCCAGCAGCTTGTCCACCACGGCCTTCACCGCGCCGGACTCGTGCAGGGTGCTTTCATGGAACCATACATCGTAGGTGATGCGGTATTTGCCCAGATCCCGCTGCAGGCCCTCGATGTTCTTGGGCAGGGCGTAGTCGGTGATGGCCTGCTTCAGTTCCTCAAAGTCGGCGTTCACATAGGCGTCGCCGTGCTCGGCGGCAAAGTTCTTGGCGTGCTCAATGATGTCGGCGCCCTGGTAGCATTCCTGGGGCAGGGGGCAGGCTTCCTCCCCCTTGAACAGCTGCAGATACCGGATGGCCAGGCTCTTGCCGAACTTCTGGATCTGGTTGCCTGCGTCGTTGATGTAGAATTCCCGGGTCACATCGTAGCCGGCCCAGTCCAGGCAGGCGGCCAGGCAGTCGCCCAGGGCGCCGCCCCGGGCGTTGCCCATGTGCATGGGGCCGGTGGGGTTGGCGGAAACGAATTCCACATTGTATTTCTTGCCGGCACCGGCCAGGGTGCGGCCGTATTCCGGCTGGGAGCAGGCGGCACGGACCACATCGGTGAACCAGCCGGTCCCCAGATACAGCTTGATGAAGCCGGGACCGGCGATCTCCGCCCGGGCAAAGGGGGAGCCGGCCAGGTCCAGGCAGCCCACAATGGCCTCGGCGATCTGCCGGGGGGCTTTATGGAACACACGCGCACCGGCCATGGCCAGGTTGCAGGCCACATCGCCGTTCTTCACGTCTGCCGGAATCTCCACAATGTAGGCGGGCAGCTCGGCGCGGGGCAGTGCGCCGGAATCCATGGCGGACTCGGCGGCGTTCTGCAGCAGACCCCGGGCCGCGTCCAGGGCGGCCTGGCGGGGGTTGTAGTGTTCGTACTTCATGTTTGAAACCTCCGTTTTCACTCAAAAAATCCAAAAAACCGGAATACCCTTATTCTTCCACTTCGGTGGGCAGCTGTTCCACCGTGATGTCCACCAGATTGCGGCTGATGAAGTTCTCGCCCCCGGAATCCAGGGTGTAGCTGAACTTCAGCCGGCCGCCGTTCTCATCCAGCAGCAGCTCGATCACGTCGGCCGCCACCCCCAGGGAGATGGACCCGTAGCCCGTCTCATAGTGGCAGATGTGGCGGATGCCCTTTTCAATGACCAGCTGGCTGGGCACCTTGCC
>CALXHS010000048.1 GCA_944388165.1 uncultured Gemmiger sp. | reverse complement strand
ACCTCCGTGGCTACCCCCGGCAACGACCATCGTCTGGGCGCCAACGAGGCTCCGCCGGCCATCATCTCCATCTTCGTGGGCGAAGAGCTGGAAGCCGTCATCGACGCCATCTGCTCCGATTCTCCCTACGCCGGTCCCGTGAAGATGAAGATGGACCTGGGCGTGGACGTTCTGCCCAAGTTCAGCAAGGACACCACCGACCGCAACCGTACCTCTCCCTTCGCCTTCACCGGCAACAAGTTCGAGTTCCGTATGCCCGGTTCCACCGAGAACCTGTCCGACGCCAACTCCATCCTGAACACCGCCGTGGCCAAGGAACTGAAGGATTTCTGCACCGCCACCGAGAACGCCGCCGACTTTGAGTGCGCTGCGGCTGCCTGGGTCAAGCAGACTCTGAACGACCACCGCCGGGTCATCTTCAACGGCAACGGTTATTCCGCCGCCTGGGAAGAAGAAGCCGAGCGCCGCGGTCTGCCCAACCTGAAGAGCACCCCGGACGCCATGATCGCCCTGAAGGACCCCAAGAACATTGCCCTGATGGAAGAGTTCGGCGTGCTGACCAAGACCGAAATGCTCTCCCGCTACGAAGTGGAGATGGAGCATTACAGCAAGATCATCAACATCGAAGCCCGCACCATGCTGAAGATGGCCAACAAGCAGCTGATCCCCGCCGCCACCAGCTACATGGGCGATGTGGCCGCCACCGCCGCCGCCAAGACCTCGGTGTCTGAAGCCATCTCCACCCATGCGGAGACCAAGCTGCTGACCGAGCTCTCCAAGTATACCGACGAGATGTCCGATGCCGCCGACGCCCTGAAGGTCCTCACCGACGAGGTCTGCGCCATGGAGGACGAAGCCGCCAAGGCCCACGCCTTCCACGACAAGGTCCTGCCTGCCATGGCTCGCCTGCGCGCCGCTGCCGACGTGGCTGAAGAAATGTGCGACGAAGAGTACTGGCCCCTGCCCTGCTACAGCCGCATGCTGTTCTACACCGAATAACGGGCCGCCGCTGTCACTAAGATTTTCCCTTTCCTAAATTCTTACACCAGCTCGAAAGGCCCGCCCCTACGGCGGGCCTTTCGAGTTTTGGGGTTAGCCCCCGGAGGTTTTTGTATGAAACACACCGCCCAGGACATCCTGAATTACGTGGAAGACAACGACGTCAAGTTTGTGCGCCTGGCCTTCTGCGATATTTTCGGCAACCAGAAGAACATTTCGGTCTATTCCAGTGAACTGCCCCGTGTGTTTGAATACGGTATCTGCTTTGACGGCAGCTCCATCGCCGGGTTCATGAACACGGAGGAGAGCGATCTGGTGCTGTGGCCCGACCCGGACACCATGACCATCCTGCCCTGGCGCCCGGCGGAAGGCCGCGTCATGCGCATGTACTGCGACATCACCCTGCCCAACGGCAAGCCTTTTGAGGGCAACTGCCGGGGCTATCTGCAGTCGGTGGCGCAGCGTATCCGGGCCAAGGGACTTTCCTGCACGGTGGGGTGCGAGTGCGAGTTCTACCTCTTTGAGACGGACGAGCACGGCAATCCCACCCGCATCCCCATGGACCACGGCGGTTACTTTGACATGTCCCCCCTGGACAAGGGGGAGAACATCCGCCGGGAGATCTGCTTTGCCATGGAGGACATGGGCCTGCAGCCCCAGCACAGCCACCACGAAAGCGGCCACGGCCAGAACGAGATCGACTTTCTGTACGGCGCTCCCCTGCGCACCGCCGACAATGTGAATACCCTGAAGAGCACCATCAAGGCCATTGCGGGCAGCAACGGGCTGTTTGCTTCCTTCATGCCCAAACCCCTGCCCGACCAGGCAGGCAGCGGCATGCACGTGAACCTCTCCCTGACCCGGGACGGGCAAAATCTCTTTGCCGGGGAGATCGAACCGGACAGCGAGGCCGGGCATTTTATTGCGGGCATTCTGGCCCATGCCCGGGAACTGACCGCCTTCTGCAATCCGGTGCCCAACAGCTACAACCGGTTCGGTTCCTGTGAAGCACCCCAGTATATCAGCTGGAGCCGCCAGAACCGCAGCCAGCTGGTGCGGCTGCCTTCCGCCAGCGGGGAGTTCTGCCGCCTGGAACTGCGCAGCCCCGACCCTTCCTGCAACCCCTATCTGGTCATCGGCCTGATTTTGGCTGCCGGGCTGGACGGGCTGGAACGCAAACTGCCCCTGCCGGAACCGGTGAACCGCAACCTCTTCCACAAAGATGCGGCGGCCGGGCTGGAAAGCCTGCCCCGCACCCTGCGGGAGGCCATCACGGTGGCGGCCCAGAGCGAATTCATCGCCAAGGAACTGCCCCTGGCGGTGATGAACAAGTACTTTAAGTACCAGACCCAGCTCTGCATTGCCAGCGAGACCGCCCGCGACCCCGCCGCCTGGGAACGGGAACACTGCTTCCTGGTCCTGTAAGGCACAAGGGATACCAGCGGGAAAAGGAGGGGAATGGCATTGGGTCTGGCATTGATCGCATCGGCGGGCAATAACGCCAACGAGTACCTGGCCCGGCATGCCGCAGAGCTGGGGTACACACGGCCGGTGATCGTGGCCAGCGGCGGTGAGGCCCGCCGCCGTCTGGGCGACAAGGATTTTGAAGTGGTCATTATCAACGCGCCGCTGCCGGATGAATTCGGCCACGAACTGGCGCTCCACGCGGTGGAAAAAAGCCACGCGGGGGTGCTGTTCCTGGTCAAAAGCGGCAACGCCGAGCAGATCGGCGCAAAATTGCAGGAACGGGGGGTACTGGTGCTGGGCAAGCCCTTTTCGGCCCCTCAGTTCCGCCAGGCGGTGCAGATGGCAGCCAGCTGCTACCGCCGCCTGGACATCCTGCGGGCGGAAAATGCCCGCCTGACCGAAAAGATCGCGCAGCTGCGGCTGGTGGACCGGGCCAAGTGCTATCTCATTGAGCACAAGGGCCTGACCGAAGCCGACGCCCACCGCCTGATCGAAAAGCAGGCCATGGATACCCGGCGCAGCCGGGGTGAGGTGGCCCGGGAGATCCTGGAGGGAGCGGAAGAGGAAACCGACAGCGACAGCTGAGAACAGCAGCTTGCACGCCGGGCCCTATTTGGACGGGGCCCGTTTTACGATAGAATATCTGGAGGCTGAAGAATGGCAACAAAATACGTATTCGTGACCGGCGGTGTGGTGTCCGGTCTGGGCAAAGGCATCACGGCGGCCAGCCTGGGACGGCTGCTCAAGACCCGTGGGCTGAAAGTGGCGTCCCAGAAGCTGGACCCCTACATCAACGTGGACCCCGGCACCATGAGCCCGCTGCAGCACGGCGAGGTGTTCGTCACCGATGACGGCACCGAGACCGACCTGGACCTGGGCCACTATGAACGTTTCACCGACGAAAACCTGAACAAATATTCCAACCTGACCACCGGCAAGGTGTACTGGAACGTGCTGCACAAGGAACGGCAGGGCGCTTACCTGGGCCAGACGGTGCAGATCATCCCCCACATCACCAACGAGATCAAGAGTTACATCTACAATCTGGCCAAGAGCACCGAGGCAGACGTGGTCATCACCGAGATCGGCGGCACCACCGGCGACATCGAGAGCCAGCCCTTCCTGGAAGCCATCCGGCAGGTGGGCCTGGAACAGGGCCTGGAAAACTGCTGCTACATCCATGTGGTGCTGGTGCCCTACATTTCCGGTTCGGACGAATACAAATCCAAGCCCGCCCAGCATTCCTGCAAGGAGCTGCAGGGCATGGGCATCTGCCCCAACGTGATCGTGCTGCGTGCCGACGGCCCCGTGGGCAACGACATCAAGCGCAAGATCAGCCTGTTCTGCAACGTGCGGCCGGACTGCGTCATTGAAAACCTGACCATGCCCAGCCTGTACGAATGTCCCCTGATGCTGGAAGCCGCCGGTCTGACCAAGGTTGTCACCCGCCAGCTGCATCTGGAGACCCCGCCTTCCGATCTGACCGAGTGGAAGGAGATGCTCTCCCGCATTGCCACCCGCAGCAAGACCTGCACCATCGCCTTGGTGGGCAAATACGTCAAGCTCCACGACGCCTATCTCAGCGTGATGGAAAGCCTGTACCACGCCGGGTTCGAGAACGAGAGCAAGGTGGAGATCCGCTGGGTGGACAGTGAACTTCTGGTGGACCAGGAGCGCTGCGCCGAGGAACTGGCTGACGTGGACGGCATCATCCTGCCCGGCGGCTTCGGCGACCGGGGCATTGAAGGGATGATCCAGGCGGCCCGGTTTGCCCGGGAACAGTATATCCCCTACTTTGGCATCTGCCTGGGCATGCAGATCATGGTGATGGAGTTTGCCCGCCATGTGCTGGGCTATGAGGATGCCCATTCCAGCGAGTTCAAGCCCGAAGGCGCCCATAACGTCATTGCCCTGATGCCCGACCAGGAAGGCAACATCCCCAAGGGCGGCACCATGCGCCTGGGCAAGTATCCCTGTGTGGTGGCCGAAGGCACCCACATGTATGCCTGCTACGGCAAGACCGAGATCGACGAGCGCCACCGCCACCGGTACGAGTTCAACAACGACTACCGGGCCGAGATGGAGGAAAAAGGTCTGGTCATTGCGGGCACCAGCCCGGACGGCCTGCTGGTGGAGGCCGTGGAGCTGCCTGACCGGGATTTCCACATCGGCGTGCAGTTCCATCCCGAGTTCAAGAGCCGCCCCAACCGGGCCCATCCCCTGTTCAAGGGCTTTATCGCCGCTTCCCTGAAGCACCAGCAGGAGCGCTGCGAGCAGGAACATTGCCAGATGGCACAGGATTGACAGCAAAGAGGAAGGATGTCCATGCAGGGCATCCTCCCTCTTTCCACAATTACAGGATTTTCCGTTGAAAAAACGCCTGCCCGGCGGCCATTTCCGGGCAGGCGTTTGTGTTTTTTGGGGGATCAATCCAGGCGGAACACCTGTTCCAGCTTGGGCTGGGCCCCGGTCTGGGGGTCCATCTCCAGTTCCAGGATATCCTTCATGTACTCGTTCCAGCGGTCCACCACCGGGCTTTCGGCCTGGACCTTCTCGGCATAGGCCACACCCTTTTCACATTCGTAGTAGCCGAAAAGTTCATCGTCCACATAAAAGATGCTGTAATTGCAGATGCCCGCCGCTTTCAGTACCTCCACCATCTCAGGCCAGATCTCGTTGTGGCGGCGCTGGTACTCGGCTTTGCAGCCGGGCTTGATGCGGCCTTTCCATGCCATGCGTTCCATGTTGCGTTTCTCCCTGCTGTGATGAACTCAGGGCAGGCTCAGCGCCGTCCCGCACCGCCGCCGCGGAAAGAGCCGCCGCCGGCACGGAAGGAACCTCCGCCCCCCATGCGGCCGGCACCGCCGCCGCGGAAGGAACCTCCGCCGAAGCCACCCGGACCGCGGGGACCGCGGGGACCGCGAGGGCCGCGGGGTCCATAGGGAGGACGGGGCGGCCGGGGCGGGCGCGGGGGACGGGGTCCCCGGGGGCCGCCGAACCAGATAAAGGTGGGGCCGCGGTAACCGCCGCCATAGTACCGGCGGCGGGGCGTGGCCAGCAGGGCCACCACCACAGCCAGCACCACGATCAGGACCAGGATGCCGGTGAAGGAAACCCCGCCCCGGTCTTCCTGAGGCGCCGTCTGGGCATAGCTGCCGCCGTTGGAGGTGGAAGCGGCGGGAATGTTGCCCGCAGCCGCTTCGTCCAGATCAAAGGTCAGCCCATAGATGGTACAGAGCTTTTCAGCCATGGCGTACACCGTCTGCTGGGTACCCGCATCGTAATCCTTGTTCACCCAGTTGGGCTCCATGTCCTCGTTGAGGATGGTCTGCAGCATCTGTACGGTGAACTGGGTCTCCAGCCCGGAACCGCACATGGCGTGGTAGTTGTCCTCGCCGGGGGCCAGCAGCAGCACGATGCCGTTATCCTTGTCGGCATCGCCCAGGCCCCAGTCGTTGGCCAGTTCGTAGGTGTAGCCTTCCATGGTGTAGTTGCCGATGGTATCCACCGTATACACACCGATCTGGGCCCCGCAGGTGTTCTGCAGGGCGGTGCTGATGTTGGTAACGTAGGCTTCGGTCTCTTTGGACAGGATATCCGCGTTGTCGATCACGGCCTTGTCCGGGTCGGCCTGAGGCGCCGCCAGCACCGGCAGCGCGCAGGCTGTACACAACGCCGCGGCCGTCAGCACGCCGACAGTCCGGGTCAGGATGGGATGTTTGCGCATAATGTCAACTCACTTCCGTTCAGCCGTCGGCCGTATCCACAGGGGCAAACAGCTGGGCATGTCCCACACCCCACAGCTGTCCGATCAGGCTGCCGGGCAGGGATTGGGTGATCTGATTATATTCCTCCGCCTTGGGGTTATAGTCGTTGGCGGCGGCCCGCTCCACCAGAGCCTGGCGGGAGGTGAACTCGGAATACAGGCCGTCCAGCTGGGTCTTCTGGTCGTTGTCACCTTTTAGGACAGCGGCATTGTATACGTCCCCCACCGCCGCATACAGCGTCTGGTTGACGGCATACTGGACAGCCGGTTCCACCGGGGTGGCGTTCCAGATATCCAGGGCCTCGTTGGCCTGGGCAACGGCGGGGTCATCCGCCCCCAGGATCCGACTGGCCAGGCGGATCAGGCTGGCGGCGGCGTCCGCCTGGGCGGCCAGATCGGTCTGGATGCCGTCGCCGTATTCATTGGTGGCGGTGGTGTAGGCGGTCAGGACCTGGTCGTACCGGCCCTTGAGCCTGGCACCGCCGATGCCGAACACCGATACCAGGGCCAGTGCCGCCAGCACCAGCGCCGCCGTGGGTTTGCGCCGGGCGGGGGCGGGCAGCTTGGTTTCCAGCTCACCCAGCACTTGCAGCTGGGGGCCCTGGATGGTAAAGGTTTCCTGTTGTTGCAGTTGCATGATGGTCCTCTTGAAGGGCGAAGGGATATTACTTGTTCAGTTCCAGCAGCTTGGCCCGCAGTTCGCCCTCGATGCGGCCCAGTTCCACCTCGGCGGCGGCCCGCTTGGCCTTGCCGTCGGCCCGGATCTTGTTCAGTTCGTCCAGGGTGGAGATCAGTTCCTTGTTGGTCTGCTTGAGGGTCTCCAGATCCACAATGCCCCGCTCGGATTCCTTGGCAATGTCGATGGTGCCCTGGCGCAGAGTGGCGGCGTTCTTGCGCAGCAGCTCGTTGGTGGCGTCGGTAACGGCGCGCTCCGCCTGCATGGCCTGCTGGCTGTGGGCCATGCCCAGAGCCAGCACCATCTGGTTCTTCCACAGGGGGATGGTGTTGATGATGGTGGTCTGGATCTTTTCCGCCATCATGGTGTCGTTGGACTGGATCAGGCGGATCTGGGGGCCCATCTGGATGGAGATGTTGCGGGTGAGTTCCAGGTCATAGAGCTTCTTCTCGAACCGGTCGCACATATCCGCCAGGTCCCGGGCCGCCTGGGCGTCCTCCGGCAGCTGGGAGCGCTGGGCCTTCTCCTGGGCGGCTTTCAGTTCGTTGGCGCGGACATCGGCCAGCTTTTTGCGGCCTGCCAGGATGTACATGGTCAGTTCCTTGAAATAGACCAGGTTCAGCTGATACATCTTGTCCAGCATAGTGATGTCCTTCATCAAGGTCACCTGATGGTCTTCCAGCTTGGCCTTGATGCGCTCCACGTTCACATCGGCCTTCTCGTACTTGGTCTTGAGGTTGGCGATGTTGGCCTGCTGGCGCTTGAAGAAGCCGAAGAAGCCCTTGGATTCCTCGGCGGCGTCAAAGCCCTGCAGTTCCCCGATCAGGTCGGTGATGAGCTGGCCGGTCTCCCCCATATCCTTGGTCTTGACCTTGGACAGGGCGGTGTCGGAGAAATCGCTGAGTTTCTTCTGGCTGGCGGCGCCGTACTGCAGCACCATCTGGGAATTGGTGATGTCGATCTTTTCCGCAAAATCGTTGATCATCTGCTGCTCTTCGGGGGTCAGAGGGGTGTCCTCCACCTTGACGGGCGCGGCTTTCTGGGCTTCGGCCACGACCTTGGCGTCGGCTTCGGGGTCCAGGGTCAGGCTGGGGGATGCGGGTTCGGCGTCCAGGGTCAGACTGGGCGCCGCGGGGGCGTTCAGGTCAAATTCCGGGGTGGTGTTCTCTGCCATACAAGATCAGATCCTTTCTGTATAAATCCATCAGAGTTTCTCTGTTTCGCGCTTTACTGGGCCAGATTCTGGCCTTTCAGAATACCTTCCAGTACCTCGATGTCGGTGCTGATGTCCAGCGCTTCCGCCGAATACAAGGCGTCCAGCTGGTTCTCAAAGGCCTGGGCGATGGTGCCGGCGGTGGCGTTCACCTCGCTGCGTACCTGCCCCGCATTGCCCCCCTGCACCGACTGCATCCGGGCATACGCCGACATGATCTTGACGGCTTCGGGCAGATAGTACCGGGCAAAACGGTCCACCTGGGGCGCTTTTTTCGGGTCGTGCTCGATCTCGGCCACAATGGCCCGGCCGGCCTTTTCCATCCGGTCCATCTGGCGGGAAAGTTCCGCGTCGGGAATGGATCGGTTCAGCGCCGCCAGGGCGTCCAGGTTCCCGGTGATGCCGGTGAGCATGGCATCGGTATCCTCGCTGCCGGTGGAGAAGGGCACTTCCCGACGGATGACGCGGGTGGGGCACAACCGCCCCGCCACAAGGCCCACCACCGCACTGAGAGCCGCGGTGAGGAGCAATCCCCACAGGGTATACACAGGCAGTATCAGGGCGGCCACCGGCCAGACCAGCGCCGCCAGATACAGCGGCAGCACCGGGCGGCGGCGTACTTCTTCCCACTTGTTCATCGGCTTTCCTCCCCAGGGTGGTGATAGCTTCATTATAATGCATAGGCCCTTGCTATGCAAACCGATTGGGGCGTATGCATGCAAAGTTTTCGGTTTTTTTACAGTTTGGTCATACCCGTACCGGGCAGAAAAGGCCCCAGGGCTTCGCCCCAGACCTGCTCCAGGCGTTCCAGCCGGAAAGAGGCATTGGCCGGACTGGTGGAAGGCAGGGCCACGCAGTCCATGCCGGTGTGCGGCCGGGCGTATTTGCGGTACAGCCGGGCGGAGGTGCTGCCGTTGCAGACCACCCGCTCCACCCCCAGCCGGGCAATGATGCCCGCCAGGTCGTTGGGTTCCACGTTGCGGATGGAAGCATCCGAAGCACCGATGATCTCGCAGCTGCGGATGACATCCCACACGGCCAGTCCATTTTGTACAATCAGCTGTCTTTTCGCCGGAATGTCATCATGTTCCGGCACCTTCTGCCCGGTAAGAGCGGCCATCAGCGGCCAGAAGCGGTTCCGGGGATGGCCGTAATAAAAGCCCTGTTCCCGGCTTTTGGGGCTGGGGAAGCTGCCCAGGATCAGCACCCGGGCGCTGTCCCCATGGAGCGGGGGCAGTCCCGGCCCCACCCGGGTATACTCAGCCACGGTGCTCTTCCTCTCCGAAGGCCTGGGGCCAGAGTTCCCGGCAGAGAGCTTCCAGTCCGCCCTTGTCCGCCGGGGCGCACAGGCGGTCGGCGGCGGCTTTGGCTTCTTCGCTGCCTGATTCCACTGCCACCCCCAGACCGGCAGTCTTCAGAATGCCCACGTCGTTGTCCCCGTCTCCCACGGCCACGCAGTCGGCGGCGGACAGGCCCAGCTTGTCCAGCAGGCCGGACAGCGCCCGGCCTTTGTCCACTTCCGGGGGCAGAATGTCGCATGCGGTGTCGCTGTCAAACAGAAAGCGCAGACCCAGGTAGCCGTACTGCGCCTGGAACTTTTCCGCCGCCTCCCGGCTCAGCCAGCCAAAAGCGGTGAAGGGCATGTCGATGAGGTGGCGGTCCTGGTCCATGCCGTCCTTCAGGTCGATGCCCACCGGGTGAACCCGGCTCCAGGCCAGAAATTCTTCATAGCCCACATAGGCAAAGCCCCCGTCGGAAAAGATAAAGCGCAGAGGGTATTCGTAGTTTTCGCAGAAGTCCACCAGGGCGTACATCTGTTCGGAGGTCATGCGGCTGTCATACAGGATAGTTCCTTTGGCGTCCTGCACATTGGCCCCGGCGGAACAGATCCAGTAATCCGGGCGGATGCCGTTGAGAAGTTCTTTTGGCACGCTGGTGCGGCCCCGGCCGGTGGCGATGGCCACCTTGACCCCCGCCCGCTGCACGGCGGTGATGGCCCGGGCAGTGCCGCGGGGCACACAGTTCCAGCCGCGGGGACGCAGAGTGCCGTCAATATCCAGCACGATCAAACGATAAGACATGGTTGTTCCTTCCCTTCTATCTTCGGTGACCTATGGTGCTATTATACAGGATAAGGCCCCGCCACGTCTAGCGCCGGGGCCGGGGGCATATGCTGAACAGAAAAGGCTGTGGGAGGGGTTGTGCCATGGGGGACGGGCTGAATCTTGCCCTGGGCGGCGGGCGCCGTCGCCGCAGACGGCGCAGACTGGCGACACTGGGGGTATTGATCCTGCTGGCAGGGGGTGTGCTGGTCATGGGGGAACGTCTGGGCCCGGTGTGGGCGGTGCTTTCGGCCCTGCCCGGGCAGGTGGACGGCATGCTGGCAGAGCATTTCGCCCCCGGCTACACCGACCGGCTGCGGGCGCTGCGCAGCCGCAATGCCGCCCTGCACACCGCCCTGGCGGCCACTGCCACTCTGGAAGCGGAGAACAAGGCCCTGCGCAGCTTTCTGGACGCCCCGGCCCGGCCGGAAGGGCGTTCCTGGCAGCCCGCCCCCGTGACGGCCCGGTACCCGGACGGGAGCTTTGCCTTGGCTGGGGAATACGACATCGGCACCCCTGTACTGGACGAAGAAGGGCGGCTGGCGGGCCTTGTGTGCGAAACCGGCACCGGCAGCAGCCGGGCAGACCCCGCCGGGCAGGAACAGGGCACAGCGGCAGTGCTGGCCGGGGGCTGCTGCGGTGTATTGCAGCGGCAGGGGAACGCCCTGTTCATCACCGGGCTGCCCCGGCACAGCGGGCTGGAAGCGGGAACGGTGGTCTGCACCGGGGACGGCCTTTGGGTGGGGGTGCTGGCCGAAGCCCCCACCCCCGACGCCACCGGCCTGACCGAAAAGGCCCCCTTGCAGGACACCGGCAGCAGCGCGGGGGCGGTGCTGTTTGTTCCGGCAGGGTGAATTTGCATTTCACAGGGCCACCGTGTATAATAACGGGGAAAAGGGAAGGTGAGAACATCATGGGCAAAGGGCGCAGATCTACCCCAAGCAAAAAGAGACTGACCGTACTGCTGGTGCTGTGCGGGGCGGTCTTTATTCTGTTTGCGGTGCGGCTGGCCTGGATGCAGTTCGTGATGGCGGACCACTACGCGGAAAAGGTGGCGGAAGCCAGCCAGACCAGCTATACCGTGGACCTGCCCGCGGCCCGGGGCGACATTGTGGACCGCAACGGCACCGTGCTGGCCCAGGATGACACCGTGTACGACCTGACCCTTTGTTTACCGGCGCCGGAAGGCACCGACATACAGCAGACCTACGGGATTCTGCGGGAATTGAAACTGACCGATCTAAGCGGCGAGGATGTGGAAACACAGCTCGCCGCCTTTTTTTCTGCCGCCAGCGCCGGGGAACTGACCATTGCCAAAGGGCTGGACGGCACCCAGGCCGCCGCCCTGTACGCCGCCGGGCTGCCTCAGTGCGGGGCGGTGCGGCTGGTGGCCCGGGGCACCCGCAGCTGGGCGGAAGGCACCTTGCTGCCCCACGCCCTGGGGGACACCGGGCCCATCACCGCCGAACAATGGCAGGCCAACGACTACGCCCTGTGGAAAGCCGGGGTGGCCATGAACGCCGAGATCGGACAGAGCGGGCTGGAACAGGTGTACGACCAGCTGCTGCGGGGGCAGAGCGGACGGCTGCGGGTGTCGGTAGGTTTTGACGGCACCCGCAGCGAAACGGTGGTCGAATCCCCGGTGCCCGGTGCCACCCTGGTGCTGTCCCTGGACAGCGACCTGCAGCGGGCGGTACAGCAGGCGCTGCAGGAGCGCATCCGCACCTTGCAGACCACCGCCGGGGCAGGGTCCGGCCGGGAATGCAGCGCAGGCGCCGCCGTGGTGGTGGATGTGACCACCGGCGGGGTGCTGGCAGCGGCCAGCTGGCCGGGGTACGACCTGAACACCTGGCGCAACGACTACGCTGCCCTGACGGCGGACGAGGGCTCTCCCCTGCTGGACCGGGTGTGCGCGGGACTGTATGCCCCGGGGTCCGCCTTCAAGCCCGCCGTGGCAGCCAGTGCGTTGGCGGCGGGGCTCATCACGGTGGAAGACACGGTGAACTGCACCGGGCGGTATCTGTTTTACAGCGAATACCAGCCGGGATGCCTGCAGCTGAGCCACGGCGGGCCGGTGGACCTGCTCACCGCCCTACAGCACAGCTGCAACATCTACTTTTATGACGTGGGCCGCCGCCTGGGGGTGGATGCCTTTTCTGCCACCGCCCGGCGGCTGGGCCTGGGGGCGGACACCGGGGCGGAACTGCCCTGTGCCGAAGGGCGGCTGACCTGGTCCACCGACAGCAACTACCAGGACGGACTGACCCTGATGGCGGCCATCGGCCAGGGAAACACTGCCGTAACACCTTTGCAGCTGGCGGCTTATGCGGCCACCCTTGCCAACAACGGCCAGCGCCCGGCCCTGCATTTTGCCGACCAGGCGGTGGACGGTACAGGGCAGACGTTGTGGGAGTATGAACAGCGTATCCTGGCCGAGGCCCCGGGAGGCGAAGAAGTCTTCGGGCCCATCCGGGAAGGGATGGTGCGCATGGCCCAGACCCTTTCCGCTTTGCGGGAAGCCCCGGTGACCCTGGCCTGCAAGACCGGCAGTCCCCAGCGCCCGGAACGCACGGCGGGGGGCGGATATTATACAAACTCGGTGCTCATCGGGTATTTTCCCGCCGAGGAGCCCCGGTACGCGGTGGCTGTTGTGCTGGAGTACGGGGGCGGCGGCGCCAACGCGGCCCCGGTGATGCGGGCCGTGGCAGATGCCCTGTACGACTGACAGGCAACAAACCAAACACCGTTCACCCCCACAAAGTTAACGCGCCGCCGTGCAGTTGCAGGGCGGCGTGCTGTGATTGTGTGCAAAAAAACTGTCCAATTTTTATCAAAAAAACAGTTGTCGGGGTTGTTATCTTGTGCTAGAATAATAAAGGATAACCCCTCGCAGGGTCGAATACTGCCCGATCCCCATATGGGCCGCCCTGCATCATTTCCACAAAACGAACCGGAGGCCCTTTGACGTGAACGCACAAACCATTATGATCTGTTCCGGCAAGGGCGGCACCGGCAAAAGCACCACCTCGGTGCTGCTGGGCGCCGAACTGGCGCGGCAGGGTCGGCGGGTGCTGCTCATTGAGCTGGATTCCGGTTTGCGCAGCGTGGACCTGATCGCGGGGGTGTATGGCAAGACCGTCTACGACATCGAGGATGTCCTTTGCGGCCGCTGCCAGGGGGACAAAGCCATCGTGCAAAGCCCCATCTACCCCGGGCTTTCGGTGATCAGCGCCCCCTATGAGGGCGGCGAGGTCCGGCCCGCACCCCTGGCCGCTCTGATCCTGGCCATGCGGGGTTACTTTGATTTTATCCTGTTTGATACCGCCGCCGGAATGGGCGCTCCTTTCCAGGCTGCCGCCCAGCTGGCGGAACAGGCGTTTATCGTGCTGACTCCCGACCCCGTAGCCTTGCGGGATGGGCGCATCGTGGCCGACACCTTGTTGGCAGACGGCCGTCAGCAGGACAATGTGCGCCTGGTGATGAACCGCGTGACCCGGCAGAGTTTTGCCCGGGGCGCACCGGTGTACGATCTGGATGAATGCATCGACACCGTGGGAGTGCGGCTGCTGGCCGTGATCCCCGAAAGCAGAGAGCTGCAGCAGGCCGGCGCTTTGGGCGAGGCTTTGCCCGAAGGATGCCCGGCCCAGAAAGCCGGGGCCGCCATGGCAGGCCGGGTGCTGGGGCAGCGTATTCCGTTGACATTTACCAGCTGACCCGTTAGGGGCCTCCGTCCGTTAAAAGTATAAGTTGTTCATCATGCCGCTGGCATGAGGGAAGCGGGGTTTGTTATGACGATCGCATTGGTTGCACACGATGCCAAGAAAGAGCTGATGGTACAGTTCTGCATCGCGTACCGCAGCATTCTGGCATCGCACCAGCTGATTGCCACCGGCACCACCGGGCGGCTGGTATCCGAAGCCACCGGCCTGGAAGTGCAGCGCTTTATGCCCGGGGAACACGGCGGCGACCAGCAGATCGCGGCCCGCATCGCCTGTGACGAAGTGGACATGCTGCTCTTCTTCCGCGACCCCATCACCGCCAAGCCCGGCGAACCCAACGAGATGAACCTGCTGCGTCTGTGCGACGTGCACAACATCCCGGTGGCCACCAACATCGCCACCGCTGAAGTGCTGATCCATGGTCTGGAACACGGCGACCTGGATTGGCGCACCATCCTGAATCCGTGACCTTTTTTCGAAAGGTGATATAGGGCAGTCCAAGAAATCAAAAAAGACAAAAATAGAATCAAAAACACAGGCCCCTCAGCCATTCGGCTTCGGGGCCTGTTTCTTTTTGCCTCAAAAATCACCTGCAAACCCCTTTTCATAAGATTTTGCAGGAAATACCGTGCTTTTTTCGGGTCATCTTCTGAAAATTTCATTGGGAAAAAAATAGTAAATTATTTGAAAGCAAGCAGTGAGTGCCCACATTTTGCCCACATAATTCTTGTTTTTTTCTCTTGCCCTTCTGGTTTTTTTCGAATGCCCCGTAATAGGAAGAATAAGAGAATGGACCTCCGAACCGGGTTGCTGCCGGCTCGGGGGTCCCTGTTTTTATTTTGGTTGTGTGCAGGCCTTACAGGCTTTCGATCATGGTCTCCACGATGGCAGTAGCGGTGCGCACATACTCAGCGATGCTGAAATCCCGCACCACCAGCACTTCATAACCGTCCTCGTCGGCGTTGTCGCTCATGGCACGCAGGATCACGCAGGGCACGCCGTTGCGCGCGGCGATCTGGGCCACGGCGGCCCCTTCCATCTCCACGCAGTCGGGGTGGCATTTTTCTTCGATGGCCCGCTTGGTCTCGCTGTCGCCCACGAAGGCATCCCCCGTGGCGATCTTGCCCGCAATGGCCTTGACGCCGCAGCGCTCACAGGCCTGCATGGCGGCGTTCACCAGCGTTTCGTCCCCGGGGAACTCCTGCAGGAACGGGGCGCTCTGGCAGATCATGTCGTTCTGGGCATCGTGGTAGACCACCGTGCGGCCCACGCACACATCCCCAATGCCGATCTTGCTGGTCATGTTGCCTGCAATGCCGGAAAAGATGATCTTTTCCGCGCCGTAACGCCCGGCCAGCACCTGGGTGGTGGCGGCGGCGTTGGCCTTGCCCATGCCGGCACAGCAGACCACCACCTGCTTGCCCGCCAGGCTGCCCTTGTAATATTCCACACCGGCGTAGCTTTCCTTTTCCACACCGGACAGCTTCTCACACAGCTGGGCCACTTCTTCGGGCATGGCGCCCATAATGCCGATAACCATTGTGCTCTCCCCTCTTCTGGATCAGACGTTGAACAGGAACTCGATGATGTCGCCGTCCTGCACCACATATTCCTTGCCTTCGGTGCGCTGCTGGCCCTTGGCCTTCACGGCGGCGTAATCGAAGTTGTTGGCCGCCAGCTCGTCGTAGCTGATGACCTGGGCGCGGATGAAGCCACGCTCGAAGTCGGAGTGGATCTTGCCCGCGGCCTGGGGGGCCTTGGTGCCCGCCTTGATGGTCCAGGCGCGGCATTCCTTCTTGCCGTCGGTGAGGAAGCTGATCAGGCCCAGCAGGGTGTAGCTGGCCTTGATGAGGTTGTCCAGACCGGTGGCTTCGATACCCATCTCCTGCAGGAAAGCCAGCTTCTCTTCGGGGGTGGAATCGGCGATGTCCTCCTCGGTCTTGGCGCAGATGGGCATGGCCTGGGCGCCCTCGGCCTCAGCACGGGCCACCACCAGCGGATAGTAAGGGTTGGAATCCAGGCCGCCCAGCAGGTCATCCTCGCCCACGTTGCAGGCGTAGATCACCGGCTTGGCGGACAGCAGGCCCAGTTCCTTGCGGGCAGTGAGCTGGGCGGCGTCATCGTCGTCAAATTCAAAGGTACGGGCAGGCCGGCCCCCTTCCAGATGGGCGGCCAGTTCGGCCAGCCAGGCAGCTTCCGCCGCGGCGGCCTTGTTGCCGGTCTTGGCGGCCTTCTGCTGGCGGCCCAGACGGTTGTTGACCATCTCCAGGTCGGAGAGGATCAGTTCCAGGTCGATGGCTTCGATATCCCGGATGGGATCCACGCTCTCGGGCTTGTTCACATCCTCCACCACGTGGACGATGTTGTCGTCGTCAAAGCAGCGCACCACATGCACCAGGGCGTCGCATTCCCGGATATGGCCCAGGAACTTGTTGCCCAGGCCCGCGCCCGCAGCAGCGCCCTTGACCAGGCCGGCAATGTCCACGAACTCCACGGTGGCGGGGGTCTTTTTGTCGGTCTTCCAGATCTCGGCCAGCTTGTCCAGCCGGGCATCCGGCACCGCCACGATGCCGGAGTTCGGCTCGATGGTGCAGAAGGGATAGTTGGCCGCCTGGGCGTTACGGGTGGAGGTGATGGCGTTGAACAGAGTGGACTTGCCCACGTTGGGCAGGCCGACAATACCGAGTTTCATATTACGATTCGCTCCTTTGGCGTAATTGCATTTTATACCATTGTTTATTATACACGCCCAGGGGCCAACAGGCAAGGGCCGCGACCGCCAGATACTTATCTTAGCTAAAGTAAATCCCGTAGATATCCTCTGGAATATATTCTATTAAATCATATTGGTTTAACTGCCATTCTTCTAGCGGTACGGAAACTTCTTTCTTTGTATCGCCATACTCCTGAAGCATCTTCATAAGGTTCTGACCAGAAATCAAAGTAACGTCGCTTTTTTCAGCATATAATCGCGCTTCCGGTGTAAAGTCACTGGTCGTAACAAAAAGAAGATTCTTTGCTTGCACAATCACATTGGCTCCCACAAGTTTTTGTATTTCCGGCCTGCCGACTTTATGACTTTTTGAGTAGCATTTGCACTCTACAATTCCGGTTTCGCCGCCTTTTTGTATGTAGATATCATATCCACCGTCATTTGTTTTCGGAGTTACATGGCAAGTATATCCCATCTTTTCAAAAAGAGTTGCACACATCTGTTCAAAACCAGTCGGATACTTATTATACATATTCACAATTTGTTGCAAATCAACGTCAAAAGAAAGCAAACGTTTTTTCTTTTCAAGTATTCTACGCTTTTTCACTTCCTCTGGACTTAATTTCACAGAAACACCCATTCGCCGCAAAGACCTCACCGTATTCAGTATTGCCGTGGGCTTGCGAGAAGATAAAACGATATTGTCTACCCTCAAATAACTTTTGGGCCAAACGATACGATTTCCTTTGTACCGCCTATCTGCTGTACCATCTCTTTTCTGATGGTTCCAATAAGGATACTGAAGTTCATACTCATTGATATCACGCATTTTGGCATACTTTATAACAATTGATTTTGGCAGTTTTTCTATCCCGTATCGCTTGCAGAAGCGATATTTTAGAACTGCTTGGTTAACGGCATAAAGTGCAATCAGTGCAGCAGCGCACACAATCGCAACAATGCCTATTTCAGCTATAATTATTATGTTATCTTCTATAAACCGGATCATGTACATTCCGCATCCTCACTTATCCCCTCTTATGTACAACGGGAAAAAAGGGTCCGTTGCAAAAGGCGGCGGACCGCAAAGGCCCGCCGCACAGCGTGTTGATGTATAAGGTACGTCGGGGCTTACAGCATCCCGTCGTCGTCCTCGTCGGTCATAAATTCCCGGCTGCTCACCCGTTTGTTCTGGCGCTCCTCCTCGATCATGTTGGAGAGCTGTTCCTTCACATCGGCGGCGTTGGGGATCCAGCGGATGTCAAATTCCGGGGTGGATTTGTCCGCCGAGCAGCAGTGGATGGTGCCCAGGCCGAACATCCGCTCCCATAAAGAGCGGCGCAAAGTCACGTCCATGATGCGGTAGAGACGGATCTCCTCCTCCTTGGTGTTCAGGATGCCGCTGCGGATGAGCAGCTTTTCCCTGGTGAGGTGGTAGGTGGTAAAGGTAAACGGCAGACCGAAAGCAATGCGCTTGCGGTCCTGCCAGACAAAACGGCTGGTATCTGCCATGGTGCATGCTCCTTTCGTCCCCAGGGGCCGGGGCTTTTGTTCCAGTATAGCATATGCGGCCCCCTCGGGGAAGGGCCGGAGAAAACTTTGCACATCCTTTACCGGAAATGCCGAAAAAATCACGGTTTCTTCTTTATTTTTCAACATTTGCCCCGTATAATAAGAACAATGATACCTTTTGGGAGGGAATGAACAGGAATGGCAAACGAAAAGATCCTTGTTGTGGACGACGATAAAAATATCTGCGAACTGCTGCGGCTGTATCTGGTCAAGGAAGGCTTTGCGGTAACGCTGGCCCACGACGGCAAGACCGCCTTGCAGGAATTTGACAAGATTCATCCGGACATGGTGCTGCTGGACGTGATGATGCCGGATATGGACGGCTGGGAGGTCTGCCGCCGCATCCGGCAGGAGCACAAGACCCCCATCATCATGCTCACCGCCAAGGGCGAGACCTACGACAAAGTCCTGGGCCTGGAACTGGGCGCCGACGACTACATCGTCAAGCCCTTCGAGACCAAGGAAGTGACCGCCCGCATCAAAGCGGTGCTGCGCCGCTGCGCCGTGCCCAATGAGGACGACAAGGGCGTGTACAGCTTCGACAACCTGCACCTGGACATGAACCGCTATGAGCTGAAGGTCAAGGGCAAGGTGGTGGACGCGCCGCCCAAGGAACTGGAACTGCTGGCCTGCCTGGCCGGGCATCCCAACCGGGTGTATACCCGCGACCAGCTGCTGGACGAGGTGTGGGGCTTTGAGTATTACGGAGACTCCCGCACCATCGATGTGCACGTTAAGCGCCTGCGTGAAAAGCTGGAGGGCGCTTCCGACCAGTGGAACCTCAAGACCGTGTGGGGCGTGGGCTACAAGTTCGAGGTGAAGGAATAAGTGCACAGAAAAACCATCAGCCGCGAGCTGTTCACCAGCATCGCCCTGGTCCTGCTGCTGAGCCTGGCTTTGATGTGCGGCATCCAGAGCGCCTTGTCCATTGCCTATTTTTCCGGCGAACGGATGAGTGCACTGACCAGCGTGCTGGACGGCGCCACCGCCCTGAGCAACCGCTTTGCCGCCCAGGGCAACGACGTGACCCAGCCCATCAACGACGAGGCGCTGAAGGAGAACATTGAGAGCGGCTTTGAGCTGTTCCACACCTCTTCCGACGCGGTCATCTTCATTGCGGACCCCAACGGAAAGATCCTGCTGCACACCGAGGCCGCCGACCTGACCGGGGACAACGTGCCCGCGGAAGTGCTGGACGTGCTGGACAGCGGCGTGGACTATTACAGCGAGGACACCCTGGGCGGGGTGTTCAGCACCAAATACTATGTGGCCGGGCGGCGCATCGAAGGCCAGACCACCGGGGGCTACCTCTTTGTGGCCACTTCCATGGACGCCCTGCACCAGTATGTGAGCGATTTGCTCAACATCTTCCTTGTGTCGGCAGTGGGCATTCTGCTCTTTGCCATCGCCATTTCCATCCTCTTCGCCCGCAAGATCAGCGCCCCCATCGAACAGATTGGGGAGGCCGCCCGCCAGCTGGGCAGCGGTGACTTCACCGCCCGCGCCCCGGTAGACGGCTGCGAGGAGCTGGCGGATTTTGCCACCACCTTCAACAACATGGCGGCCCGGCTGCAGACCATCGACAACGCCCGGGGCCAGTTCATGGGCAACATCGCCCACGAGCTGCGCACCCCCATGACCAGTATCAAGGGCTTTATCGACGGCATGCTGGACGGCACCATCCCCGCCGAGGAATACAAGCATTACCTGGGCATCGTATCCCAGGAGACGGGACGCCTGGCCCGGCTGGTGCAGAATATGCTGGACATCACCAAGCTGGAATCCGGCGAATACAAGGTCCAGGCCCGCAACTGCAACATCTGGGATACCATCACCGACGTGGTGCTCTCGGATGAAAAGCGCATTGAGGACGGCCAGATCGACATCCAGGGCCTGGAACCCGCCCGGCAGCCGGTATACGCCGACCCGGACCTGGTGCATCAGGTGGTGTACAACCTGGTGGACAACGCCATCAAGTTCACCCCGCCCCAGGGCGTGATCCGCTTCTCGGTCAAACGGGAAGGCGGCATGGTGGTGGTGGAAGTGGAAAACACCGGCGAGGGCATTGCCCCCGAAGCCCTGCCCTTTGTGTTTGAGCGCTTCTACAAAGAGGACCGTTCCCGCGGGCTGAACACCCGGGGCAGCGGTCTGGGCCTGCACATCTGCAAGGTGCTCATCAATCTGTCCGGCGGGCAGATCCGGGTGGAGAGCGAACAGGGCAAATGGTGCCGGTTCACCTTCACCCTGCCGGTGGGCCAGGGCGAATAAAAGGAGGCCTTGTCATGCACTATCCTGAAACCGCCATCCCCCTGCGGGACGGCACCACCCTGACCATCCGCAGCGCTGCACCCGGGGACGCCGAAGCCATGCTGGCCTGCCTGCAGGAGACTACCGCCGAGACCCCGTATCTTTTGCGGGAGCCGGAGGAACCCGGCTTTACCCCCGAAGCGGAACGGCAGTTCCTGCAAGGGCGGGCGGATGCTCCCCGGGACCTGATGCTGCTGGGCTTCTGCGACGGCGAACTGGCAGGAAGCTGTTCCTTCTCCCCTGTGGGACCCTTTCAGCGGGTGGGGCACCGGTGCGAAGTGTCCGTTGCCTTGTACCAAAAATTCTGGGGCAAGGGCATCGGCACCCGGATGATGACCGCGGTGCTGGAACAGGCCAAAGCCGCCGGGTTTGAGCAGGCGGAACTGACGGTGGTAGCCGACAACCAAGCCGCTGTGGCTCTGTACGAGAAACTGGGCTTCGTGCGCTGCGGCACTCTGCCCCGCAACATGAAATACGCCGACGGCCACTACGCCGATGTATATTGGATGATCAAATACCTGTAATACGCAAAAACACCCCCGAAGGGCAGAAGCCTTTCGGGGGTGTTTTGTTGTGTATGGCAAAGGTTCAGGCGCCGGACAAGGGGGCCAGCAGCACGGCGGCCACATAGACGACATAGACAGCCAGGCAGGCTGCCCCCTGCCACCGGTAGAGCCGCTTTTTCAGCAAAGCGGGCAGCAGCAGAATCAGGCCCAGAAGCAGGCAGGCGGGCATATCGTACCAGCGGAACTGGGCCCCCACCGGCAGATGCTTACGGTAGGTCAGGCTGCACAAAGGCAGCACAAAGGTCAGGCTGAGAATGGCGCTGTTCAGCATCTGCATGGGCAGGGCCGCGGGCGGATGCACCCGGCAGCGCACTGCAAATTTTTTCCACACCGAACCGAAGGGATGGTGCAAAACTTCCGCCAGCAGGGGCAGGCTGAACCCGAAGGAGATGAGGGTAGCCGCCCACAGGGCCTGGATGGTGCCGGTCAGGTTGGCCAGCACGGTGGCGCTGTACAGAAGGGCCCAGGCCCCCACCGTGAGCAGCGCCGCCCCGAAGAGCATGCCGAAAAGATTCTTGGCGCTGTTGAACAGGCTCATGGCGGGGAACGCCATGGTCTGCACCGCGGGCACCGCCGCGGACCGGGGCAGACGGTGGGGCCCCACCCCGATGGGCTGCAGGTCCTCATCATAGGCCAGACGGTACTGGTAGAGGATGCTTTCCAGCACAAAGAGCACAAACAAGCCCATGAGCAGCCCCGCCCCGGTGTGGGTGAGCACGCCGTCCCCGGCGAAAAAGACCAGCACCAGGCAGGCCGCCAGCAGGATGATGCATTTGCGGCAGAACTCTCCCCTGTCCACCGTGACCGAGCGGCGCAGCAGGCACAGGGCCAGCACCAGCCCCAGGTCGGTAACAGCCCCCGCCAGGGCCACCCCCACCGCCATGGAGGTGATGGAAAGGCCCGACGCCAGAAAGGCCAGCACCAGCTGGGGCAGCGCCACGCTGAGGGCTGCCACCGTACCGGACACCACCCACATGGGGAACCCGCACAAGGCGCAGCACCAGGTAGCACAGCGCCCGGCCAGCCGGCTGCCCACGGCAGTCAGCACCAAGCCCACGGCGTATACCCCCAGGGTCAGAACAAGGAACATGCGGCAACGACCTTTCCGGCAAAATAGGCGGTTTGGGGACACGATGCCCCCAAACCAAAAAGCAGCGCCCCGCAGGGCGCTGCCAGAGTGAGCTTAATACGCAACGCCCCAGACGACCATCGTCTTGGCGGGTTTGCCGCAGACAGGGCAAACATCAGACAGGTGCTCCTGTTCAAAGGGCATGCAGCGGCTGGACAGCCCCGCCTGCTCCTTCGTGGCTTCCTCGCAGGCCAGGTCTCCGCACCACATGGTCTTGACGAAGCCGGTCTTGGCTGCCACCTTCTCCTTGACCTCTTCCATGGTGGTGGCGCTGACGGTGCGGGCTTCCCGGTTCTGCAGAGCGCGGTCGTACAGGTCCTTGGCCAGGGCCTGCATGGCGGCCGGAACGACCGTCTCCAGCTCCTCGAACTTGACGAACTGCTTCTCGCGGGTATCGCGGCGGACCAGCACGCACTGGCCCTGCTCGATGTCGCGGGGGCCCACTTCCAGGCGCAGAGGCACGCCCTTCATTTCCCACTGGGCGAACTTCCAGCCGGGAGCCTTGTCGGAGTCATCCAGCTTCACGCGGGCGTACTTGCCGATGGAAGCGGCCAGTTCCCGGGCCTTTTCCAGCACGCCGGGCTTATGGGCGGCCACCGGAACGATGACCACCTGCACCGGGGCAATGGCCGGGGGCAGGATCAGGCCGTCGTCGTCGCCGTGGGTCATGATGATGGCACCGATCAGACGGCTGGAAGCGCCCCAGGAAGTTTGGAAGGGATACTGCAGGGTGTTGTCCCGGCCGGTGAAGGTCACGTCATAGGCGCGGGAGAACTTGTCGCCGAAGAAGTGGCTGGTGCCGCTCTGCAGGGCCTTGCCGTCCTTCATCATAGCTTCGATGGTGTAGGTGGCTTCGGCACCGGCAAACTTTTCCTTGTCGGTCTTGCGGCCCTTGACCACCGGGATGCACAGGTCGTTTTCGCAGAAATCGGCATAGCAGTTCAGCTGCTGCTCGGTCTCGGCCTCGGCCTCGGCGGCAGTCTCATGGATAGTATGGCCTTCCTGCCACCAGAATTCACGGGTGCGCAGGAAAGGACGGGTGGACTTTTCCCAACGGACCACGCTGCACCACTGGTTGTACAGCATGGGCAGGTCGCGGTAGCTCTGCAGCACATGAGAGAAATGGTCGCAGAACATGGTCTCGCTGGTGGGGCGAACCGCCAGGCGTTCTTCCAGGGGTTCGCTGCCGCCGGCGGTGACCCAGGCCACTTCGGGGGCAAAGCCGTTGACCAGCTCGCCTTCCTTCTTCAGCAGGCTTTCAGGGATCAGCATGGGCATGGCGACGTTCTCGTGGCCGGTGGCCTTGAAGCGGGCGTCCAGGTTCTTCTGGATGTTCTCCCAAATGGCGTAGCCATAGGGGCGCAGCACCACGAACCCTTTCACGCTGGAGTATTCGACCAGTTCGGCCTTCGTGCAGATGTCGGTATACCACTGCGCAAAATCCACTTCCTGCGCGGTGATCGCTTCCACCATCTTTTTCTTATCGTTTGCCATTGCTTTTCCTCACACTTTCTACAATTCTAAAAGGGATTACAGGCGCTCCTCCACGTAGCTGACCACGTCGCCCACGGTACGGAAATTCTCGATATCCTCATCGGGGATCTCCACGCCGAATTCGTCGGACAGGGTGGTGATCATGTCGATAACGTCCAGGCTGTCGGCGCCGAAATCTTCCACAATGTCGCTGTCGGGGGTGATCTTTTCCGGCTCAACGTCCAGCTGGTCGGCCAGATACTCACGGATGCGCTCAAAAACTTCGGATTCCATTCTATAACTCTCCTTCAATCTATGTTTGCCCGCGGGTTAACGGGCAGAATGCAAGTCTTCATGTAATTATATATCGTATCCCATGCACCTTGTCAAGGTCAACGGAACTTTTTTGTGGCCCGGCGGTTGTACACCGCCCCCAAAAGCGATATGATAGAGGAGAGAGTACAGGAAAGCGTACACAGGAGGGCCTTTTATGCAACTGGAATTCACCAAAATGCACGGCTGCGGCAACGACTATATCTATCTGGACTGCCGCGAGACCGGCCTGCCGGAAAACATTGCGGATTGGAGCCGCACTTTGTCCCGGCGTCACTTTTCCATCGGAGCGGACGGCATCATCTGCATCTGTCCGCCGGTGCTGGCGGGGGGCGACGCCACCATGCGGATGTTCAACGCCGACGGCAGCGAGGGCCGCATGTGCGGCAACGGGGTGCGCTGCGTGGCACAGTACCTGTATGAACACGGCATGGCCAAGGACGTGATCGAGATCGACACCCTGATGGCCGGTCGCAAGACCCTGCGCCGCCTGGGGGAAGGCATGTGGCAGGCGGACATGGGCCGCTTTGACGCCAACCCGGACGCCCTGCCCGCCGTGGGTCTGGGAACCGGCCCCCTGGTCCACGCCGACCTGGTGGCGGCGGACCGCAGCTGGGATGTAGCCTGCGTGAGCATGGGCAACCCCCACTGCATCGTGGAGTGGCCTGACCTGGAGACCCTGCCCACCGGGGCAGCGCTGGCCGCCATGGGACCTGATTTCGAGAAGCACCCTGCCTTCCCCGAAGGCACCAACACCGAGTTCGTGTATGTGCGTGACCCCCACCACCTGGTCATGCGGGTGTGGGAGCGGGGCAGCGGCGAGACTCTGGCCTGCGGTACCGGCGCCTGCGCCACCGTGGCCGCCATGGTCCTGCGGGGCATCTGTCCCCGGGGCGAGGCGGTGCAGGTGGAGCTGCTGGGCGGCACTTTGTCCATCACCGTGGATGCCGACGACGCCGTGCAGATGGCCGGTCCCGCCGAGACCGCCTTTGTGGGCCGGGTGGAAGTGTGAGTCCCCTGCCCTTCTTATAATAAAGGTAAACAGAAGCGCCCCCGTCCGGCAGCAAGCCGCGGCGGGGGCGCTTTGTGCATTGGATTATCCGTGGTGGTCGGCCAGGTCCGCTTCCCGGATGGCGTCGTTGGTTTCTTTATAGGCGGCAGCGGTCTCCTCGTCGATGACATACACTGTCACCGGGATCACCGCGCTGGTCACCGATTCCTCGTAGGTCTCATAATACAGGTCCACAAAGGCGTGGCCGGTCACCAGGGCGGTGCCGGTATCGGCGGCATAGGCGTAGCCGTAGACAAAGCGGCCATCGTCCGAAGTAATGTACATCAGGGTGCCGTAGGGAATGACCGACGGGTCCACCGCCACGGTGCCGTAGGTCAGGCGCTGGCCGGAGGCACCTTTCGCCGTGCTGGAGGCGGAGTAGCCGGTGGAGCGCTTGCTGGTATAGACGGCTTCCACCCCTTCCACGGGGACACCGTCCACCACTTCGGGGCCGGTGAATATGGACACCGGAACCCCTTCGCCGTAGCACTTGACCACGGCGGGTTCCATAGCCACCACCGTTTCACGGCCGGCTTCCACCGTTTCGGTCAGCTCACCGTCCACCCAGACTTCCCGCCAGGTGACCACGTCCAGACCTTCCTGGCCTTCTTCCAATACGGTCTGGGCGTCGGCGTCGCGGTAGTACAGGCTGGATTCCCTGTATTCTGTTTCAATGGGGATGACTTCCTCGGTGGTGTACTCCACGTACTCCACCCGCTGCAGGGTGACGCTGTCCCCCCGCTCCAGAACTTCGTCCAGGGCGGGTTCCACAATGTCTGCCTCCCCCACCTCGATGCCGGCTTCATCCAGCAGTTCTCCCACCGTTTCATCGGTGGCCACCAGGTCGGTGGTGGTGCCGTCGGCGGTGACGGGCACAGTGAAGGCACGCAGCACGTGGATGCGGTCCCGGCCGTTGCTTTCCACGATCTGGAGTTCGTCCTCACTGCCGGGGGCAGCCAGGCCCGCCTGGTCCACGATGGTGTTCACGTCGGTGGCACAGGTGACGATGACCCCGGCCTGGCCGTGGGTGTCGCTGATTTCCACAATGTGCATGCGGTCGCTGACGACAGCCAGGGAGATGCCCAGGGAAACGCCCCCGCACAGCAGCACGGCGCAGCGCAGGCCGGTGGTTTCCAGCCAGCGGCGGATATGTTCACGGGTTTTGACTGATAACATGCAAGCTCCTGCCTTTTTTGGATGCGGCGCCCTTAAACGGGCTGCCGGTCGTTTACAACTTTTGCGGCGCATAAGAAAAGGCCGGCCGCAAAGGCCGGCACCTTATGCATGGGCAAAGATGCCGCGAAAAACAAAAGCGTTGAAACAATCCCTGCCGGAGACTTTCCCGGCAATTGTTCCGGGTTATTATACTTCACTTTTCGGGGGTTGTCCATAGATTTTCAGGATTTTTCACTTGTTATCGGGCTTTTGCACAGACTTTGCCCGCCCGGGCTGGTGAATTTTGTTCCGAATGAGGGCGTGTTTCCATCTTTTTGCAGCAAAAAAGCCGCCGGCCCAAAAGGGTCGGCGGCTTGATAAAGGCAAAAGAACCAATCAGCGCTTGCTGAACTGTTTCCGGTGCGGCAAATGTGTTCTGGTTGCTTCGGTTTAAGCGTTTTCCGGAGGCAATAATAACACAGAACCGTGCATTTTACAATCATTCACGCAGAAGTTTTCGCAACTTCAGCCAGAATCCACAAGGCGCCTTGCTTCTTTTCTGCTTCTTATCCACGGCAGCTCAGGGCTGTGGAGAGAAGCACAAAGAAGTAAGGTTCTTTTTATTTTCCTCTCACCTCACATTTTATAATTCCCAGATTTTTGCTTGTGTTTTCATTGCGATTCTCCCTTTAGCAGCAAATTTATTTTTACTAATAGCATCTGCCATAATTTGGATTTGGTCATCGTCTGCATTCACAAATAGTACAAGTTGCTGCGTAGCACGTGAACACGCAACATAAAAGTTTTTCTTCATATCACTATTAGTAAAGCAGCTTTCATTGATATCCGTAACGATAACAACACGGCTTTCTAGCCCCTTAAACTTGCGTGATGTAGTGAACATTACAGCGGTATTGGACCTTTCTTTTAGGATCGGTATTCCCGCAAGTCTATTCACCCCATTCATTATAGAGTTTTCCTCTTTTTGCAATGATAAAATTACTATATCAGAATACTCATAGCCATATTTATCGCCTGTAAGTAATTTAAGCAAAGTTGCAAGCTTGAGTAAAGCCTGACCTTTTACAAAACTGATGCCTGTTCGTTCCCCATCAACCATCATTACTTTTTGATTGAGCTCTACATCAATGACATTATAAGCTGTTAAAGCGATCTCACGCGTATTTCTACAGTTCTTGGTCAGGAGTAATTTGCATTCTGAGTTTCTAATCCATTCTGGAACTTCTCGCGTTGTAACAAGCTGGTTTTTGTCATAAAAAGCAAAGAAATGCCCTTCTCTCAGCTCAGTAAAATCTTTGAAATAGAGGATCTCTGAATTTTCAAAATCCTGTGCTTCATCCACTATTACATCATCGAAGTCCAATGCGTCCCAACTTATCTTTTGTAGCTCAGCAGAGCGTCGTGCAGCATTTGATATGTCAAATCCTGGTCTGTATTTGGCTATAAAAGTATTCAAATTATAATAAGTCACATTCTCGTATGGATACCGGCGTAGAAGGTCCATATACAAAAATCTATTAAAGCATAGAAATAAAACTTTTCTCCCTTCAAGTCCAAATCTTCGGGCGGCCTCCTTTGCTATTAAAGTTTTACCCGTACCCGCAACTCCTTGTATTGTAGCGCTTTTTTGCTCTGAAATATAATCCAATAGTCCAGTCTGCTCATTTGTCAGTTTCAAAAAAGCGTGATCCAATTCTCCCTTGCGTGCCGCTGGTGCTGTAATTAACTCAAAATCATTTGCGATGAGATCGAGTATTCTCTGAAATTCCTCATCCGAAACGCTTGTTTTATTATAATTCTCGTAAAAGTCGAATACCTTTCTAATTGCATTAGCTCCGTACTGAAAATCCTCGTCTCCGAGTATCGCTCCATCAACTTCTCGATATTTTAAAGGGAAGCTTGCAATTTTATCTTTTATCTTACATGTTGAAAACCAAACTGCAGCTTCTATCGGAAATCTATCCTCAAGATTAAAAGCAATGTTATCAATTTGCCTACGATAGTGATAAATACCATCAATAGCTTGTGATAGTGGATCGTTTTTCTTCTGTGGATTAAGGATATTCTCTTCCCGCGTTTGAAAGTTTATCTGATGAAAAACACCACCATGACATTCGATTTCACCGCCTTTAACCTCAAGCACAAGGGCTCCCAAATTTTTGTTTAGGATAAGGAAATCATTTTCTTTCCATGTGGTTTTCCATCTGCTTCCTTTTTTTGCCCATTGAACCGAGTGGAATACATAATATGTATCCGGTAATTTTTCGAGCAATTCATAGACTCTAATCTCTGAATACGGAACATCTGCTAAATCTTCCTTTTGTGGATAAATATGTGCCATTTCAGCTCAATTCCTTTTTTATAGATTCGTAATCAATCGCGTTAATTTTATATGCATGCCAACCTCTCACTCTAAAAAATTCCATTGTTTTGTCAGATGTATCTTGCTGGCAAATTAAAGTATCACGAGAAGGCCAAGACATGAGAATATCGCCACCTACATCCGCTTTTTTGATTTCTGTCTGAAGATATTCAGGAATGTTAATACCTGTTTCTCCAAGTTCTTTAATGATCACATGATCATTCTCGTCAAAAAAGTCTCCCACATCTTCCCAGCTCTTAAATTTTGTTGTTTGATAGGAATGTTCTTTGTCTATCGCCCGCGTCATCTTAACTGCGTTAACATTTTGAGGCTTAATATTACACAGCACATCATAGCCAAGGAAATAATTTTCAATATAGTCCCATCTTTCCTCGTCTGTTTCTATTCCATTGAAGAAGTGAAGTAGAACTTCTATATCGCGATCATGTTTTTGCTTTGCTTTGCTTACATAACCATTCGAATAATACGTTTGCCCCATAACAATACTTCTAAACTTATTTGGATCATTTAAACGAATAAAAATTTCCGGTTCCGAACCTCCCAGAACCTCATATGTAATATAATCGAAGATCGATAACAATTTAAGTGCAACAACAGATGTGGTGTCTGATGTCAAACTAATATAACTGGAATAGCTACAAGAATCACATATTTTCGATAAATTGCTAATGATTCTCGACTTCAAAATTGGCCTGCGCATGAATTCTTTAAAATTTCCATTTGTTAGAGAATATTGAGTCTTTCCTGTAGTTTCACTAGTTCTTCTTTTTACGCAGCGCCCATTCGGATCAACCAATTCGAACAAAGAATTCGAAATAATTCTAGCATTTGTTATTCCGAATCTCTCGCGAAGGATTTTTACCATATCATCTAAAGCGAAATAACTTCTTCCAAAGCTTGTATACAGCGTATTGGCTATATATTCAAAATCATCCAAAATTGTCTGTCGCAAGTCAGAAAGCAGCATATCCTTCCGCGCTTCGATATTAACTTTCTGTCTAGGTGCAAAAAAAGACCTTATCTCTGGCATAATAACCACTTTATCACTGGCTGTAGAATCCGGATTAAAATACCAATATTTAAACTGTGGGAAAGAAATATTAGGATAGTAATTTTCCCATATTTCTTTCAAGTCAATAGAATAAATATCTCCTATATCGCTTAATACAGAGCCATCCGCTTGCCTTTCATAATGACGTCCTTTTTCAATAAACTTAAAACAAACCCCATATCGGGAAGACAATACTTCCTTTTCATGTTCCTTATCTATGCAGACAAACGCTTTCGTAAAAACACTTTGCGGGCGAGAAACAATAACTTTAAAGTTATATTTATCAAAGAAATCCTTTTCAAGCATCAAAAGACAGGTTTTCAATTTATTTATGCACTGATCCTCATCTTTTGCACCTTTACCATTGAATATATAAGTAAATGATTCTGGCGAAATCAAAAAACTACGGGCTTCTTTTTTGTTTTTATATGTGTTATAGATTCCCTCGATAACAGCTTTGATTTGATATTGCCTAATTTGAGACATACCAAACAAAACCTTCATAAAATTGATATCATTATAGTAATTATCTGTAATAGCCGTACCTCTCATCGCCTTTTTACGCGCGGCACGCCCGATTTCTTGCACATAATCACATAAATTCCCGGTCACTGCATAGTGATACACATTCTGGACATCATCCACATCGACTCCCATACCAAATGCTTTTGTTGCCAACATAATTGGTGTCGTCCCTTTACGAAATCCCTCAAAGGTTTCTCTTTTCGCGGCATTAAAAGCCTCACGATTTAAGCCATCTACATTTCTACCCGTATACAATCCTATTCTTTTATCTACGGTCATTCCAGTAAAGCCGCGAATTCCTTTAAAGGCATCGCTTGCCAAAGATGCATACGGAAAATAGACAATCGTTTTTTCGTTTTTTGCAAGCCACCCTTTAATACGCGCATCTAGCGCTTTTGTCTTTTCAGCCTCATACTCTGGTTTTGGCAATCTTTTTCCTTCAGCTTTATGGACAATATCAAAACCGATGTCATCCCTGCGTACGTAACCAATATATTTTATAGGGTTTTCCATATACAGACTTATAACCGTATCGCTTACCGAGTCATCAATTCCCCCATTAATCGCAGTTGCCGTAAATGCACATACCGGGAAATGATACACTTTTCTTTTAATTCCCTTTTTTGTTTGAATTTGATTGCGCAACCTATTAATGTATCCGCCTAGATACCAATAATCCGGTCTAAATCCTACACCCCAGGTTGTAACAATATGGGCTTCATCAACTATAAGTAACCCTATTTCTCTCTCACCTATAATCGTTTCAATAGAATAAGAGAGGAGCGTTTCAGGACTCAGATATAAAAGATCTATTTCACCTTCTTTGATTTTCTTTAAAACCGCCTCTTTCTCAACTTGCGAAATCAGGTCAGAGTTAAATGCCGCAACTCTTGTATATCCATTTTTGTTTAGCTTTTCTTTCTGATCTTGCATCAAAGCCTTGACTGGCTCGATAATGATTGTTAGTTTTTTATATTTTTGTGCAAGGTAAACAGCAGGGATCTGAAACATAACAGATTTGCCTGCTCCCGTTGATGCTGTGATAAAAATATCTCTGAACGAATTTCCCGAATCTACATCATAAGATTTTTCAGCCTGATGTATAATTTCCTGAATTATCTGCCCTTGAGAAAGCTCTATCACTTCCTTATCAATATCAGGATTTTTATAAAATTTAATCTTTCTAAAGCTAGTAAAACCGGCTATACCAATATCATTTTTAGCGATATTAGCAAGCGCATCCTCCATTGTTTGATCTTCTGGGAGAATCTCATGAAACCTTACCAGACGAATATGATTTTCTACACAGTATGCTTGCAAAGACTCCTGCATGCGCTTTGATACATAGCCTTCTGTAGATCTGATTCCTATAACCGATGGCTTTTGTGCTGCAATGTGTGCAAGATCCCGCAGATATGTGTCAACATCATCATTTAGAAACACATTATATTCTCCACATGTCAGCCCTTCTTCAATTGTTACTACACTAGGATAATAGTCTTGTATACTAATACCATCATTCTTGTCATACTCATAATTGCAAAAGCTGCCATAGTACGCGCCATCAATATTAACTAGGGCATTATAAACGGACGTAAACTTTTGACATTCTTTTGAAACGTCACTTGCACTATCTCCACTTAGCACTCGTGTTATTTCTTCAGACACTCCATTAGGAAGTTCAAACGGTATGGGATAATAATCCGGGTAAAGGTTGTTACGATAGATTAAAACCGTTAATCCATCCTCTTTTATTGCTTCATCGATCTGTGCCTTGATCAAGGAATACTCTTCATAAGTAATCCAAACCGTATCATTCTCATCCATCTCAATAAGCGCCATATTCAGTCGTTTGCGTATTCTTCTGTCAAACGACATAATATCTACTTTGTCGCTCACTTCCGTTTCAACTAAGGGCTTTTCTTCTATACCTTCAAGAAAATTCAGAGAAAATCCTTTATAAACAATCAAATTCATAAGTTTACCTCATCCTGTCTCTCTATTTCGTATATACAACCTTCAGCTTATTTCATGCACGTGTTTCGTTGAAAAGCCGCCTCCAATCCGAAATACTGCCTATATTTTTTTATAATTTTATGTTTATTTCATTCAAAATGCACACTCATATAATATCATACATCTTTTGATTATTCCACCCGTTTCAGTTCAACAATAAAAAGCTGGTCAGGAATTTTCCCAATCAGCTTATGTCTATATATTTCTACCTCTCATTTCGTTCAGTAAACAAGTTTTCCTTCCATTCGATTTTATGTTTTCGCAGAAGTGATACCATGCTAGCCCTTTCCCGTTTGAGGCGTGCGTTTTCTTTTTCCGTCTGCATCCGCCGAGCTCTTTCCAACATGAGTGACTGACGATGATGAGAGGTCTGTTCTGCCAGTCTGTTGGTCAGATCGGCCACTTTCTCTTTCAGACTGTTCAGCACACTTTCCAGCTGCCGGATTTTTTCCTGGGCGGCATCCCGCAGTTTCTGCAGCTGTTCATCCTGACGGCGGTACACCACATACTGTTTGGCTGCATGGAGCAGGTTTTCA
>CALXHS010000047.1 GCA_944388165.1 uncultured Gemmiger sp. | reverse complement strand
ACAAATTCCCGCGCTGCATCATTGTATATCACCGAATGTCACAGTTCTCCGACCCGAAAGGCCGCAGGTTCGAATCCTGTCAGCCGCACCAAAAAATGTCGCTGTATTGCCGTACAGCGACATTTTTAATTTTGTCATGGTTCGTGCCTGTCGATCCACTTTGTGACAATGCACACTGTGATATTGGCCATGACAGATACAACAAAACTGATAAAATAGTCCATAGGGGGCCTCCCTTCTGTGCCGGTTTATTTAGCCAGCAGTTGGCACAGGGACTGTTTTATCAGTTTTTTGTTTTGCCGGAAATTTTGAGGCGGCAACAGGGCGTTGACCTGTTGCTTCGCCTGATTTGTAGAGGCCGATGCTTGCACTGGCGCCCGCAGGCGCCGTTTCGGAGGCAAAGGCCGTCAGATTCGGCTCTTGGGGCGGAGATCGGCCCGCCAGGATGTTTTTTCAAAGCACCTTGCCAAACTTGTTACAGCCCCATCACCTCCCCCAACTTCTCCTGCGCTTCCCGCTTCTTTTTGTCAAACGCATGGGCATACGCCGCCTTGGCGGACAGTGGGCAGATCACGGGATTTTCAAACCCAACCGTCTGGAGAAACTTCCTTTGCCGCTGAATGATGGCATCCATCGGTTCCTCCTCGTCCAGCAGTTCATCCGCTTTGTTCAGCACAAAAAGAATTTTTGTGCCTTTTATCTGCTGGCGCACCAAGCTCAGATACGCCGCTTCATCGGTCGTGCCAAGCTGTGTCGCGTTCAGCACATACACCAAAAGGTCATATTTCCTGGACTTGAGCATCCGCTGGCTGATGCGGGCGTGTTCCGGGTTGTCACTGGCGTTCACACCCGGGGAATCCAATAAGATCAACCGCTTGCCGCCCAGTTCACCGGAAAAGTAAGCGCTGACCTGGATTTTCTTGGATTTGTTCGCTGCGCTATCTTCCAACAATTCCGCCCTGGATGCACGGATAAGTAGATCATGGTCGTCCTCGCTGACGATGCCATCCTCAAACGGTTTGGCGACAATGGTGTGTATCTTGCTGGTGCAGGCCATGTTTTGGGTCCGGCTGATGTTTTTGCCAGTCAGTGCGTTAATCAGGCTGGATTTTCCCGCGCTCATCGTAGCCGTGAGCAGAATCCGGTAAGGCGTTTGCCTCAAAAAGTCAGAATTTTGCCTTGCCAAAGTCAGATAGTCATGAAATGGTTGGCTGTGTGCACTGCGCTGTACGGCATTCCAGCCTTGCGGGTCACCGAAGGCCGCTTCAACGCAGTGACGGAAAAAGCCGGCGTTTTGTCTTTTCAGGGAAAAATCTTGGATGATTTTCCGGCTGATAGCCTCCATTCTGTCAGTGTGAAGCAGACTAGCTCTGTACCCCGTTATAGAGGCTACGTCATAAGGCAGCAGATAGCAGAACGTCGTGGCAAACTGACCCGATGTTTGTTCCAATACAGGCGGATCTGTGCCGCACAAAATATCCTTATAAAAAAGGAGTTGCGCACGGGTATACTTTCGCTTGTTCCATTTTAAAAGTGCAATCAACTTCTTCAGGTATACAAAGTATTGGATGCGTTCATCCTGCGGCGCTTTCAAGATGGGGTGAAACGGGAGAAGCTGTGCGCTGGCAAAAATGTCTTGCTGGTTCATAGGCAAAAGGAAAATTTCTCCTCTCTATGCTTGTTGCTTGTGGAACTGAGACTACTGGGTTTACGTTTCCTCCGCAATCTCCACCCACTCTCCCTGGCTCCTGACCCACATATCCAACCCGTTCCCGTCGAACACCTCAGCCTCCACGACCTGACCGCCCTCCGGCAGCTGTGCCACCACCTTTGCAGTAGGCAGTCGGTCCAGCACAGCCTCGATATTGGGGCCGATGTACTTGAATTTGATGCGCCGCAGCTTGCCACCGTACATGAACTGGATGCGCTTGCGCATCTCACCCTCCTGGAAGCGGTCTTTATAGGGCACGGTGAAGCGGTCGGCCGTCACGGTGAACCGCTCGATGCGGTCCACGCGATAAATGGTGGGGGATTCGTCGGCCGGGTCGGCGAAGTGCTCCTGCTTGTCGATGCCCTCGATGAAGGCGGCCAAGTAAAAATAGTCCTCGCTGAACAGGATGCCAACCGGCTCCACCCGGCGGTGTTTGGGCGTACCGTTGTGGGTGCCCACATAGTCCATTTCCAGCACTTTGTGGTCCCGGATGGCCTCTCCCAGTTTCCAGAGCTTGTCCACGAACTTTTCCGTGGTGGGGCGGCACATAGTGGAAGCGCTCGTTGCCGATGAGTTCCTGCACTGCTTGCAGGTTCTGTACCGGGGTACAGCAGGCCACCAGCTTGTTCAGGATGGGGTCCAGCTCCGCCTCCACAAACGCGCGGCTCTCGAGCAGAATCTTGCACACGGCTAAAATTTCGCTCTTGGTCAGGCGGGCCTCCTCCGGCTGTTGCAGCCGGTAGGCGTCGGCGGCGCGGTCGTAGACCAGGTCGTTGCCGCGCTCGGCGTAAAAGGTGCGCAGGGTGTCCAGGTCGCGCTGGATGCTCTTGGGGGTGACGTTGTACCGCTCGGCGGCCGCCCTCTTTTGGATGGGGTTGCCGCTCAGCAGTTGCTGCTGCATCTCCAGCAGGCGGGTGATCTTGTCCTCAGGCATGTGGTTCCTCCTTGGGGGTCATCCTCCCCACCAATTCCTCAAACAACGGGCCGAAGGTGTCGGCGTAGGCCTGCCGCAGCCCGGCGGGGCAGCGCAGCAGCCAGACCTGGCAGTGCTCTGCGTCAAACCGCAACTCGGCCCGAACGTCCCCTTCCAGCAAAAAACGGAGACGGTTGCCGCCTGCGAGCCGGTGCGGCTGGGTTTTGGTGAAGCATCTTCCAGCCCCCGACGGCAAAGCCGCCCGCCCAGCTGAGCAATATGGCGGCCGTGCTGCCCTGCAGCATCCCCACCGACTGCCGGGCGATACCGAAGCTGAGCACACCGTGCGCCGCCACAGCCAGAACAGCTAGTGGCAGATAGGGCAAACAGGCCCGTACCTGCCCGCGCCACAGCAGCGCAAACGGCCCGAAAAAGAGCACCGCGTCATCGGCAAACAGGAATCGCCGTAGCCGTGGGTGGGCGGCAAGGGCATCCTGGTGGTTCCTGGGGTTCATAGGAATTTCTCCTTTGCTTTCTGTGTGGACAACCTATTCCCTTACTGTGCAGTTCGGAGATAACGTCCCCGGATGTTCCCATCCAGATCATAAATTTCCATGTACAAGTTCTCCCCTTCCGTGGTGAAACCGAAGGTGATCTCCCCGCCCTCAGGCGGGATCAGCAGATAAGCACTCCACGTTCCATCGCCATAATCCACCAGCCGCTGATAGGGCGCGTTGCCAAATCGGAAAGCGTCGAGGATGAACTCTTCCGCAGGGCCAAACTGGCCCAGAGCGCCGAACGGATTGTAGTCCGTGATCGTGCTGTCCTCGACCAAGGCATAAGCGCCCCAGTAGGAGGAAGGCAGCGGCGTGGATGCCATCTCGTAGGTGGGGCGGACGTAGGTTCCCACAAGATTGCCCTCGGCATCCTCTTCCGTCAGCGTTGTTTGATCCGCGGAGAAGGTATAGACGCTGTACACCACACCGTCCCGTGCATCGGCACGATAAATCGTGATGCTCCCATCGTCATTCGGAACGGCGTTGTCCTGCGCCGACATGGTGTTTTCAAAAACCATCAGTTGGCTGCCATCCGAAGCGATCCAGGCGCCTTTCCAGGGTTCCCGGGATGTCACAAGCCAGGAGCCATCGTCAGCTGTCTGAGGCGCTGCGTTCTGTACCGTATCGCTTTCAGCCGGAGCCTCGGTGGGGGCCGGGGGTTCGGTGGCAACGGGTTCGGGTGTCTTGGCCGGTTCTTTCTGCGCGATGGGCTCGCTGACACTGGCCGTTGGGTCCGCCGCAGCCGCGTCAGAGGAACCGGCGGCCAAACCGGCCACCAGCGCCAGCATCACCAGCACCAGCAACGCGATGCCGCCCAGCACCGGTGCCAGAAAGTTGTTGGGGATGCGGTCGGCATCGCCGTTCACCTGCTTGTACAGTTCCTGCGGGTAGCGGCGGCTCAGCCAGAAGCTGAGCACCACGAACCAGACCGCGATCAACAGCAAAAACACCGCGCTGAGGGCCAGCAGCGTACCGGCCGCCGCCGTAGCAGCATAGGCCAACAGGGCAATGTCCAGGCAGAGAGCCAGGCAACAAGGCAAGTAGGTGCGGGCAAACAGTCCAAAACTCTTGTGATACAGCAGTTGGAAAAAACCGTACCAATAGGTTAGACAGCTGCCCTGCGGTTTTTGCCCGGCCGCAATGGCGTCAAACTGTGCCGCGATGCCCCGGCGCTTGGGAGCGGGGCGGGGCACTTCAGGCTGGCGCCAGTCATCCGCAGCGGCAGTCTGGTCCTGGCCGGGGGCGGCAGGTTTGCGTGCGGCAGGGTCCGGTACAGGAGTACCGCAGTGGGGGCAAAACCGGGCCGAATCCTCCAACTGCGCGCCGCAGTGTTGACAGTATTTCATACAAAATTCCTCCTTCTTCGGATTTTCTGGTTGTAGTATACCGAACCCGCTTGGACATACGGGTGACCAGGAAGAAAAAGAGTTTTGACTCGCCAGCAGAACGGCACAAGGAGGGCAAAATGCCGTAGATTTGGCATATTGTACCAATCTTATGCGGTTGGTTGGTAATTGGAATGGCATCTGCCAACAAAGCACCTGTGCCAATAATGGATGCCTTTATTCGAATAGTTTCCGATAACGGATACCAAATATCAATTTGGTGGTATCACGGGCTTCTTCTTGACTTGTCATTCTGACAGTGTTACTATCAGTGTCAGAATGATATTGTGACAGGAGAGAAATATGGCCTTATACGAGAATGAAACACTGGAATACAAGCGCCAGTACACCCCCGACATCAAAAAGGAGGTGGTTGCCTTTGCCAACACCGCCGGTGGAACGATCTATATTGGCGTAGACGACAATGGCACGCCGGTGGGGGTACAGGATCCGGACGCTGTGGTGCAGCAGCTTACCAATGCCCTGCGGGATGGCATCCGCCCGGACGTGACCATGTTCACGCACATTTCCATTCGGGATATGGACGGCTGCCCTGTAGTTGCGGTGACGGTATCCACCGGCACACGGCGGCCCTATTACCTGACCGATAAAGGCCTGCGCCCTTCCGGCGTCTATGTGCGGCAGGGTTCCAGTTCTGCACCGGTGTCGGAGGATGCGATCCGGCAGATGATCCGTCTGACAGACGGCGATTCCTATGAAAATGGCCGCAGCCTGATCCAAGAGTTGACCTTTCACACCTTTGAGTCGGAGATGCAGCAGCGTCACCTTTCCTGCGGTCCGGCGCAGTATCAAACCCTTGGCATCCTGGGCGCCGACGACCTGTACACCAATTTAGGACTTCTGGTCTCGGACCAGTGCCAGCATTCCATCAAGTTAGCTGTCTTTCAGGGGACTGACAAACTGCTGTTCAAGGATCGCAAGGAATTCGGAGGCTCGATCTTTCAGCAGTTGAACGAAGCCTACCAGGCCATCGACTTTTACAACGGGACCCGCGCCTCGTTTGAGGGGCTTTTGCGCAAAGACGAGCGGGATTATCCCATGGAAGCGGTGCGCGAGGCCCTGCTGAACGCGGTGGTTCACCGGGATTACAGCTTCAGCGGCAGCATCTCCATCAACCTGTATCAGGATAGGATGGAGCTGATCTCCTTGGGCGGCCTGGTGTCGGGCTTCTCTCTGGAGGCCGCCCTGATGGGCGCCTCCCAGCCGCGCAACGGGAAGTTGGCGGCCTTGTTTTACCGCATGGATCTCATCGAAGCCTATGGGACCGGACTGGGAAAGATTCTGAACTGTTATGCGGGACTCCCCGTTCAGCCGAGCTTTGAAAGCGTAGAAGGCGCCTTCCGAGTCGTTTTGCCGAACATTCACGCTGCTCTGGCGCAGAAACCGGCCCATGCGGCAGAGGGCGGTCATGAAGTGATACCACCGGAAGCCACGACACTGACCGCCTCGGAGCAGAAGGCATTGCAGGCGATCCAGCAGGCTGGTCAGGTGAGCCGCCGCGAGTTGGAGTCACTGCTTGGGGTAGGTACCACCCGCGCCGTAGTGCTGCTGAAACGACTGGTCGAACTGGGCAAGGTGCAAAAGACCGGGAATGGAAAAAATACCAGGTATCAATGTAAGTGATTCTGGTTGAGAGAGAATGACAGGTGTGAACCGCGGTGCGCTGTGTTGTGCTCCAAGCGGGGAGGGACAGTGACTACTGTTTGACTACTTTCCTTTCGGGTTTGTCCTTTTG
>CALXHS010000046.1 GCA_944388165.1 uncultured Gemmiger sp. | reverse complement strand
GCTGCTTCGTCCACAATCCATCTGGTCTTGTCATTCGGGTCTTTGAGATACCCAAACGGGACATTGGTAGTCAGCGGTACACCGCGCTCGCCCTTCGCTTTCTGCACCGCCCGGATTTTGCGGCTGGTATCTTTTGCAAAAAACTCGTTGAACCAGTTCTTTATACCTGCCACATCGTTGTCGGTGCTGTTGGGGTCGATGGTGTCAAAGTGGTCGTTGATGGCGATATAGCGCACTCCATATTTCGGGAACGTGAAGTTGATATACAGCCCGGTCAGCGACGAATTTCTACCCAGTCTGGATAGGTCTTTGGTGCAGCAGACGGCCACATTCCCTGCCTCAATTTCGGCCAGCATGGCTTGGAAACCGGGGCGATCGTAGTTGGTGCCACTGTACCCATCGTCCACAAAGAAAGTCGGGTTGGGAAAGCGATTCTCTTTTGCGTACTGGAGCAGGATCATTTTTTGATTCTGGATGGAATTCGATACATCCCCCTTGCCGCCGTTCTTGTCATCCTTCATATCTTCCACGGATAGACGGCAATAGAGTGCCGTGATTTTTTCAGTTGCCCGCTGCATTTCTGCGTCCTCCTTCAATGGGGCAACTGCCAGTACAGGATTGGCTGCTTCTATTGTACCAAGATTCCGGGCGTTTGTCATTCGCTATCCTCCATCTTTTCTGTAAACTTTTCGGCCATGATGCGCTCCATCTTCCGGTTCAGCGGTTCAGTGCCGTCATAGCTGCCAGTGACAGTGTAAACGGTGCCGCCGATCTCCTTCTGCAAGGTAAACTCCGGCAGCCAAAATGCCGAGAGATTTTTCACATGGATGTGTCCATCCTCTCCGATCCAGAAATTGCGCTTCGGCGGGTCACTGGGACCGGGGTTGGAAAAATGGTATTCTTCCGGAGTGTCCTGACCGTCTGTGATTTCGGGTGGGATTTTCAATTTACTGTCCATAACTGCCTCCTGAAATGTGTACGATTTAGTGTTCGATTTCCTGCTTTTTCTGCCGTGTAGCGGCGTTTTGGCGCTCCTGCTCATGCTGCACCTGATAGATGCTGTAATGGATGGCCCAGAGCTTTTTTGTGTCGGCGTACAGGGGAGTTATCTTTTGCTGTAACGCCTGATAGTCGCTGTCCTCGCCGTAATACTCGCTGTGCAGCTTTTCGCCGGAACGATAGGCGGCGGACGCAACAGCGGATTGCCCTGCGCTGCGTTTGATCTGTGTCACATGAAAATGGTATAACCTCCTTAAAAATGATGGATAGATACAAAAAGACCGCCTACCGAAAAACGGTAAACGGTCTGGGGTACATATTCAAAACTTTGCGGGCGGTGCTGTTTGCGTCAGCAAATTGCACCGCCCACAAAGTGTGCAGGAGATAGGCGAAGCCGCAAGAAGGTGCAGCCCTCTTGTACGGAACGAAGTGACGCAAAACAGCCCGGACATTCGCTGTCCGGGCCGTTAGCCTCGCAGAGCGCACGATACAGGGCTTAGCCCTGTATAGAAGTGCGCCCTCGAGGACTTAGGGATTTGCATCTGAATTTCTCACTAACCAGTCCAATCCTCTATCTTTGTGATGATTAAAATACGCAGTGATTCAACAGTATGTCGATGACACTGTCATCGAACTGAACCTCGTACTTTGGATTACTGACGGCATTGATTCGGAAGCCGAGAACCGCGTTCTCCGCAACGGGCACGGCAATCAAACAGTCCCGGGTTATGGTATCGTCAGCGGTCTCCTGCTGACAGATGAGGGCCTCTATTCCGTTCACATCCCACGTGGTGGTCGGCGCGTCTTCGCTCACGCCCGCAATGGACTTGTAGAAATCCAGATATTCCTCGGCGGTGCCTTCAAACGCCTCCACGATTGTTCTGCCGGAAACGCCTTCCATGATGTTGTGCGTCATTATAGCTGTCTGGCCGTCGTCCATGTATTTCAGTTCGTCATAGATGGGTGTCTCAGTGGGCAGAGTGAATTCTGCAACGGCTTCGTCGCCTACAAGGATGCTAACGCTATTTTCCCCGTTGGTCATCGTCACAGGGGCAGCCTCCTCTTCAGGCAGCTCCTCAACTGGCTCTTCCTCAATAGGTTCCTCTGCGGGCTCTTCATCTTGCGCCACGCTGGATTCTTCAGTTGACGTAGCACTGTTAGCCGACGGCGTAGACGAAATCTCAGGGGTTGACGAGGATGGTTCCCCCTGACAGGCTGCAAGGACAAAGGCCAGCGCCAGTACAAGTGCGATTGACATGATTCGTTTCATGCTCTGTTCCTCCTATAAAAATGCGTACATTCCTGTAAAATCGCCTTAATGAACAACTTAATTTAGTATAACATAACTCCATAGAAATTTCCATACTTTCTCGATGAATTTTTACACAGTCTAGTGAATTCCGAATACAGTCACTTTGGTTTAATACAGTCACTTTGGTTTATAAAAAAGTACACCTTTCTGTAAAATCGGGTTCTTACAACAACTTGGCTTTTTCGTAGATCTCTGCCCGGTAGCGGAAGGTGGCAAGGGGCATCCCGCACTCCTTTGCCGCTGCGGTTCCTGTGATTTTTTCAGCCTTCCACCGTTGGTAAACGCTATGGAAGTTTTCTGGCAGCGGTTTGGGTGGTCTACCAAACCGGACGCCCTTTGCCTTTGCCGCAGCGATGCCCTCCGCTTGTCGTTGCCGAATGTTGGTACGCTCATTCTCAGCTACAAAGGACAGCACTTGCAGCACAATGTCGCTTAGAAACGTCCCCATCAGGTCTTTGCCCCGGCGGGTATCCAGCAGTGGCATATCCAGTACCACAATATCGACGCCCTTTTCCTTGGTCAGCACACGCCACTGTGCTAAAATCTCACCATATGATGCCATCACAAAGGAGCAGTTCATCACGCTGATTGAAATACTGCGGCTATCAAAGTACATGAAAAGCCCTATAAGTCAGCGTGGCAGAGCCAGCATGACACACGGAAAAGGAAAACGAAAGCGGAAATAGGCAAGAAAATACGCCGTATCCAGCAAAATATGCTGAATACGGCGTATTTCTTCGTTGCCCAATCCTGCCTGACAGATGCCATAATCGTAATTCTTTCAAATCACTTTCTTATGACCACCTGTCCCAGCGGCCGGGGGCATTTTTTATGGTTGGGCGGCGGTTTCCAGGGCCGCCAGGTCGGCGGGGGTGTCGGTGTCGGCCAGTTCCCGACCGTCGGGGCAGTCCAGCAGCCGCACAGGGCAGGGGGCGTCCTTCAGGATGCTCCGCCCGCCCTGACCGGGGGCCAGAGTTTTCAACCGGGGCAGCAAAAATTGTGGAAAGAACACCGGCGCCCCGGGCACACCCTGGTGGGCAGTGCGCCAGACGGCGGCGGGGTCGTGGGCGGCGCAGAAGAGCAGCGCCTGCACCGTCTCGGGGGTGAGCAAGGGCTGGTCTGCGGGGCAGAAAAGACAGCCTTCCGGGGCGTCCAGGGCTTCCAGCCCCAGGCGGATGGTATCGCTGCGGTGGGGCTGGGCGTGAAGAAGCACCGGTACCCCCTCGGCGCGGCAGAAAGCGGCGGCATCGGGATTGCGGGTGACCACGATGCGCCGGTCATGCCGGAACAGCCGGTTGGTGGCATCCAGCGCCCGGCCCAGCAGGGGCCGACCGCGGAAGGGCACCAGCAGCTTGCCCCCCGGCCCGAACCGCCGCCCCAGCCCGGAAGCCAGGATCACGCAGCCGGGGTCGTGGGGACGGTCCAGGTCCAGTACAAACACGTCGGGGCGGGAAAGCAGCTCTTGCAGAAAGGGCAGGTCCGCCTTGCGCACCGCCGCCGCCACCCGGCGGCGGCCGAAGGCGGCCCGCAGGGCATCGCAGTAAGAGGGGCAGGCGCTCTCCAGATAGCCGATCTCATCCACCGACACCCAGCCCCCGGCGGGAACGGCTTCCAGGGCGGCGATGCCCGGCAGAAAGCCTTGGGGCAAGGGGCGCATGCGGGTGTCCGGGCCGGGGAGGGAAGCATCGAACACCCCGATGGGTGTGGGTTCTTCGGTGACGGTGCAGCGCAGAAAAACCGCCTGCCCGGGTTTGGCAAAGGTGAGGATGGCGGGGGCATCGCCCGCCCCCAGCAGGGGCAGGATAGCGCCCAGCAAAGTGGTCTTGCCCGCACCCCGCCCGCCGGTGAGCAGCAGATGCCGCTTGCCCGATGCGGCGAAGGCCCGCACCGCGGCTCGGGGGAGGGGATACAACAGGGAGGATGACATGGGGCGGACCTCCTTTCGGGATGGTGTCAGGCCGGGGTGAACAGTTCTTCCAGGGGCGTCTGCAATTCCTGCCCCAGGCGGAAGGCCAGGGCCAGGGTGGGGTCGTACTTGTTGTTTTCGATGGCGTTGATGGTCTGGCGGGTCACGCCGCAGCGCTTGGCCAGCTCTTCCTGAGAAAGGCCCAGCTCCTTGCGCCGGATTTTGATGATGTTTTCCATATCAGTCGCCGTACTTTCTCTTGTAGTACAGCAGTACCACAAAGTAGGTCATGGCGGTGACGCTGAGTTTGATGAAGGGATTGACCTCCATGGCTTCCACCCGGACGATGGAGGCAACGATGTCATACATCAGGCTCAGCACCACCACCAGCAGGGTGAAGGTGCTGGTTTTCCAGACGATGAGTTTTTGCCGTTCATCGTTGGTTTTCAAGAGGGATACCACCATGGAAAGGTCCAGGACGATCAGCCCCAGCAGAAAGAGGCCGAAGGGGATCAGCAGCAGGGTGACGGTGTTCATATGATGCCTCCTTTTGGTGTGGAATGTAAAACTCTTTTTACATTTCCATTGTACGGGAGACAGAACAAAATGTCAAGATGTTTTTACATTTTTGGGGAACAGAAAACCCGGACGGGTGTGCCGTCCGGGCTGTTTTTATGTTTCCGGGTCATAGCGGGAAAATTCCCGCTGCCATAAAAGGCGGTTTTCCTCGGCGCAGCGGTCCCGGTAGCGGGCGTAGTCGTCCAGGAAAGCCGCGCCCTCAGGGGTCAGGCGGCTGCCGCCCCCGGCGTGGCCGCCGGTGGTGCGGGTGGTCAGGGGAAAGCCCAGGGCTTTCTCCGCCGTCTGCAAAAGGCGCAAAGCCTTGGTGTAGGCCATGCCCATGGCCATGGCGGAAGCCCGGAGGGAGCCGGTCTCCTCCACCCCACGCAGCAGGCGGTAGGGGCCTTCCCCGAAGAACTTGTTGCCCTCCTCGTCGTAGAGGTACACGCGGGTGACGGGTTTCATGGGGCGTCCACCTCCTTGAGCATGACCAGATGGGGCTGGCCGTTGTCGTCGGTGCAATGGCGCAGGCACACCGGGCCGTAAATGCGGGACAAGGCGGCGGTGATGGCTTCATCACTGTCCTTGCCCGGGTACACCAGCCCCGCGGCCCGGCTGCTTTCCACCAGCAGCAGGGCGTCGCAGAAGTTCAGCGCCAGGTTGGGGTCGTGCAGGCTTAAAAGCACCGCCCGGTCCCCCTTGGCGGCAAACTCCCGCAAAAGATGCAGGGTGCGGTGGCGGGCCCGCAGGTCCAGGGCGCTTTCCGGTTCGTCCAGCAAAAGCAGTTCCGCCCCGCCCACCAGAGCCCGGGCCAGCAGGCACAGCTGTTTCTGGCCTTCGCTCAAAGTAAGGTAGCTGTCCCGGTCACGGCCGGGCAGGCCCACTGTCTCCAGCATGGCGGAGGCCGCCCGGCGCATGGCCGGGGTGGGGGGCTGCAGCAGCCCCAGATGGGGGTTGAAGCCCATGAGCACCACGTCCAGGGCGGACAGTTCGATGGCAAGCCCGCTGCGCTGGGGGATGTACCCGCACAGCCGGGCCAGGGCCTTGGGGCGTAAGCCTTCCAGCGCCGTGCCGTCCAGCAGGCATTGCCCCTGGTGGGGCAGGATGCCGCACACCGCCTTGATGAGGGTGGTCTTGCCGCGGCCGTTGGCTCCCAGCACCCCCAGCACCTGCCCGCCTGCCAGGGTAAAGGACAGGTCGTGGACCACCCTGCGGCCATGGTAGCCGGCGGTGATCCGGTTCACTTGCAGCTGTTTCATACTTTCCGGCCCTCCCGCACCAGCAGAAAGACCAGGAAGGGCGCCCCCAGCAGGCTGGTGAAGATGCTCACCGGCAGTTCGGTGGCGGCCACGCTGCGGGCCAGGATGTCCGCCCCACAGAGCAGCGCCGCCCCGCACAGACCGCTCAGAGCCAGGGTGGGCAGGCGGCTGCCCTTGCACAGCAGCCGGGCGGCGTGGGGGGCCAGCAGGCCCACAAAGCTCACCAGACCGGTGAGGCTGACCACCGCCGCCACCGCCAGGGTGGCCGCCAGCAGCACCAGCAGCCGCAGGGCGGTGACGTTCACACCCAGCATGCGGGCTTCGCCCTCCTCGGCGCTGAGCAGCAGCACCTGCCGGTGCAAGGCAAACAGCGCCGCCACACAGAGAGCGCAGAGGGCCAGATTCACCGGCAGGGCGCTGGCCTTGATGCCGTTCAGGCTGCCCATGATCCAGTATTCGATGGATGCCAGTTCCCGCTCGGGGTCGGCAGTGAGTTTCAGGCACATGAGCACCGTCTGGGCCAGAGCGTGCACCGCAATGCCTGCCAGCACGATGGTGCCGCTCTGCCCCCCGCGGTCCAGGGCCGAAAGCCCCAACGCCAGCACCACCGCCGCCAGAGCACCCCCGAAGGCGGCCAGGGTGATGCCCGCCGCCCCCGAAAGAAAGAGGATGCCCGCGGCAGCCCCGGCGCTGGCCCCCGAGGACACACCGATGATGTCCGGGGAAGCCAGGGGATTGCGGAAGACCGTCTGGTACACGAAGCCGCACACCCCCAGGGCGAACCCGCCGAACACCCCGGTGAGGGCACGGGGCAGGCGCAAAGTCAGGAATACCTGGCGCTGCATCTCGTCATGGAGGATGCCGTCCAGGGTCAGGGGATATTTGCCCACCAGCAGGCTGGCAACGGCCAGCGCCGCCACCAGAAGGGCAGCGGCGCTGAGCAGGACGGCCTCAGGCCGCCGGGTAGGTGAAGTGGTAGAAGGTGTCATAGTAGTTGCTCATCACAGCGGTAGCGTCCTCGGTGCTCATCACGTCGGGGTGCAGCACGGAAGCCAGCCAGACGGAACCCAGGATGCCGCTGGGCACCGGAATGTCCCAGGATTCGGAGTCGGAGGGGATCTGGTAGACGTTGCCGTTGACCACGGCGGTGCAGGAGGCCAGGGCTTCGTCGTTCAGCACGTCCTCACAGGTGTAGGAAGCGTCGGAAGCCAGAATGATGTATTCGGGGTCCCAGGCCAGGATCTGCTCGTAGTCCACGTCCACCCAGTAGGTGTCGGTGAGCTCGGCGGCCACATTCTCGCCTCCCGCCAGGCGGATCATGTCGCTCTGGTACATGGCGTCACCGGCGGTGGAAAGCAGGTCGGAGTTGCCCGCCAGATAGACGGTGGGGCGCTCCACGTCGGCCATCAGGGTCTCCAGCTGGGCGGCCTGGTCGTCGGAGAAGGCCAGCAGTTCATCGGCGGCTTCGGCGCTGCCGGTGGCGGTGCTCACCAGGGCGATGGTCTCTTCCAGCAGTTCCTGATCCTCGGGGTTGATGAGGATGACCGGGATGCCCAGGCCGGACAGGGTCTCGGCGGCGTCTTTCAGCTTCAGGGGCAGGATGACCAGGTCGGGCTCCAGGGCGGCGCAGCCTTCCAGGTCAAACTCCTTGGCGGAACCCACGTTGGGCAGTTCCAGCAGTTCGGGGGCGCTCAGGGAGTAGATGGGGCGGGTGTCGGCCTTGGCTTCGATGCCCACCATCTTGTCGGTCTGGCCCAGGGCGATGAGCAGGCTGGTGGAGATGTAGTAGCCGCTGACGATGCGCTGGGGCTCGGCTTCGATGGTCACTTCCCGGCCTGCCTGGTCGGTGACGGTGACCGGGAAAGCGGCGGCCTGGGCTTCAGCCGTCTCTTCGGGGGCGGCGGCTTCGGTGGTGGCCGGTGCCGGGGTGGCGGCGGTGCTCTCAGACGGTGCGGCGGCGGTGCAGCCCACGACGCTCAGGGCCATGGCGGCAGCCAGCACAAAGGATGCAAGACGTTTCATGTTGATTTCTCCTCTTGGTTGATACGGCAATTTTCGTTGTACTTCAAAAACTACAACGAGATTGTATCACAGATGGCTTTCGGTTTCAATGAAAATGTGCTACTATTAAAGTATATAGTGGCAAAATATCGGGAAATGCGGATTTTTGCCCAAAATACGGTCCCTGGGGACCGCAAAGGAGATATGTTCCGATGCTGAACATCCAAAACTATGTGCGGGCCGAAAGCCTGGAACAGGCCTATGAGCTGAACCAGAACCGGCGCAGCCATGTGCTGGGCGGCATGCTGTGGCTGCGCCAGTCCGACATCACGGTGGGCACCGCCATCGACCTGTCCGGCCTGGGGCTGGACACCATCGAGGAGACCGAGGAAGAATACCGCATCGGGGCCATGGTCCCCCTGCGCAAGCTGGAACACCATCCGGGCATCGCGGCCCTGACCGGGGGCGCGGTGGAAAACGCCCTCAAGGACATTGTGGGGGTGCAGTTCCGCAACATGGCCACGGTGGGCGGCAGCATCTGGGGGCGGTTCGGTTTTTCCGACGTGCTCACCGTGCTGCTGGGCGCCGACTGCGAGGTGGAACTGTTCAAGGCCGGGCGCATGCCTCTGGAACAGTTTGCCGCCCTGGCCTATGACCGGGACATCCTCACCCGTGTGATTTTGAAAAAGACCCCCGGGGCCATGGTCTACCGCTCGGTGCGCAACGCCAGCACCGACTTCCCGGTGCTGGCCTGCGCGGCTTCCTGCCTGAAGGGGCAGGTGAAGCTGGCCGTGGGCGCCCGCCCCGGCAAGGCCGTGGTGGTCCATGACGAGACCGGCCTGCTGAAGGAGGGCATCACCCCCGAAAGCGCCCGGGCCTTTGCGGAGTATGCCGCCAAGACCGTACCCACCGGGACCAACTCCCGGGCGGGGGGCGAGTACCGCACCCATCTGGTGCGGGTGCTCACCGAACGTATGCTGCTGGAACTGGCCGGGAAGGAGGGCTGACGAATGGAGATCAAACTGAAGCTCAACGGCCGGGCGGTGAGCGCTTCCGTAGAGGCGGACACCACCCTCTTCGATTTTCTGCGCGCCCAGGGCTGCGCCAGCGTCAAGTGCGGGTGCGAGACTTCCAACTGCGGGCTGTGCACCGTGTTTCTGGACGATGTGCCGGTGCTTTCCTGCTCCATGCTGGCGGTGCGGGCCGACGGCCGCAGCGTGACCACCCTGGAAGGCCTGCAGGAGGAAGCGGCGGAATTCGTGGCTTTCATTGCCGACCAGGGCGCCGACCAGTGCGGCTTCTGCAACCCCGGCTTTGTGATGAACACCATCGCCCTGCTGCGGGAAAACCCCGACCCCACCGACGAGGAGATCAAGGCTTACTTATCCGGCAACCTCTGCCGCTGCTCCGGCTACGAAGGGCAGCTGCGGGGCATCCGCCGTTTTCTGGATTCCCGCAATTCCCGCAAGGAGGTGCCCCATGCCTGAGAACAAGACCAGATACGTGGGCAAGGCGGTGCGCAAGAAGGACTCTTTGCAGCTGCTGCTGGGCAAGCCGGTGTACACCAGCGATGTGGCCCCCCAGGGCGCCCTGGTGGTGCAGCTGCTGCGCAGCCCCCACGCCAACGCCATTGTGAAGAAGATCGATACCACCATCGCCAGGAAAGTGCCCGGCGTGGTGGATATCTATACCTGGCAGGATGTACCCAAGAACCGCTACACCAACGCAGGCCAGACCTACCCGGAACCCTCCCCCTACGACCGGCTGATC
>CALXHS010000045.1 GCA_944388165.1 uncultured Gemmiger sp. | reverse complement strand
TGCCGAACTGCTTTTCGATCTGGGCCAGCGCGGTCTCCAGCGCGGCCTTCTTATCCCCGGCCGGAGCCGTGGTGGTTTTGGTTTCTTTCTTGGCTGCCATTGCTCTTCTCCTTACAAGGGCCTTTTTCCAGGCTCCCCTATGAATTTCATATGCTCCTATTATAACCGCTCCCGCCGCAAATTACAACTATTTGTTGTGTTTTTGCAAGCCGGTTTATAGGTCTTTCAACCCAAATCAACGGGTTTTTGCAGCAGGATGGCCCGGTCGTTGCCGCCGTAGTCCTGGCGGCAGGTGCCGTTGACCCAGCTGTTTTGCTCCCCCAGGTCCAGCACTGCCCGGCGCTGCTCGTAGCCGATCTCCAGTACCAGCCAGCCGCCGGGGCGCAGGATCTTCTGCCAGGGACCGGTAAGGCAGCGGTAGAAGGTCAGGCCGTCCGCCCCGCCGTCCAGGGCCATGGCGGGTTCCCGGGCGGTTTCGGGCATCAGTTCCTGCATTTCAGCGCCCGTGAGATAAGGCGGGTTGCTCACGATCAAATCCACGCTGCCGGGTTCCATATCCTGCCAGCCGGTGAGCACATCCCCTTCCCGCACGGCCACCTCCGCCCCTTTCAGGGCGTTGACGGCGTTGCGCCGCAGATAGGGCAGGGCTTCGGGGCTTTTTTCCCAGCAGGTCACCCGGGCGCCGGGTACAAACCGCTTGACCCCCAGGCCCAGGCAGCCGGTGCCCGCGCAGAGGTCCAGCACCACGGGGTCGGCCTTGCCCATCTCCCGCAGAAGGTCCACGGCGGCTTCGCAGACCACCTCGGTGTCCGCCCGGGGGCAGAGCACCCCGGGGCCCACATCCAGGGTAAAGTCCAAAAAATCCCACTTGCCTGCGATATATTGCAGGGGTTCCCGCCCGGCGCGGCGGGCGGTGAGTTTCCCCAGCCGGGCGGCGTGTTCCGCCGTCAGGGGGGTATCGTCCAGCCGGGGGTCCCGCCCAACGGCCAGGCGGTAGAGTTCCCGGGCGTCAAAAGAGGCGTCGGGCACGGCGGCGGCTTCCAGGGCCTGCCGCACCGCCGCCAGGGCGGCCCGGGGAGCCAGACCGGTCAGCTGCATGGCGTCACTCACGGCTCCAGGCGGCCTCCTCCGGGTTTTCGGGCAGGACGGGGGTCACCGCCGCGATGGCGATCTCGATCATGTCGTCCTCCGGTTCAAAGGTGGTCAGGCGCTGCAGCCACAGCCCCGGCACCGAGACAGCCTTGGCCAGCCAGGAGTTGGAACGCCCGGCCCAGCGCAGCACCTCGTAAGAGATGCCCACCAGCAAGGGCAGCATGGCCAGCTTGTACAGCACCCGCAGGCCGGTGCTGGTCCAGGGCAGTACCGCATACAGCAGAATGCTGATGAGCAGCACCAGGATCAGGAAGCTGGTGCCGCACCGGGGATGGAACCGGGTATGGCGGCGGATGTTTTCCACCGTCAGCTCCTCCCCCGCCTCATAGCAGGCGATGGTCTTATGCTCCGCCCCATGGTAGGCAAAGACCCGGTGGATCTCCTTGGTGCGGGAACAGAGGAACATGTAGCTCAGGAACAGGACCAGCTTGAGGACGGCCTCGATGATGACCCGGGGCCAGCGGCCCAGCACAAAGACCTTGGAGAGCAACCCGGTGAGGAAGGTGGGCAGGTACAAAAACAGGAAGATGGCCAGCACCACACCCAACAGGGCGGACAGGGTCATGAGAACATTCTGGAAGGCGGGGCCGGTGTGTTCTTCCAGCCATTTGTCAAAGCGGGACTGTTCAGCTTCCTGCTCTTCCTCGGTGAGGGCGATGTCGGCGCTGTGCATCAGGTACTTGTACCCGCTGCGCAGGTTTTCCACCATATTGCAGACCCCGCGCACCAGGGGGACCTTGTTGTACCAATGGCTGTGGACATCTTCATAGGTCAGGTCGATGGTCCCGTCGGGACGGCGCACGGCGCAGCAGATCTTTTTGGGGCCGCGCATCATAATGCCTTCCATCAGGGCCTGACCGCCCACGCTGGTGCGGAATTTTTCAGTGGGACGCGATTCTTGCGGCATAAGTCAGGTTGCTCCTTTTATGGTTCAGATGGGTTGGTGCAGGTGCTCCTGCCCGGGATGATACAAAGGCAGAGTAATGAGCACCGTGGTCCCCTGGCCCAGGGTGCTGGTGATGTCGGTGGTGCCGCCCAGGGCGGTGACGATGGCATCCACCACCGCCAGGCCGATGCCCGACCCCCGCACCGAGTTTTTGCCCTTGAAAAACTTGACCTTGACCTTTTCCAGGTCTTCGGGAGAAATGCCCCGCCCCTGGTCCCGCACCGAAACGGTGACGGTGGTGGCGGTTCTGGTCAGGGTCAGAAAGATGGACCCGCCGGGGGGCGAATACTTGATGGCGTTGTCCAGCACGTTGATGAATACCTGCCGCAGGCGGGCGGGGTCCGCCCATACCGGGAAGGGTTCCGGGGGTTCCTCATACACCAGGCGCAGGCCCTCCTGCCGGATGCGGCCTTCCACAAACAGAGCGGCGTCGGTAGCTTCAGCCACCAGGTCCAGCACCTGGCAGTCCAGGCTGATGCCGTTCTGCAGGCGGGAGAAGTCCAGCAGTTCCTCCACCATGGCATACAGGCGGTCGGTCTCCGCCCCGATGACTTCCAGCCCCTTGCGGTAATTCTGGTCGCCGGGGTCCCGGATGGTGCCGATGGTCTCCACCCAGCCTTTGATGGAGGTCAGGGGGGTGCGCAGTTCATGGCTCACCGAAGAGATGAACTCGTTTTTCATCCGCTCGGTCTCGGTCAGGTGCTCGGCCATCTCGTTGATGGTACGGCAGAGCCGGCCGATTTCGTCGTCATAGCGGGTATCGGGCAGGCGGGTCTGCAGGTCGCCCCCGGCAATGCGGTTGGCGATGGATTCCACCTGTCCCAGAGGCCGCACGATGGACCGGATGAAGAACAGACCGCTCCACAGGGCAAAAGCCAGGGCCACCAGGGCCACCCCCAGCGAGATCAGCACCAGGTTCCACCACTGGCGGTCGGCCAGGGTCAGGCTGGTGACCAGACGCATGGCAGTGATGTTGCCCGCGTCGTAGGGCACCAGAGCCGTTACCGCCATGACCCGCTCCCCGTCCTGGGTGCGGAAAATAGACTGGCCGATGCCTTCGGAACTGACCAGGGCTCGGTAGTAGTCATACCCCGCCGTGAGGTTTTCGTTGATGACGCCGCTGGAGGTCGCCAGCACCACGCCGTTCTGGTCCAGCAGCATGAATTCAAATTTGTCTTTTTCCTCAAACTGTTCCACCGTGCGCAGCAGGGACTGGGCCCGGCTGGCGGCGTTGCTGTCGCTGTCACCGGCGGTGCCGGTGGCCTGCAAGCGGCCGATGAAGGTGGAAAAACGGCTCTCCATGGCGCTTTCGATGCTGCCGTAGAGGTTCTGGTAACAGAAATAGAGGAACAGCCCTTCGGCCAGGGCCAGGATCAGCACCGTGATGAGCAGGCTGCCCCGCAGCCAGCGCTTGGTGATGCTTTGCATGCGGGCAACCTCCTTTCTTTAAAAAAGGTGCATGCGCAAACCGGCGGGATCAGGGGCTCCAGCGGTAGCCGTAACCCCAGACGGTGAGGATATGGGCGGGGCTGCTGGGCTCGTCCTCGATCTTCATACGAAGGCGGCGGATGTTCACATCCACGATCTTCACATCGCCGTAGTAGCCTTTGCCCCAGACCCCTTCCAGGATCTTTTCCCGCACCAGAGCGGCGCCGGGATTGCGGAAGAACAATTCCATGATCTGGAATTCCACCTGGGTCAGGTCGATGGGTTTGCCGGCCTTGTACAGCACCCGGCTCTTTTCGTCCAGCACAAAGCTGCCGCTGACCAGCTGGTCGGGGCCGGAACCGTCCCGGCTGTCACCGGCGTTGCGGTGCACCCGGCGGGCCAGGGCTTCCACCCGGGCGATGAGTTCGGATACCGAGAAAGGCTTGGTGATATAGTCGTCGGCACCGATGGAAAGCCCGCGGATCTTGTCGGTCTCCTGCCCTTTGGCGGACACGATGATGATGCCGATATCCGGGTCGTCCCGGCGGATGGTCTCACACAGGGAAAGCCCATCCATACCGGGCAGCATCAGGTCCAGCAGAGCGGCGTCGCAGGGCGGGTTGGCGTGCAGCAATTCCAGGGCGCGCTCGGCGCTGGGAGCTTCCAGCACCTCCCACCCGGCCATGCGCAGGTTCAGCACTTCCATTTCACGGATGCTGTTTTCGTCCTCCACAACCAAGACTCGTTTCATACAGACAACTCCTTTCTTTCGCAAGGAAAGATGCTCGTTTTCAGGAAATCACCGTCACTCCGGCCAGGATGTCCTCCATCTTCAGGCCGTAATACTCGGTGATGATGCGGGCCTGCAGCTGGCGGCTGCCGATGGTGGCTACCCGGGTATAAAGGTCGCCCCGCAGGTCGGTCTCGGTGGGGTCCACCACCCGCAGCTCGCAGTACAGGGTCCCCTCCGCCAGGCTGCCGATGATCCAGCCGCTGTTGTCGGCATTGGGTTTCAGCAGAATATTGCCGTGCATGGATTCCGGCAGCTGCAGGAAAAAGCGGTGTTCGCTGTCATACACACCGAAAAGGTTGTTGCCCCCTTCTTGTGTGGCGTAGTCCTTCCACAGCAGAAAGTGCAGCTGGTTGGTCAGTTCTTCCTCGATGGTGCCGCCGTCCGTGACCTCGGTGGGGATATCGATGGTGCCGTTTCCGTCCACATCCATGCTCAGCAGGTCGGTATCATAGCGCTGGGTGGCATGGTACATATCCGGCACTCTGGGCGGGGTATAGGTTTTGAGGAAGCCGGTCTCCGCATCATAGATGATGATGGTGGAGGACAGACCGGAGGCGGAACCGGTCCAGCCGTCCACCACCAGGTAGGAATTCCCGTCATCCCCCACCCCGGCGTGCAGGCCGGCACAGCCGCTGTAATACCCTTCCCCCACAGCCAGGGTCTGGGCCGCCAGGAAGGTATCTCCCCCTGTATAGGTGAGCAGCTGCAGGTTGATGCCGCCGTTTTCGGTCTCGGTGGGCAGGGCCAGCACCAGGTCCTCGGTGCCGTCGCCGCTGCCGGTCATATCTGCCACCAGCATGTCGGTGTAGCTTTGCTTGTTCACGGTCTGGAGGGTGCCGTCACTGTTGTACAGGTAGACCACCATGTAGCGGTCTCCCTGGGTGCTGTCGTACCCTACCAGCAATTGCAGGGATTCGGCGTCCCGCAGATGGGCGTAGCTGACGGTCTCCACCTCACCGGAAAGTCCCTCGGTGGTCTGGGACACACGCCACCCGCCGGAATCAGTGGGTTCCAGAATGGCCATCCACACATTGGCGCCGCCGGCTTCGGCGGTGTAAAGCACTGCCGCTTCCTGGGTGCCGTCGCCGTCCCAGTCGCCGAAGAGAAACGGGGAAAGGAAATCACCGCTGGCGGGATATTTCAGGGTGGCCACGCCGTCCAGATAGCTGTTCAGCGCCTTTTGTACGGCGCTGGTCTCTCCCGAAAGGCGGGGGGCACGGAGCAGGCTTTCGGTCTCGCCGCCGGGCAGCACGCTGCACCCGGCCAGGCACAGGGCCGTGGTCAGCGCTATGGGCAGTATCCGCTTTTTACGGGCCATGGCCACGCCTCCTTTCCCCACGTCAGGAAATACAAAGTCAGTATAGCACAAACCCCGCGCCCCCGCAATGCACGGGCGGGTTTTCCCAGGTTTTTGCAAAGTATGCTTGACACGTTTTGCAAAGCATGCTATGCTAAAAATGCAAAGTCAACTTTGCAAGCACAGCCTGCGGCCATCGTCCCGCAGGCCGGAAAGGCGATGACCCATGAACACACACATTCCTGAACTGCGCAAAGCCCGCCGCATGAGCCAGCAGGAACTGGCCGATGCGGTGGGCGTGACCCGGCAGACCATCACCAGCATCGAGGTGGGCAAATACACCGCCAGCCTGGAACTGGCCTACAAGATCGCCCGTTTTTTCGAAAAAAGCATTGAAGAAGTGTTTGATTTCAGTCATTTGGAGGTTTCGGATCATGCTGATGCAACACATCCTTGACGGCAGCCCCGCCACCCAGGAAGCCTACTGCGCCCGGCTGCGGGCTTTGCGGCCGCTGCTGGTGGTCCTGAAGATTCTGGGTGCCGCCACCGTCCTGTTCGCCCTGCTGGGGGTCCCCCACCTGGTTCCGGAGGGGCGCAGCGCTTCCTTTTTTGCCGGGTTTTACACCGGCACCGGCTGCTTTGTGATGGTGTTTTCCGCCGTCATGTTCATCCGCATCAGCCGGATACTGCGGGATGACGCCGCTCTGCGCCGTCAGTTCACCCAATGCACCGACGAGCGCAACCGCTGCATCCACCAGAAAGCCATGCAGTCGGCGGCGGTGGTGCTGTTCGTTCTTTTGTACATCGTGCTGCTGGCGGCAGGGCTGTTCGCGCCGATACTGTTCCTGTTCTGTCTGGCAGGGCTGCTGGTGTTCGGGGCGTTGTACCTGATTTTCCACCTGTATTACAGCCATACCCTGTGACGCCCCACGGAAGAAACGCGAAGGAGGTTTTTGCCATGACTGTTCCGTCCCGAAAAAATCTGCTGGCCGTGATCGCCGGATTTGCCGCCGCCCTGATTTTTCTGGTCTTTGTGGCTGCGCCCCTGCAGGCACGGTACGGCATGACCGGTCTTGTTCTCACCGAGATCGGGCTGCTGGCCCTGGCTTTGCTGGGGGTGCTGGTTTTCCGCGCTCCCTGGCGGCAGGTCTTCCCCTTGCGCCGCCCCGCCCTGCGTGGAGTATTCGGCGCGCTGCTGCTGTGGCTGGGCAGTTACGTTCTGGTGCTGCTTTCCGCCATGGCCACCATGATGGCCGCCCCCCAGCGGATGGCCGACGTGAGCACCGCCATGAACGACCTGTTCATTCAGGTGCCCTTCCCCGTTCGGTTTTTCATTCTGGCGGTAATGCCCGCCGTGTGTGAGGAGATGCTGTTCCGGGGTTTCCTGCTGTTCCACATGCAGCCCCTGCCCACCTGGGTGCGGGCGACGGTGTGCGGCGTCCTGTTCGGGGCCTTTCACCTGGACCCGGTGCGGTTCCTGCCCACCGCCATCCTGGGTGTGGCTATCTCCTGGGCGGCGCTGCGCAGCGGCAATCTCTTGTATGCCATGCTGATGCATCTGTTCAACAACAGCCTGTCGGCCCTGTCCACCCTGGCCACCGACTCCGTGGGGACCGAAGCCGCCGTCACCGCTTCCACCGAACTCATCACCCCCGCCGTGCTGGGTGTGTACTTTTTTCTGGCCGCCGCCAGCCCCTGGCTGATCTGGGCGGGCATCAGCCTGCTGCGCCCCAAAGGCGAACCCGTCCCCGACCGTGCCCGCCCCGCCCTGGTCTGCCTGGTGTGCTCCGCCGCCTGCCTGGTGATCGGCTGGCTGCTCATGCGGGTGGGGTAAGAACTTCGGTTTCATCTTTCCTTAAAAGGAGTTTTCCATCATGGATTTGAAAAAGCGCGACCCAACCTTTGATATCATGCGCGGTATCGGCATCCTGCTGGTGGTGCTTGGGCATGCCGGTTTTCCCTTCAGCGGTTGGATCTATCTCTTTCACATGCCCTTGTTCTTTATGCTCAGCGGCTGGTTTTTCAAGCCAGCTGATTCTTCCGCCGGATTACTGCACAGTCTGCTGAACAAAATCAAGACACTCTGGCTTCCGTTTGTGGTCGCCAATACCATCTTTACTATATGTAACAATCTTTTTCTTCAATTACATATCCTGACCGGAGATGAGCGGATCCTGGAAATGCCCGGCAACCTTGTACACAGCCCCGTCACCCTCAAAGACATTGTGGGGCGCACGGTCCATTGGTGCCTTTTTGACGGCGGCACCCAGCTTGGCGGTGCCCTGTGGTTTCTACAGGTATTGTTCCAGATTTCGGTTGTCTACGCCGTGCTGAACTTTTTGTTCCGACGTTTTCTTTCCGAAAAGGCAGCTTTTTGGGCACAGACACTTCTTTCCGCCGCCTTTCTGGCCGCGGGCTTTGCCTGCCAGCAGGTCAACTGGTCGGTATGGCTGCTGGATGTGGTCCTGACCTGCTATCCCCTGTATCATCTGGGCGTTCTGCTGCGCCGTTTTTCCGCCTTACCCCGCAGCCACCGCACAATGGCGGTTCTGGGGACCGGCAGTGCCGCCGGACTGGCGGTTCTACAAAATTTCGGCGGTATCTCCCTCGCTTCCAACGACTATCCCGGCCCGGTATTTCTTCTGCTTTGTTCCTTGCTGGGTTGGTATACTGTCTATGCAGCCGCCCGTTTCCTGGGCTGCCTGGGCGGCACAAAAATCTTTTTCGCCTATGCGGGACGGCACAGCCGCATCGTGCTGATACTGCACCTTCTATGCTTCAAACCCATCACCTGGGCCGGTCTTTGCCTGATAGGCGGAGAAAGTTACCTGCTGGCGGCCTTCCCCATCCTTTTCACCGAAGGATATTGGTGGATTCCCTATACAGCCGCCGGACTGCTTCTACCCCTGGCCCTGCAATTCTTTGAGCGCAGGCCCAAAATAGGCAACATAGCGCCTATTAATACGCACTATATATGGATTTTAGTTGCAAAACAGGCATTGTAAAATACATTTGAGGTGAGTTATGATGCCTGTTTACCAGAAATCTCTGGGAGATACCGTGCGCAAAGCACGTCATAAAGCAA
>CALXHS010000044.1 GCA_944388165.1 uncultured Gemmiger sp. | reverse complement strand
CGGTCAGGCCATTGGCACCGTGGATGCCGACGATCCGGCGCTGTGCACCGCAGCGCAGGAGACCTTCTGCCGCAGCCTGGGCATCGGACCGGAAAAGCCGCAGGACCCCCCGCTGATCTACGCCCGGGTCACTCCCCAGGGCGTGGAACGGTTCTGATAAGTATTTCATAAAAAGCACCCGGCAGCTGTTTCAGGCAGCTGCCGGGTGTTTTATGTGTATGCAAAAGTGGAAGGAAAAACCGCTCAGCCCTTTTCCCACATCAGCACGGCGCCGGTGAGCAATGGATTCGGGGATTGATTTCCCCCGATTGCAAGTTCCGTTCCAATGCCGGAAAGGTCGAACAGCGCCCGGTACTCTTCATAGGGCAGATAATAGGCGGCTTCCACCTCGCCATTGCGGACCAGGTCCAGCCCGCCGGAAGACAGACTGCTGCCGAACCAGCTGTCCCACACGCTGCCGTATACACTGAAGAAAACCACGGTTTTGCCGTTGTACTCGCACACAGTAGCACTCATGCAGTTGGCTTTCACGCCAGGATCGGCGGTCAGGTACAGGGTGTTTTCTTCCCGGCTGACGTGGAGAGCAGACGGGTCGGCGTCAATGTACCTGGTGGAGAAATAGGCATGGGTGAAATATACCCCTGCAAAAAGCACCAGCACCACAGCCAGGATGGAAATGACCACGGTGAGAATCCGGCTGCGGACCAGCTTGCGCTGCAGCATCTGCAAGGCCTGGGCCCGCTGCAGGTCTTCTGTATCGGGAACGGACTTCTCTTCGGGAGCGTCCAGGGCCGCCAGGGCGGCGCGGCAGTCTTCGCAGCCGTCCAGATGTTCTTCCACATCCCGGACGGTGTCCGGGGCGCAGAGTTTGTCGTGGTACAGGGGCAGGAGGTCCCGTACCAGATAGCAGGGCAGGTTCATGTCAATGCCTCCTTCAGTTTGGTGCGGGCACGGTAAAAGGTGACACGCGCCCAGGTCTCGGTCTTGTCAAACAGTGCGGCGATGTCCGCAAAGGAAAGCTCGCCGTATACCCGCAGCCAGAACACTTCCCGGTAAGGTTCCGGCAGGGTGTGCAATGCCCGGTGTATGTCCAGCTTTTGTTCCGCCGCCTCCAGGCTTGCGGCGGGGGAGAGTTCCTGCGCTTCCGGTTCTTCCGGCAGGGGCGTTTCTTCCAGGGGCATTTCCCGGCGGTGCCTCCGCCAGTGGCTGACCAGAGTGTTTTTGGCAATGCCGCACAGCCAGACATTCAGCGACGATTCCCCACGGAACCGCCCGATATTTTTCAGCGCCTTGAAAAAGGTCTCCTGGGTCAGGTCGGCGGCCAGGGCTTCATCATGGCAGCGGGCCAGCAAAAAAGCGTAAATGGGTTTGTAATATTCCAGATAGATCTCCTCAAAGTCTTTCTGCATCACCGGCATCACCTCCTTCTCTTTGTTTTTCAGAACGTTCCTGCCCATTAGACGCGGCAGAAGGGGATTCGTTACAGCCCTTGGCAAAAAATAAGGCCGGGCCCTGCAAAAGAGCCCGGTCCCTGTTTTTCAGTGGTGTTTCTGCCGCAGCAAAAAGACCTTGAAGCGGCTGTATCCGTTCATCTTGTCGGTATCGAATTCCTCGGTCAGCACATACCGCTTGCGCAGTCCGTCAAACTGCAGGGCGGTCCCTTCGTCCTGCACATCGGTCAGCACCCGGGGCAGGGCTTTCTGGTCGGTCTCAAACTCCGGTTCCTTGTCCCAGCGGATGCGCCCTTCCTCGTCCAGGCCGTGGGCCCAAACACTGAACACCAGGCAGGCGGCTTCGCCGTAGCAATAGCGTTCAAACTTGATGCGCCCGTCCAGATAGAACAGCAAACAGTCCCGGAAATGAGTCTCCAGTTCTTTTTCGTAGCGGCGCCCGCAGGAGGGCCCGGCAAAATCGGCGGCGTTGGCAGTCATGGACATGATCCCCTCTCCAGGATGATTTACCGGCTCATTATACCGCAAAATCCGCCAAAATACCAGTGAAAATTATTCTGAGCGATTACCAAAAAACGGGGCGCTCTGCCCCTGCGCCGCTTTGTGCGGAACAGGAGGGCAGAGCGCCCCGGGTTTATGTGCGGCAGGTGCTGCCGGTTCTTACTTCATCAGTTCGCAGACCAGCTGGGCATAAGCCACAGGATCCTCGATGGGCAGACCCTCAATGAGCAGGGCCTGGTCATACAGCAGTTCGCTGTACTTGGCGATCTTGTCGCTGTCCCCGGCAGCCTGGGCGGCCTGCAGGGCGGCAAAGACAGGATGGGTGGTGTTCAGCTCCAGCACCTTGGTGCTCTCCATGCCTTCGGCGTTGCCGGGCATCTTGCGCAGAACCTTTTCCATCTCCATGGAAAGCCCGCCTTCGCTGGACAGGCTCACCGGGTGATCCTGCAGAGTGGGGTTGGCCTTCACTTCCTTGATCTTGCCATTCAGCGCGGTCTTGATGGCCTCGAACAGATCCTTGTTCTCAGCGGCAGCGTCCTCAGCGGCCTTCTTTTCCTCTTCGGTGGCCAGGCCCAAATCGCCGGAGTTGATGTTCTTGAACTCCTTCTCCTTGTAATCCCGCATGATCTGCAGGCAGAATTCGTCCACATCCTCGGTGCACAGCAGCAGGTCGTAGCCCTTGCTCAGCACCAGCTGGGCGTTGGGCAGCTTGCCCAGACGGGCAGCGTCGTCACCAGCGGCGTAGTAGATGCACTTCTGGTCCTCGGGCATCTTTTCGATGTACTCGTCCAGAGTGACGTACTTCTGCTCCTTGGCGGAGTAGAACATGAGCAGATCGGCCAGCAGGTCCTTGTGCATGCCGTAATCGCCGTAGATGCCGAACTTGATCTGACGGCCGAAGGACTTCCAGAAGGTCTCGTACTTGTCCCGGTCGTTGACCAGCATGGCGTGCAGTTCGTTCTTGATCTTCTTTTCCAGGCTGTTGCGGATCAGGCGCAGCTGGCTGTCCTTCTGCAGGGTCTCGCGGCTGATGTTCAGGCTCAGGTCCTCGCTGTCCACAATGCCCTTGATAAAGCTGAAGTAATCCCGCAGAAGGTCGGCGCATTTCTCCATGATGAGCACGCCGGAAGCGTACAGCGCCAGGCCCTTCTCATACTCCTTGGTGTAATAGTCGTAGGGAGTATGACCGGGCACGAACAGCAGAGCGGTGTAGGTGGCGGTGCCCTCGGTGCGGGAGGTGATCACCCGCAGGGGTTCGGTGTAATCGGTGAAGCGGTTCTTGTAGAACTCGTTGTAATCCTCGTCCTTCAGGTCCTTCTTGTCCCGCTTCCAGATGGGCACCATGCTGTTCAGGGTCTCCAGCTCGGTGTAGGTCTCCCACTCGGGCTTGTAGTCATCCCCGGCGTCTTCCGGTTTGGGCTTCTGGCGGCTCTTTTCCCGGTACATGGTGATGGGATACCGCACATAATCGCTGTACTTTTTCACCAGACCCGCCAGAGTGTACTCTTCCAGATACTGGCTGTAATCCTCGTTGTCGGCGTCCTCTTTCAGCACCATGATGATCTCGGTGCCCATATCCTCCTTCTCGGCGGGGGAGAGGGTATAGCCTTCCACGCCCTTGGATTCCCACTTCCAGGCTTCGTCGCTGCCCAGAGCGCGGGAGATGACGGTCACCTTGGAAGCCACCATGAAAGCAGAATAGAAGCCAACGCCGAACTGACCGATGATGTCGATGTTCTCGTTCTGGTTCTCCTGCTTGAAATCCAGGCTGCCGGACTTGGCGATGGTGCCCAGATTCTTTTCCAGTTCATCCTTGGTCATGCCGATGCCGTTGTCGCTCACGGTCAGGGCGCGGGTGTCCTTGTCGGCGGCAATGTGGATTTGCAGGTCCGCCTTGTTCACCCCGATGCTGGTATCGGTCAGCGACTTGAAATACAGCTTGTCGCAGGCGTCGGAAGCATTGGAGATCAGCTCACGCAGGAAGATCTCCTTGTTGGTGTAGATGGAATTGATCATCAGGTCCAGGAGCTTTTTGCTCTCGGCCTTGAACTGACGCATAGCCATAGTACGATCGACCTCTTCTTTTTATCTGAAATGATTGTGGTTCAGAATGATTTAGCACTCTTTGTGTTGAAGTGCTAATGATAGTGTAGCACTCTGCGCCGCAAAGTGCAAGCCGTAACCGGCCTTTTAACAAAAAATTCAAAATCCCGTTTTCCCTCTTTTCAAACGGAACGGTTTGCGTTATTCTAATGAGTGGTAAAACCCATCAATCCCCATCAGTAAGGAAGTGTATGAATGTCCATCCACGGCGATCAGGCCTACGAGAATTTCATGAAGGGTTATAACTGTGCCCAGTCGGTGGCGCTGGCCTATGCACCCGAGATGAACCTGACCCCCGAACAGGCCCTGACCATATCGGCGGGGTTTGGCGGCGGCGTGGGCCGTCTGCGGGAAGTGTGCGGCGCCTTCTCCGGTATTGTGCTGGTGCTGGGGGCTTTGTACGGCAGCCCGGATCCTTCCCAGAAGACCGCTCTGTACACCGAGGTGCAGGCCCTGGCCGAACGGTACCGCACCGAAAACGGCGGCGGCAGCATCGTCTGCCGGGAACTGCTGGGCCTGGCCAAAGCAGAAGGCAGCCCGGTGGCCAGCCCCCGTACGCCGGAATATTACAAGAAGCGGCCCTGCCCCCAGCTGGTCCGCCTGGCAGCGGACATTCTGGACGAATACATCGCCGCCCATCCTCTGCCGGAAAAACAGTGATATAAGGAGGAAACCCTCATGCGTCTGTATGAATATGCCCTGCCCGGCGGCGCCAGCCTGACCGGTTATCTGCGCCAGCCCTCTGAATCTATGCCCGATTATACGGTGCGCCCGGGTGTCCTGATCCTGCCCGGCGGCGGGTATGAGCACTGCAGCCAGCGGGAAAGTGACCCGGTGGCGGTGAAGTTCCTGAACGCCGGGTATCAGGTGTTCCTGCTGGAATACACTACGGTCAGCACAGCGCCGGCTCCGTTGGGCTTTGCTCCGCTGCTGGATGCAGCCCGGGCCATTCTGCACCTGCGCCGGAACGCTGCCGAACTCTGTCTGGATCCGGACCGCCTGGCGGTGTGCGGATTCTCGGCGGGCGGGCACCTGGCGGCTTCCACGGCCATCCTGGCGGACTGCGAAACCGTCTGCAAGACCCTGGGGGTGCCGGGGGAACAGCTGCGCCCCAATGCGGTGCTGCTGGCCTATCCCGTGATCACCGCCGGCGAATGGGCACACAAGGGTTCCATCGCCAATCTGGCGGGGGAAGACCCGGCGCTGTGGGAACTCTTCAGCCTGGAAAAACAGGTCCGTCCCGGTCTGCCGCCTTTCTTTATCTGGCATACCGTGGCAGATGAGACTGTGCCGGTGCAGAACTCGCTGCTGCTGGTCCAGGAATTGCAGAAATACAAGACCCCCTACGAACTGCATCTGTTTACCCATGGCGAGCACGGCAGCAGCACCTGCAGCCGTGAGGTGAACTATCCTGATTCGCACAACGCGGCGTGGCTGCCGCTTTGCATCGACTGGTTGGCCGGTGTGTTTGATTTTCACCTGTAAAAGGGAGGCGTCTTTTTGCCATGAAGATCTTTTTCTATACGTTGCGTCCGTTTGATGAACTGCCCTACTGCGAAACCTTCAAGGAAAAGTATGGCATCGACTATGCCTGGACCCCTGACCCGCCCCGCCCGGATAACCTGTATCTGGCCGAGGGCTGCGACGCGGTGAGCACCAATCCCTGTGAGGTCCGCCCCGAATACCTGAAAGCCTTTGCTGAGATGGGGGTGCGCTATCTGCCCTGCCGCAGCATCGGATACGACCACATCCCTTTGGATGCCGCCAAGGAACTGGGGATGCGGGTTTCCCACAGCCACTATCCGCCGGAGGGCGTGGCCAACTACACCATCATGCTCATGCTCATGGCCACCCGCAAGATGAACCAGATCATGCTGCGGGCCGCGGCACAGGATTACTCGCTGCCCGGCAAGATGGGCAAGGACCTGTCCGACTGCACCGTGGGTGTCATCGGCACCGGCAAGATCGGCCGCACCGTCATCAAGCATCTGTCCGGGTTCGGCTGCCGCATCCTGGCCTATGACCTGTACCCCAACGACGAGGTCTGCAATATGGCCGAGTATGTGGATCTGGATACCCTGTACGCCGAAAGCGACGTCATCACCCTGCACCTGAACGCCACAGCGGAAAACCATTATCTCATCAATGCCGCGGCCATGGAAAAGATGAAGGACGGCGTCATCCTTATCAACACCGCCCGGGGCACCCTCATCGAGCCGGAAGCCCTGGTTCACGGTCTGGAAACCGGCAAGATCGGCGGCGCTGGGCTGGATGTGGTGGAGGACGAAAACGGCCTGTGCTACTACAACCGCACCGGAGAAGCCCTGGCCAACCGGGAACTGGCTCTGCTGCGCAGCTTCCCCAACGTCATTGTCAGCCCCCACACTGCTTTCTATACCGACGTGAATGTGGCCAGCATGGTGCAGAGCGCCTTTGAAGCGGTGAGCAATTTTGCTGCGGGCCGCCCGGAACCCAACGAGGTGAAGCTGTGAGCCTGGAACCCGGCCGCGCCGGGGAGCCGGAACTGACGGCCTGCCTGGAACACTGTCCCCGCCTGGGGATGAAGGATGAATTTCCCTTTGCCTGTGCGGGCTGCGGCGACTGCTGCCGGAACCGCCGGGACCTGGTGCTCTCTGGGCTGGACCTCTACCGCCTGGCCCGTTGGATGCGCCTGCCGCCCCGTGTGGTGGCGGAAGCATTCTGCCGCCGGGAGGTGGGGGAAAACACCTGTCTGCCGGTGCTGGTGCTGCGCCCCTCGGCGCGCACCGGCCACTGCCCCTTCCTGGAAGGCAGCGGCTGCGCGGTGCATCCCGCCCGGCCTCTGGCCTGTGCGCTGTACCCTCTGGGTCAGTCCATTGACCCGGTGACTGCCAAAACCGAGTATTTCCCCCAGCTGCCTTTGTGCGGTGCTCCCGCACCAGGGAGGACCCTGGCCGACTACCTGGAAAATTCCGGGGTCATCCAGCGGGCGGGGACAGATGCCTCCTGGGCGGTGGAATGTACCCGCATTTCCGGGATGCTGACGGCGGCAGGGGGCAGGGAACATCCCCGGTTTCTGCCGGCGGTGCGCCGGGTGGAACGGGCGCTGTATTACGACTATTCCACCGGGGATGAATTCTATCCCCAGTTCCGGGCCAATCTGGAAAAGCTGTACCCGGTCCTGCAGGTGCTGCTTGCTGCCAAATCAGAATAAAACCAAAAAGCCCCTGACCTTTCCGCGCGCTGTGCGCCAAGGTCAGGGGCTTGCGTTTTTGATCAGGGAAAATCAGCAGCAGAAGAATCCGCCGCGGCCGCCGCAGCAGCAGATGCTGCACAGGTTGCACATCATCAGGTACAGCCATGCCTGCAGGCAGAAGTTGCCCTGCTGCATCCGGGAACCGGGCTGGGTGTAGGCCTGCTGGTAGGTGGAGTAGGTCCGGCCGGGATTCTGCAGCCGGTCCAGCAGCCGCTGATACTCAAAGTTGTTGGGTTCCATGTTCACGGCGGTGCGGGCTTCGTTCTGGGCGTTGATGTTGTTGCCCAGCCCGGAATTGGCCAGCGCCGCGTAGTAGTGCCAGCGGGCGGTGCGGTCGGCTACCGGCACGCTGTTCAGCACGTTGAGGGCTTCGGTGTAATAACCGTTGCGGATATAGTTGTTGGCGGCCTGCATTTCCGGGGATTCCCGCCCAGTGTTGCTGCGGGTCTCGTACCCGCCGAACCCGAATGGATCAAAGCCGAACCCAAACCCGAAGGGGTCCTGATACCCGGTGTTCTGGCGGCCGTAACCACTGTATCCGCCGGCGGAACTCTGCCCGTAGCCGCTCTGGGCCTGACGGGCACCGCCGCCCGAACGCAGACGCATGATCTCGCTGTATGCCGCCTGCACTTCCTTGAACTTGTCCTCGCAGGTGGGGTCATCGGGATGCAGGTCGGGGTGATACTGTTTGCATTTCTGGCGGTATGCCTTTTTGATGGTCTCCTCGTCCGCTCCCGGCTGGATGCCCAATACGCTGTACGGATCGGTCATTCGTCTTGCGTCCCCTTCCTTGGTCTGCCGGGCTTGCTGCGCATGGCCTTGACCAGCGCGTACTTGCTCCATACCCCGGCGTAGATGGTGTTATGCAGCAGCTGTCCTTCCGGTGTGTCGTTCAGAATGGGCAGCAGCTGAAAATGCTGGGCGCACAGGCCCATCTGTTGTGTCAGCAGTTCGTGGCAGCGTTCCTCAAAACCTGCCTTGTCATCGCCGTAGCTTTCGGCGGTGGCGGCCAGGGCGTTGAAGCTGCCCCGGCGTTTATCCTTTTTCAGGTCGTCGTAAGCGTCCATCAGGTAGATGAATCCGCCCAATCCCCGGCCCAGACCGTCCAGGGTAGGGGCCCACATGTCTTCCTGGTAGCAGAACACCGCCCCCAGAAGTGCACCGAAACAGTTGCACAAAGCGTCCAGGTCGGTGCTGCCGGAACTCTCCAGCCGGTTCAGTTCTTCCAAACGGGCGACGATGGTCTCGCATTGGCGGGGCCAACGCTGCCGGATCTCCGCCAACGGCTTTTCCAGGCGGCGGGCGGCCAGCAGACTGGCCCGGCTGTGGTCGTCCTGCCAGTTGTCCAGATAGTTGTAATAGGCCAGCGCCACCGTCATGTCGGCGGCATAGTCCAGGTATTCGTTGGCGGCCCGGGGGCGTGTCTTCAGCGGGTGGGGCACACACCGCCCGGCGGAAAACCGGGTGCGCGGCTCATACAATGCGCTGAGCAGCAGGGCCGCAAAGGTCATATCGTAGGAAAGCGCCATCCGCGCCGCGGTGCCGTGGCGGGCCAGAGACTGGCACAGGCCGCAGTAATAGGCCTGGTAGCAGTCCATGGCGGCGTTGTCCAGCCCTTTGCGATAGATCGTAACATATCCGAACAAGCAGCGTCAACCTTTCCGGCCGTGTAGTGGATCAGCTTTTTTTGATAAAGCTGGTGCCGCACTTGGGGCAAGTGATGGAAATGCGCCCGCGCCCCCGCGGCACCCGCAGCTGTTGGCGGCAGCGCGGGCAGCGGTAATAATGATAGGTCTTGCGCATGGCAAACCGGGTCTTCACGCCGCCGAACCAGCTGACAACGGCGTTGCGCTTTTCCCAGTACCAGCGGTTTTCGGCAATGCGCTTGGTGTGATTGCGGCTGAACATGCGGATGTAAGAGTAGATCAGCATGGCGAAACCAACGGCGTAGAACAAGGTGCCGAAAATTCCGGGCAAAAACAGCCCCAACACCAGAAACACCAGCGAGGTGATGGCCAGAAACTGATTGAACTGGTCACCGCCGTACCGTCCCGACATAAAACGCTGAAACCAGGCTTTCATTTGATACACGCATCCTTCTTGTAAACATTGTAAAAATCAGGTTCGGCCATCATTATGCCATGAATTTGTGGTCAAATCGTGAACAGGAAGGAAACAGAATTTAAACATCCGGGGCAAAAGGGCCGTTTCGGTGGGGAAAAATCACACTGTCCCCATCTGGTTAAGTGTCTGGAGAAAACGGGTGACCCGAAAAGTGCTGTCTGCGACCCGGCTGTTTTTGTCCCACCGGTCAGACAGGGGAAAGTAGATATCGTCCTTGGCCTTTTCCCCAAAATCCCACTGCCCGTCTTTACACCGACAGTCAAGGAGCCAGTCTGCGGCAAATGCCAGTTTCTCTCCGGCCTGCTGGTATCGGCTCAACACTTCCATGGCTGCCAGCCAGCGGCTTGTTTCCCGGCAGGCAAACACTTCCGGCGGCCGGTTCAGCGGTTTGTCATAAATATAGAACATGCCCTCCGGCCTCGAGAGGTAATAATCCAAAAACAAGGTTTCTGTTTTCGGGGAAAGCACACCGGCCAGCAAAGCCGCATGGTAGAACATCCCAAAGCCGGACTCGAATCCGCTTCTGGGTCTGCGCTTTTTCCATTCCATGAAGGCGGCTTCGTCGTCCTCACGGCTGTAACTGCCGCTGGAAAAAGCCTTCTCCACAATTTCTGCCCATTGGAAGGCTATATCCAAAGCCGCCAGATTCTGCGGATCGAAGATGCGCAGCCATGCGGCCAGCATGAGCTTTTCAAAAAAAGGCCAGTCGTGTTTCTTTTCGTAATAGGTGTCGATGGCCCGCTCACCGCGCAGACACTGTTCCATTCGTTCCAGAACGGTCTGGATGACATCATCCTCTGCCGTGTAGCCCAAAAACCAGAGCCTGCGGATCGCCTGTTCTGTTGTGTAGCTTCTGCCGGGAACAGGGCGGCTCAGGGTATGAAAATTTCCCCACAGACCGTCCGCCTGCCGCATGGCAAGGATCTGTTTTGCCCATTTACCGTCTTTGTACGGCTGCATGCCGCGCTCCTCCCGGCAAAAACTGCCTTTTATTCGGGTTTGGTCAGGCGCACGATGGTCTCGCAGTGGCTCGATACGTCCATTTTGATGTCAGAACCTCCCAACGTTCGCGGAAACAAATCCAGCCGATTTCATCTGAAAAAATCGAAATTTGCCTCGTCCGCTTCAAGTCCATAAGTTCGCAGGAACATATCCACTATTTCAGGAAACCCGCGTGAATACAAGGCTTTGATAAGGATGGTAGCAAGAAACCAGTAAAATCAAGGCTTTGTGGACAGCAACAGGCAATGCGGCAATTAAAACTGAATAAGTTTACAGAGCAGGGATACCGTTTTCATCAAT
>CALXHS010000043.1 GCA_944388165.1 uncultured Gemmiger sp. | reverse complement strand
ATCGTAATAGACATTGTAGTCATTTTCACTACCAGTTTCAAAGTTTCCTTCAGTAGTTGTTTTCCAATAGCCTCTCGCTGTAATTTGTGTCCGGCCCACCCAAAGTGTACCAGGCGCATCTTCTCCCACCGCCAGCGCCGTGGTGGGCAGCAGGCCCAGGCAGAGCGCCAGGACGCAGAGCAGGCTTAAAAATCGTTTTTTCATAGGGTTTCCTCCTCGGTGGTTTCCTTACGGCGGCGATGCCGAACCGTATATCCCAGCCGCCAGAGAACCATCCTCATGGGGATTCCCCCATGAGGAAAAAAGAGACGTCTCTTTTTGGCGGCGATTGTCTGTTTTTAACGATAGTTGTAATTTATTATACCATAAACCCTTCTGCCGCACCATCCCCCATTTCGGGGGGTAAAACGGGTAGGGTGCTCCCCTGGCACGCACCTTTGCCGCCCGCCTTCATCCGTCCATTTTCGGCCTGCACACGATGTTTTTCCTTGTTTTTCTCCTTTCAGACCGCCGCCCCGCCGCCGAACGCCCGCCGTTCGTTCCTCCCGCCCGCTGGACTAGTTCGTCCCCATCTGTTACACTGGAACCAGAACACGGCAAGGAGGTTTTTGTCATGCTGCCTGTGGTGAGCGTACAGACCATGCGGGAAAGCGACGCATGGACCATCGAACACGAAACATCCGGCCCGGAACTGATGCTGCGGGCCGCCCGGGGCATCCGGGACGCAGTGGACTGGGACCGGAGCGGCCCGGTGGGCATCGTGATAGGTTCCGGCAACAACGGCGGGGACGGCGCGGCCCTGGCCATGCTGCTGGCCCAGGCGGGACGCCCCTGCACTTTGTACCGGGTATCGAAAAAAGCCAGCCCGGACAGCGCCTTTTATCTGGAAAAGGCCATGGCCCTGGGGGTGCCGGTGCTGCCCTTTGCCGGGCACGAAGCCGCTGTAGCCGCCTGCGGTATTCTGGTGGACTGCCTGCTGGGCACCGGTTTTTCCGGGACGGTGCGGGGTACCATACGGGACGCCATCCTCTGTCTGAACCGGGCCGGGCAGGCCGGGGCGTACATCGTCAGCGCCGACATCAACAGCGGTCTCAACGGCGATACCGGCGAAGCCGAACTGGCCGTGGTGTCCGATTTGACCGTGTCCATCGGGTATTACAAAGTGGGCATGTTCCGGGGGGATGCGCCCCGGTACATCCGCCGCCTGGTCAATGCGGATATCGGCATCCGCCTGCTGCGGCAGGATTTTGCCCTGGTGGAACCGGGGGCTGCCGCCGGGGAGCGGGATATCCCTTGCCCGGGGTATTGTGAGATGTAAAACCGGGTGTAATTCTACGGGTTTCCATGCAGGGACGGGATATTTCCCGTCCTTTTTTGTTGGCGTTTTTTTGTTTCTTGCCTCTTGGTGAACGGCCGCCAGCCGTAGGGTTGTCGCTTTTTGCCGCCAAAAAGCGACGGAAAAACCGCCACCGTTTCGAGGCGGCGGGCCCTTTTCGCTTCCTTTTCGGGCACGAAAAGGAAGGAGTAATCGGCAGACTGCCGTCTGCCCCAAAAAACCACCGCCCCGGCAGCCATTTCGGCCCCGGGGCGGTGGATACATCGTCAATTATTCAAAATCATACTGCCGGATCTCGCAGTTCTGAATCCCAAACGCGGCATATTCGGCGTTGGTCATATCGTGAAAATAAGAGTTCACCACCCGGGCAATGCCGTTGTGGGCCACCAGCAGGCAGGTCTCGTCTCCCCGGCGCAGCTCGTCCAGCAGCGAATAGATGCGGGCGGCCACCCGCAGCATGCTCTCGCCGCCGTCGAAACTTTCCACAAAGTTTGCCTTGGCGGTGGAAAACTCCTTCCCGTCCCGGGGCGTGCCCTCGAACCGGCCGAAGTTCTGCTCGGTCAGCCGGGGTTCCACCTCCAGGGGCAGGCCGGTCTCCTCGGCGATGCAGCGGGCGGTGTCCGCCGCACGGGACAGGGGCGAGCACAGGATACGGTCGATGGGCAGGCCCTCCGCCACGATCTTGCGCCCCAGTTCCCGGGCCTGGCTGCGGCCCAGCTCAGTGAGGGGGCTGTCGGTGGCGCCGCAGATCTTGTTTTCCACGTTCCAGACCGTCTGGCCGTGGCGGGTAAAATACAGTTTTTCTGCCATAGGGGTTCCTTTCGGGTCAGCGGGCGGTCAGACTTCCAGCCCGCGGCGATGGGCGGTCTTGCGGTGCAGGCTTTCGGCCATGACAAACATGAGCACCAGCAGCACCGCCATGAACCAGGGATACAGACCCATGGAGATGTGCTCGCCCAGCAGGCCGAACAGCGGTGGCATCAGGCAGCTGCCCACATAGGCGCAGGCCATCTGCAGGCCGGTCATGGACATGCTCAGTTCCCGGCCGAAGTTCACCGGGGTCTCATGGATGATGCAGGGATAGACCGGGGCGCAGCCCAGGCCCACCGTGATGAGCCCGGCAAACAGCACCTGATTGCCCGCGGGCAGCAAAATCATCACCAGGCCCAGCCCGATGATGGCCTGGCCCAGACGGATCATGTTCTGGTCGCTGATCTTCATGGTCAGAAAGCCGCAGACGCCCCGGCCCACCGTGATGCCCAGATAGAACAGACTGGCCCAGGAAGCGGCGGTCCCGGCGTCGATGCCCCGCACCAGGGTGCAGTAGCTGGCGGCCCAGATACCGGCGGTGGCTTCCAGAGCGCAGTAGCAGAAGAAGCAGGTCACCACCTGGCGCACACCGGGCAGACGGAGAAGTTCGGGGATGGAGCGCTGCTGCGGGGTGAAGGCATCTCCGCCCAGAGCCTGCTCGGGACGCTTCCACAAAGGCAGGCTGAACAGCAGCACGGCGGTAAGGATCACCTGCAGCACCGCAATGGTGCGGTAACCGCCCTGCCAGCCGACTCCGGACAGCGCCCAGCCCATGATGATAGGCCCGATGCTGGCGCCCACGCCCCACATGCAGTGCAGCCAGCTCATGTGGCGGCTCTCGTAATGCAGGGCCACGTAGTTGTTGAGGGCGGCGTCCACGCTGCCCGCGCCCAGGCCGTAGGGGATGCCCCACAGGCACAGCTGCCAGAACTGGCCGCTGAAGGAAAAGCCCAGCAGCGCCACAGCGGTGAGCAGCACACTGAAGGCGGTGACCTTTCCGGTGCCCAGGGCCAGGTTCAGCCGGGCGCTGGCCAGGCTGGACACGATGGTGCAGGCGGAAATGATCATGGTGATGATGCCCGCCCAGGACACCTGTGCCCCCATCTGCTGGTACATGCTGGGCCACGCCGAGCCCAGCAGGGCATCGGGCAGGCCCAGGCTGATGAAAGCCAGGTAGATGATCGGCAAAAGAAGAGATGCCATCGGTATTCTCCCCACATTTTCTGAGATTGACAGCCCGAAGGGGGCCACCTGGGAAATTATACCACGAAATGGGGAGGATGCAAGACAGAGGCGAACGGCATTTTGCCGTTGAGTCTTTCCTTTTCGTGCCCGAAAAGGAAACGAAAAGGGCCCGCCGTTCCGATGCGGCGGCCGCCGTCTGGGGCTGCGGCCCCAGACCCCAAGATGCGGCCACCTGACGACGGCCTTCTCACCGGTCTGGGGACCGGTGAGCAAGGTATTGTTTTAAAACCATTTCCCGGCAGATGCTACTTGACGGAAAAAAAGCGTTACTTTCCCGCAAGGATTTTAAATCCATTCCTTGCTCAGGTCCCCCAGGACCTGAGTAGGCCGTCGTTAGGTGGCCGCACTCCCCGGGTCCAGGGCCGCAGCCCTGGTCGGCGTCCACCGCATCGAAACGGTGGCGGTTTTTCCGTCGCTTTTTGGCGGCAAAAAGCGACAACACCCCGGCAGACTGCCGTCTGCCAAAGAAACTGTACCCCAACGGTGGCGATTTTTCGGTTCCTTTTTGACGTCAAAAAGAAACAACCAACAAAAAGGGCCGCGCTTTCGCGCGGCCCTCAACAGGCAGGATATTTTGGCTGTAAAAGGTAAAAATCAGCGCAGCACCGCGCCCAGGTTGGCAGAGGTGACCATCCGGGCATACCGGGCCAGCCAGCCGCTCTTGACGTTGGGTTCGGGCGCCTGATAGGCGGCTTTGCGGGCCGCCAGCTCTTCGTCGCTGACATGCAGGATGATGGAAGCGTTGGGGATGTTGATCTCGATGGTATCCCCTTCCTTTATGAGGCCGATGGGCCCGCCGGAAGCCGCTTCCGGGCTGACATGGCCGATGGCCGCACCGCGGGACGCACCGGAGAACCGGCCGTCGGTGATGAGGGCCACGGTGGTGTCCAGCTTCATGCCCGCCAAAGCGCTGGTGGGGTTGAGCATCTCCCGCATGCCGGGACCGCCCTTGGGGCCTTCGTACCGGATGACCACCACGTCGCCGGGGTGGATCTCCCCGTTGTAGATGGCGGTGATGGCGGTCTCCTCGCTGTCAAAGACACGGGCCGGGCCGCTGTGGTGCTGCATTTCGGGAGCCACGGCGCTGCGCTTGACCACGCAGCCGTCCGGGGCGATGTTGCCCCACAAAATCTGCAGGCCGCCGGTGACCGAATAGGGGTTGTCAATGGGACGGATGGCCTTTTCGTTCAGGATCTTGGCCCCGGCGATGTTCTCGCCCAGGGTCTTGCCCGTCACGGTGGGCACATCCAGGTCCAGCAGGCCCGCCTTGGCCAGTTCGGCCTGCACGGCGGGGATGCCCCCCGCCTCGTACAGGTCGGGCATATGGGTGGGACCGGCGGGGGCCAGGTGGCAGAGGTTGGGAGTCCTGGCGCTGATCTCGTTGAAGAGTTTCAGGTCGATGGGCACCCCAGCTTCGCAGGCGATGGCCAGCAGATGCAGCACCGTGTTGGTGGAGCAGCCCAGGGCCATATCGCAGGTCAGGGCGTTGCGGATGGACCGTTCATTGACGATCTGCCGGGCGGTGATGCCCCGGTTGACCAGGTCCATGACGGCCATGCCGGCCCGCTTGGCCAGCTGCAGCCGCTTGGCGTAGACCGCCGGGATGGTGCCGTTGCCGGGCAGAGCGATGCCGATGGCCTCGCACAGGCAGTTCATGCTGTTGGCGGTGTACATGCCGGAGCAGGAACCGCAGCCGGGGCAGCAGTTGCAGGTGCAGTCTTCTAGCTGTTCGTCGTTGATGAGACCCGCCTTATAGGCGCCCACCGCTTCGAACATCTTGGAAAGGCTGACTTCCTCGCCGCCGTAGCGGCCCGCCAGCATGGGGCCGCCGGAGCAGACCACCGCGGGCACGTCCATGCGCACGGCGGCCATGAGCATGCCGGGCACGATCTTGTCGCAGTTGGGCACCAGGACCAGACCGTCCAGCTGATGAGCCATATACATGGTCTCCACGCTGTCGCAGATCAGTTCCCGGCTGGCCAGGGAATACTTCATGCCGATATGGCCCATGGCGATGCCGTCGCACACGCCGATGGCGGGCATGAGCACCGGGGTGCCCCCGGCCATGCGGATGCCTGCCTTGACGGCGTCGGCGATCTTGTCCAGGTTCATGTGGCCGGGCACGATCTCACTGTATGCCGACACCACGCCGATGAGCGGGCGTTCCAGTTCTTCCGGGGTGTAGCCCAGGGCATAGAACAGGCTGCGGTTGGGAGCGCGCTCGGGGCCTTTTTTCACGTTATCGCTGTGCATTGGGGCACGACCTTCCTCTCTTTGGGGATATGGCGGCTTACTTCTTCAGCCAGCTCATCATCTTGCGCAGTTCCTTGCCCACCTTCTCGATGAGATGCTCGGACTGCATGCGGCGCTGGGCCAGGAAGTGGACCTTGCGGCCGCCGTTGGGGCTCATCTCGGCGAGGAACTCGCTGGCGAAGGTGCCGTCCTGGATCTCGGTCAGGACCTTCTTCATCTCCTTGCGGGTCTCCTCGGTGATCAGGCGCTTGCCGGTGCGGTAGTCGCCGTACTCGGCCGTGTTGGAGATGGAGTAGCGCATCTTGTCAAAGCCACCCTCGTTGATGAGGTCGACGATGAGTTTCATCTCATGGCAGGTCTCAAAGTAGGCCATCTCGGGCGCGTAGCCGGCCTCGACCAGGGTATCGAACCCGGCGTGGATCAGCTCGCACCCACCGCCGCACAGCACGGCCTGCTCGCCCACGAGGCCGGTCCCGG
>CALXHS010000042.1 GCA_944388165.1 uncultured Gemmiger sp. | reverse complement strand
TACGGGCGGCAAGTAACAGTCCTTCGCAGCTGGCAGACCGTACCAACGCGACGTGACGCGTGCGCTAGTATTCCAGGGTTTTACCCGTCTGTGAAAAACCCCCGGCTTTGCCGGGGGATATTTATTGCTGCCATGATGCCGGAATTTCATTTTTCACAAAAGAATATCAAATTTGCATGAAGTGATTTTCAAAACGGGCATCTTATGTTATAATATACTTCACTGTTATTGTGCAGAGGACTGTCCCTGCCATGCAGCTGCGAAAAGGAGGGAAGGCAATGCCGGGATTTGATGCTGTTTTGTTTGATGTGGACGGAACGCTTCTCCATTCCAAACCCGGAATCCTGGATACCTTTGCCTATGCCTTCCGTGCCATGGGCCTTGACCCGCAAGGGATGGATCTGGAGAGATACCTGGGACCACCGCTGCGGCGGAGTTTCGGGGAACATTTTTCCCGGGAAGAGGACGTGGAAAAGGCTGTACAGTATTACCGCACGCGATATGCCGAGCGGGGAATGCACATGTGTGCGCCGTTTCCGGGCGTAGTGGAAATGCTGCGGGATCTGCGCCAGGCCGGGCTGGTGCTGGCCACGGCCACATCCAAGCCTACCGCTGTGGTCACGCCCATCCTGCAGGAACAGGGAATCGCGGACTGCTTCGATTACATCGGCGGCGCCAGTATGGATAAAAGTATCGATACCAAAACGGCCGTGATCCGTTCGGTGCTGGCACAGCCTGCATTGCAAGGCAAGCGCGTTTTGATGGTAGGTGATCGCCGCGATGACATGCAAGGTGCGGCCGATTGTGGGATTCCGGCGGCTGCGGTCCTGTATGGTTACGGCAGTCTGGAAGAGCTGAGTGCATGGAATCCTTGTTTTATGGCGCAGGATTGTCCGGCACTGACAGCGTACATTGTGAATACATAAAAAAGATTTCACCGCAACATAAGAAACGGAGGTATCTTTCATCATGAGCAGCAAAGGTTTTCGGGGTGTATCCTTCAGCCCCATACAGCGGCGGGCCTGCCTGGTTCTGGTGCTGTGTGTGCTGGCTGTGATCATCACCTTTGTGGGAGCCTGGATTGTCCCCGGAATGTTGGGGGCCGGCAGCGGCAGCACCGGCGATTATGACAGCAGTCTGTACCCTGTGGATACTTCTCTGGACGCCGTCCTGAAGGAGGGCTCTTCTTCGGATTCTTCCTATGCTTCGACAGTGGTCTATGTGGGGGATGAATACACCCAGTCTCTCAAGACTGCCGGTCAGATTACCCTGAATCAGTTCCTGGGCAAGGATGGGCTCTCCGTTTCCAAGGCGTTGCAGGAATACTGCATTTATTTTGAGGACGACTCCAACTCCTATACCATTCCCCAGGCACTGGCCAAAATGAAACCCCGCCGCATTGTGGTCACGCTGGGCAGCAACGATCTTTCCTCCGGGCTTTCGGTGGATGCCTTCGTGCAGGATTATCAGCACATGCTGGAAGGTTTTGCCACCGCTTACTCTTACAGCGACATTATTGTCAATGCCATTCCTCCGGTGGAAGAGTCTGCTGACGGTGCGGCCGAAAAGCAGCTGCTGATCGACCAGTATAACCAGGCACTGGCCGTTATGTGCAACGACGCCGGGTATAAGTTCCTCAACAGCGCCGAGGTTCTGAAGGACGAGAGTGGCTTTGCCGATACCAGCTTCATCAGTGGCGGCTCTTTCACCACTACCGGTGCCAAGGAACTGGTCAATTATGTGGCGTCCCATGCTTACGATGCGGAGGACCGCCGCCCCGATACCAACGATATTCCCAACCGCGCAGAGTCGGCTTCCCAGGACGAGAGCAGCACTCCGACGGCTACCCCGACGGCCACCCCCTCTACACATAAAGTCGTGTTTGAAATTGAAAATGGCAAGGGTACGCTGAACGGCAATGGTCAGACTGGTGTCACCAAGCTGGAGTTTGAGGTGGCTGATGGGGAGACCGTCTCGGTAGAGGCTGTGCCCGCAGATGGATACACCTTCTTCAAGTGGAGTGATGGCATCACCAACACCAAGTGGGTCAAGAAAGTGACCCAGGATGTTTCTGTGACGGCCATGTTCAACCAGAAGACAACGGTCTCCCTGAGCATTGATGAAGGCAACCAGACCATGAAGGTGGGGGACAGCGTTACTTTCCATGCATCCCTTGTGGTCAATGAACAGGCTGCCAGTGCCGATAACGTACAGTGGGCCGTCAATGGTGATCTGGTACGCAACGGCTACAGCTATGAATTCAAACCCACAGCGACCGGTACCTATACCATCAAAGCCGGCATCGAAGTAGATGGTGTGTATGCTTCCCAGGAAATCACCGTAACGGTGGAGGAGGCTCCCACAAAGGTGTCCATCACCGGCGTTGCCAGTATGCCGGCAGGCAGTTCCACCACCTTTACAGCTACCGTAGAAAACCAAGTAGGGGATATCACATGGTCCTGCCCGCAGAAGCCTGACTGGTCGGCTACGGGTAATTCGGTCCAGTTTACCGCTTCCGGTGTGGGCGAATACACCATCCGTGCCACCAATAACGGAAAGACGGCGGAATTTAAACTGACAGTGACGGAAGCGGCTGCCACGGCAACGCCTCCTACAACAACACCGGAGAAAGACGATTGATCCTGATGTGTTTCGCTGGTATCAAGAGTTACAGGATTCTTTTTGATGCACAGCAAAAATCGGGAAATCTTTTCTGGCAAAAGGCCTGATTGCCGGCAACTGAGCAAGGAATCGGAGAGAGTTTCTTAATTGAGGAAAAACCATAGGCTCTTTCCGATCCTGCTGCGGAACATCAGGCACCGCCTTCATAACAGGAGCAGATATATGGCCTACTATACATGTTTATTATTGGATGCAGACAACACTCTGCTGGATTTTGACGCTGCGGAACGGCAGGCGCTTACAGATACACTGATGCATTATGAGCTGCCCCATGACGAGGAGGCTCTGGATACCTATCACAAAGTCAACCGCCAGTTGTGGGACCGCTTGGCCAAGGGTGAACTGACCAAAAACAAACTGTTTTCTGTTCGTTTTGCCCAGTATATGAAAGCTATGGGACTGCCCGACAATGGCAAAGGCCGGGAAATGAACGACTATTATGAGGATCAGTTGGCCAACCATGCCGACATGCTCCCCGGTGCGCTGACTGCAGTGCATGAACTGGCTGAAGTGGCTACTCTGGCCATTGTGTCCAACGGTGCTTATAAAGTGCAGAAGTCCCGTATCGGGGCTTCCGGGCTGGAAGAACTGATGGACGGGGTTTACATCTCTGAAAAGATGGGAGCCACCAAGCCCAATCCCAAGATTTATGAAACGGCCCTGCGCGACCTGGGCGTGACCAATCGGTCCCGGGTTCTTGTGGTGGGTGATGACCTGCTGGCGGACATCCGCGGCGGCAAAAATGCCGGTCTGGATACCTGCTGGGTCAACTTTACCGGTGCCGAAAACCAGACCGGAATTGAACCGAAGTATACCATCGGTTCCTACGAAGCACTGTATCAGATCGTCATGGAGCCGGAAGAACTGGAAAATGTGGGTGTGCGCAATCGCCGCCATATGAACGACCAGTAACAACAAACCAATGCCGCTGCTCTGCCGGGCAGCGGCATCTTTGGGTGAACGCCCGTTTCGAACGGCACAGCAATGAAGAATGAAAGGTTGAGATCATATGTTGATCGAACTGCAGGACCTTGGCAAGAGTTTTGGCGAACACGAGGTCCTGAAAGGGATTACGGCGGGGGTCGAGAGGGGAGACCGAATCGGCATCATCGGTGCCAATGGCACAGGCAAGACCACGCTGCTGCGTATTCTTTGCCAGGAAAGTCAGCCGGATACCGGTGACGCAGTGTTTGCCAACGGCGTTACCTGCGGCTATCTGGAGCAGGCGGGACGTCTTTCCCCGGAAAAAGATATCTACGAGACCATGAAAACCGCTTTTGCCCCGGCTTTGCAGGCAATGGATGATCTGGAGCAGCTGCAGAAACAGCTGGCCCAGACTCACGGGCCAGAGGTGGAAGAACGCATCGCCCACTGTACGGCAGTAATTGATGCCATGGACGCCTACAATATGGATACCCAGATCAAGAAGGTACTCAATGGCATGGGATTCCCGGCCGATACCTGGTCTAAGAAAGCAGGGGTGCTTTCCGGCGGTGAGCAGACGCGACTGCGCCTGGCCCGTCTGCTGCTGGAACGCCCGGATATCCTGATCCTGGACGAGCCCACCAACCACCTGGATTTGGAAACCATGGAGTGGCTGGAAAGCTACCTCAAAACCTACCGGGGTGCGGTCCTGGTTGTCAGCCATGACCGCTATTTCCTGGATGCAGTCTGTACCCGGATCTGGGAACTGGCAGGCAAAACCATTCTGACCTACAAGGGCAACTACTCGGCCTATCTGCCCCAGCGTGAGGCTGCTGATGAACGCCAGCAGAAAATGCATGACGCAGCAGTGGAGAAGGCAGCAAAGCTGCAGGATTATATTGACCGAAATCTGGTGAGGGCCTCCACCACTAAAATGGCCCAAAGCCGCCGCAAGCAGCTGGAAAAGCTGGAAATCGTGGATGCTCCGCAGCGTCAGGGGCGCGAACTGAATTTCCGGTTTGAATACGATATTGAACCTTATGATGAGCTTGTCATCCTCAAAGGCCTGACCGTTCGTATCGGAGAAAGAACGCTGCTTGAACCCTTCGACTATACCGTGCATCGCGGAGACAAACTGGTGATTGCCGGGCCCAACGGCGCCGGTAAATCTACCTTGCTGCAGGTGCTGGACGGCAAGCGCCGTCCTTCCGGCGGCATGGTGCGGCTGGGTTCCGGTGCCAAGGCTGGCATCTTTACCCAGCAGCAGGCACCCCGTGTCGGCCGGGTGATCGATGCGATCTGGAATCAGTATCCCCGCTTTACCGAGCTGGAGGTGCGCAGCCATCTGGCGCGTTTCGGCTACCGTGGGGAAGAGGTTTTCAAGGATTGCGCTACCTTGTCCGGTGGTGAACTGGCCCGGCTGCGCTTTGCAGAACTGGCACTGGAACGACCCAATCTGATGTTTTTGGATGAACCCACCAACCACCTGGACATTTATATGCGGGAGAGCCTGACCAACGCACTGGCTGCGTATACGGGTACACTTTTGCTGGTGACCCATGACCGGTATCTGATGCAGACCCTGGGCTGTCCCATCCTGTATCTGGAAGACGGCAAGGCTGTCATGTACCGCGATTTTGCCGCCCTGCACGCAGCGTCTTCCGGTACGGAGCCTGTCCGCCAGGCAAATAAGGACGATCGTCCGGTGCGTGCCGGATATGGCAAGGAGCAGCGCCGCCGCCGGGCAGAACTGCGAAACCGCATCCGGGAGCTGGAAAATGCCATTGAGGAGCTGGGCGCCCACATCGTGGAGCTGGAAAACGAGATCAACGATCCTGAGGTGCTCAAGGATCATCTGCTGTTGCGGGATAAGTGTGATGAGCTGGATGACAGCCGCTTCCATCAGCAGGAATTGTTTGATGAATGGGAAAAGTTGGCCCAGGAGCAGGAAGAGCTGGAGGCCGAAGAAGCTGCCCAAAACGGCTAAGAACTGGCTTAAGAATCAACTGCGGATAAAGTGTTTACATATCTGTAACTTGCTTTCTGACAAAAACGCGGTATACTTATTAAAAATAACCGTAGTGCGCCTGGTAGGGGCATGCGGAACAAAATAACGCCGCGGCGTACCCGCGGGCGGATACCGTAAGCGGGGAACGATTTGGAAACGAAAATTATTATCGCGACGCATAAGCCGTACTGGATACCGGATGATCCCATGTACATGCCGGTACAGATGGGGCATGCCATCCATCCGGACATCGGGTATGTCGGGGATGATACGGGCGAGAATATTTCCGAGAAAAACTGGAATTTCTGCGAACTGACCGGCCTGTACTGGGCATGGAAAAACTTGGATGCGGATTACATCGGCATTGTCCATTATCGGCGATATTTTTCCAGCCGGAAGAATCGGTTTGTATCAAAAAAGCGCCGCGTCATTCGTCACGAGGAACTCAACACCATTCTGGCAACCACCAACGTGATCCTGCCCAGAGAACGGCACTATTACATTGAGACAAACTATACCCAGTACATCCATGCCCACCACAAACAGGACCTGGAAGTCACCCGCGCCATTATTGAGCGCAAGTGCCCGGAATATCTGCCGGCTTATGACATGTACATGTCCAAGACCCATGGGCACCACTTCAACATGTTTATCATGAAGCGGGAGCTGTTAGGGCATTATTGTTCCTGGCTGTTTGATATCCTGTTTGAGCTGGAAAAGGAACTGGATATTTCCAATTACACCACCAACGACAAGCGGGTGTTTGGTTTCGTCAGTGAGCGCCTTCTGGATGCCTGGTTGATCACCAACAACATCTCCTATGAGGAGTTGGATGTACTGCATATGGAATGCCAGCACTGGCTGCGCAAGGGAAGCTCTTTCCTGATGCGCAAGATCTTTCCCAAAAAGGACTGACTATGCAGCAGGGAAGAATCGCCGCGGTGGTAGTGACCTACAACCGCAAGGAACTGCTGTGCCGCTGCCTGCAGGCATTGGATGCACAGCAGAATGAGATGCTGGATATTCTGGTGTTTGACAACGCCAGTACCGACGGCACGGAAGAAGCTGTCCGGGGAATGAATCTGCCCCGGGTGAAATATCAGAACACTGGCCGGAATCTGGGCGGTGCCGGGGGCTTTGCCTTTGGCGTGAAGGCCGCCGCACAGGCCGGATATGAATATCTGTGGCTGATGGACGACGATACTCTGCCGGAGCCGGGAGCGCTGCAGGCATTTCTGCAGGCCGACAAGGACTTACAGGGAGAATACGGCTGGCTTTCTTCCCGGGCGCTGACGCCCACCGGAAAGGATCAGCCTATGAACCGGCAGCGGAAAACGCCTTACCGGGATATTGACGGTTATGAGCAGCCGCTGGTTCCCAGTGTAATGGCCAGCTTTGTATCCCTGTTTATTCCGCTGGCGGTGGTACGCCGGTTCGGGCTGCCCATTGCGGAGTTCTTTATCTGGTCGGATGACTGGGAATACACACGGCGTATTTCCCGCAGTCTGCCGTGCTACACGGCTTCCGACAGCCGGGTGGTTCATGCCATGCAGAATTCCACCGTGGTCAATATTGCCGCAGATTCACCCAACCGTTGGGAACGCTATCGGTATTTCTACCGCAACGATGTTTACCTGTACCGCCGTGAGGGTCTGGTCGGCTGGCTCTGGCTGCTGATGAAATTTGCCTGGCACAGCGTGCAGGTTTTGGGCAGTTCTGCCGGAAAACGGCTGGAACGCCTGGGAATTATCTGGAAGGGATTTGCCGCGGGGATTCGATTTGATCCGCCGATACAGAAGATTGAAGACTGATTCGTGGGACGGGGTACGATGCATCATCTGGAACAAAAACTGATCAAAACCGCCGACGCGTATGACGTGGTGGCTTTTGATGTGTTCGACACGTTTTTGTTCCGGGACGCAGCGGCCCCGTCCGATGTGTTTGTCCTGATGGAACAGGCCGGGCGGGCACCGAGCGGCTTTGCCCAAAAACGGAAAGAAGCGGAAGCCCTGGCAAGAACCCCCGGGCAGGAAGTGACGCTGGCGGAGATCTATGCCCAGCCGCCGCTGACGGGAATTGACCCGCAGGTGGAAATTGATGCGGAATACCGCATTGTGGCCCCCAACCGGGAATTGCTCTCTGCCGCCCGTAATCTGCACGAAAAAGGCAAAAAAGTCTATGCCATCTCGGATATGTACCTGTCCCGGGAGGATGTGACCTGCATGCTGGAGCGTTGCGGATACGATTTCCTGGATGGGGTCTGTGTTTCTTCTTCTTACGGTGTGCAGAAACGCAGTGGAAAGCTGTACCGCATTTTTCTGCAGGAAAACGGCTTTTCGCCGTCTCAAGTTTTGTTTGTAGGAAATGACCGCCGCAGCGACATTGCGGGGGCGGCCCTGGCCGGTATCAAAGGTTTCCTTATTCCGCCGCCCAAACCGCTGGATTATTACCCCGCTGCGGCTGATGCCCGGCAGGGAGCATTGCAGGCCTTTCTCCGCAACCGCCTGCCTCAGGGGGACCGGTGGCAGACACTGGGGTTTTCGGTGGTCGGGCCTTTGCTGACGGCTTTTGCCGTATGGCTGCATGATATGCCTGCAAATCAGAGGGGAAACCTTCTGTTTCTGGCAAGAGACATGTATCTGGTGCGCAAGATTTATGCGGTGCTGTATGGGACGGAGAGCGGCTATCTGCGGGTATCCCGCCGCAGCCTGTGCCCGGCGCTTTTGCAGCGTCCGATGAATGAGGAGGGGCTGGCCCTTCTGGCAGACGCACTGCCACGGCAGATCATGACGCTGGAACAGGTGCTGGATTACTGCGGCTTTGCCTCCGGAACGATGCTGCCGGGCAAGACCATGAGTTCCAAGGTGGATCTGCGCACAAGGCCGCTTTCGGCAGTTGTGAAACAGCAATTGCTGGCAGTGGCTGCTCTGGACAAAACTCCTGCGGGACATGAAGTCCGCCGCCAGGCGGAACTGGTACGGCGGTATCTTGGACAGTACCGACTGAAGGAAACACCCCCGGTGTTGGTGGATATCGGCAGCGGTGGCACTACGCAGCGTATCCTGGAGGAACTCTGCGGCATTCAAATGCAGGGGGCTTGTCTGGCCTGTGACGAGCGTCTGCATCAGGGGTTGCCCCCGGAAAGGGCACAGGCGTTTCTCTTTGATGGAAAACCGGCAACACTTTGGTATTGGGTGGGGCAGCCGCTGCTGGAACGTCTGATTTCCGAACCTTGCGGTGCCACCGTCGGCTACGAGGAAAACAATGACAGGATAGAGGCTGTGCTGGAGAAGGCACAAGCCGAGGAAAACATCCTGCGCCTGCAGCAGGCAGCCCTGGATTTTGCCCATGCCTGGCGCAGCGGTTCCGGCTGGGGACAGCCCATATCGGTACAGATGGTGACCGAAGCCTATCTTTCTCTTGTGCGTGATCCGCTTATGGCGGATGCCGAAGCGCTTGGAGGTCTTTCGGTGGAAGATGGAGAAACCTGGTTCTTGGCTGCTCCTCAGCCTTTTGGCGTGTACGTAAGACATCCAAAGCAATTGGCAGAAGATTTTCGCCGGTCAAGGTGGAAGAACGCATTTTTGAAGCGGGCATTGCGGTTGCCGCTGCCTTATGCCCGCTTGTATGAAATGCTGAAAAGCAAACATGGAAGGTGACTTTGATGCAGCAACCCTTGTTCAGCATCATTATCCCGGTATATAATTCGATGGAAACCCTTTCTGCCGCGGCAAAAAGCATCCTGAAGCAATCCGAAAGGGACCTTGAGCTGCTCTTGGTGGATGATGGTTCCCGGGATGGCAGCACCAGGCTGTGCCAGCGTCTGGCAGAAGAAGATTCCCGCGTGCGGGTTTTTGTGCAGAAAAACGGCGGTATTTGTGCGGCGCGCAACCGCGGCCTGGCCGAGGCCAAAGGCCGGTATGTGGGTTTTTGTGACGATGACGATGTCTATCTGCCCCGGGCGCTGGAGATCGCCAAAGACATGATTGAACAGACGGGGGCGGATGTAGTCCGTGGCGGATATGAGCTGCTGAGAGAAATCGAAGAGGGGAGAATGGCAATGCTCCCCCATGAGAAAGGTTCTCCCTGCCGCTTGGATTCCGGGAAAAACGGTGCTGCTTATCTGGAATTTCTGCGCAGCAGCGGACCGCAATTTGTGTGGAATGCTTTTTACCGCCGGGAACTTCTGGAAGACATTCATTTTGATGAACGTTGCCGGGCGGGGTTGGAAGATTTTCTTTTCAATGCCGCGGTATACGCTTGCGATGCTTCCGCCGCTTATGATCCCACCCCGTTCTACCGTCACTACGAGCGCCTCGACAGTACTTCTGTCGCCACTGTACGGGCAGTGGTGGAACGTGGGCATACTCTGCCGGCTTGGGTGCGGGCAGAGTATCTGGCCGCCAAAGCGCGCAGTCATGAAAACGAACTCCCTGAGGTCTGGGCACAGCGAAAAGGGGCGTTTATCACCTTCCTGATGCACCAGCTGCGGGACAGCAAGGCCAGCAAGCCGGTCTGCCGCCGCACCTGGCGCATTCTGCGCCGCGCCGTGCGGGAGGCGGCGGGCCGGGATGCGGCTCTTGACTTTTTGCGCGTGGCAAGGCACAATAAAAAACAGGCAACGGCTTTGTTTTTGTATGCCGTCCGTTTGCAGGGCGTTTATGCCCATCTTCCGAACAAGGAGGAAAAACTGTTACGATGAAAAAGATTCTTGTGACCGGCGCTGCCGGATATATCGGCCGTCATGTGGTCAAGACGGCGCTGGATATGGGCCACCAGGTCATTGCCGCGGACTATGCTTTCAAGGGCGTGGATGAGCGCGCCGAATTCTGCGACGTGCCCATCTTCAGCGGCGACAAAAATATTTATCGCGCTCTGGGCAGCCCGGATGTCTGCATCCATATGGCCTGGCGGGACGGATTCCGCCACAACGCTTCCAGCCATATGAAGGACCTGTCCAGCCATGTGGTGTTTCTGAACAACATGGTTGCAGGTGGTCTGCCCTCGCTGTCTGTGATGGGCACCATGCATGAGGTGGGATACTGGGAAGGGGCCATCAACGCCGAAACCCCCTGCAATCCCCAGAGCCAGTACGGCATTGCCAAGAATGCTTTGCGCCAGAGCCTGATGCTTTCGCTGGCCGGCACCGACTGCTGTCTGCACTGGCTGCGGGCGTATTATATCACCGGGGACGAAGCGCATGGCAGCTCTATTTTTGCAAAAATCACCCAGGCGGAGCTGGACGGAAAAAAGACCTTCCCCTTCACCAGCGGCAAGAATCTGTACGATTTTATTGACGTGGACGAGCTGGCTCGTATGATCGTGGCCGCCAGCGTCCAGGACAAAGTGGATGGGATCATCAACGTCTGCACCGGCAAGCCCCTTTCGCTGGCAGAGCGTGTGGAACAGTTTCTCAAGGACAAAAACTATAAGATCAAGCTGGATTACGGTGCCTTCCCGGATCGCCCGTACGACAGCCCCGGCGTCTGGGGTGATCCCACTGAGATCAAACAGATCATGCGGGACGCGGGTTTTGAAGCGTAATTGAAAACGGAAAGGATGCTCCATGAAACGACTGGGAATCTTCTTCTTCTTTGAAAAACAGGGATATGTTGATGACTTTATCGTGTACTATCTCAATGATCTGGTCAAGAACCTCACCGAGCTTGTGGTGGTATGCAACGGCAAGCTGAGTGAGCAGGGCCGTAAGGCGTTCAGCCGCTTTACCGACAACATCATCGTGCGGGAGAACAAGGGCCTGGATGTCTGGGCGTACAAGACCGCCCTGGATCAGTACGGCTGGGAGCGTCTGAGCGAGTTCGATGAAGTGGTCATGACCAACTCTACCCTGATGGGACCCGTGCGTCCGCTGCAGGAAATGTTTGATGCCATGGCGGAAAACCAGGACCTGGATTTCTGGGGCCTGAGTGTGCACCATGGCGCCGAGGGCAATCCTTTCAAAGGCAAGCATATCTACGATTTCCTGCCGGTTCATATCCAGTCCCACTTCATCGTCTACCGCAAGAGATTCATCCAGTCTGCAGACCTGCAAAAATACTGGGACGAAATGCCCATGATCAAGGGGTATACCGATTCGGTCCAGCGGTACGAAGCGGTCTTTACCAAAATGTTCGAGGATAAGGGATACAAGTGGGACGTCTATGTCAAGACGGACGATCTCAAGGATTTTACCGATTATCCGCTGCTGGTATGCCCGGCGCGTCTTCTGCGGGACAAAAAGTGTCCGCTGTTCAAGCGCCGCAGCTTCATGCATGAGTATGAGGCTTATCTCAACGACACGGCAGGGGAACCGGTGCGGGAACTGTATGCCTATTTGCGGGACAACACTTCCTATCCGCTGGAACTGATCTGGTCCAACATGATCCGGACCATGCATCCCTTCGACTTTACCCGGGATCTGGGGCTGACCCGGCTCATTATGCCTACCTTGCAGGATGAGACCTGTGCCAAGACGGTGCGCAAGAACCGGCGTATAGCACTGGCCATGCATCTGTATTTTATGGATATGCTGCCCCAGAGCATGGATTTTGCCCGCAACATGCCCCCGGAAACGGATGTTTTCATTTCCACCAACAGCGCAGAGAAAAAAGAGCAGATCGAAAAGGCATTTGCTGTTTTGCCTCTGCACAGCGTGACTGTGGCACAGGTGGAAAATCGCGGCCGGGACGTGGCGGCCTTCCTGTGTGATCTGGCCCCCTATCTGAAGGGCTACGATTACGCCTGCTTCATGCATGACAAAAAGGCGATTCAGACCAAGCCGGGCAGTGTGGGTGCCAGCTTCGGCTATGTCTGCAACGAAAACGTCTGCAAAAATGCCGACCATGTGCTGAATGTCCTGTGCGAGTTTGAAAAAGACCCGCGCCTGGGCATTCTCTGCCCGCCGTTCCCCACCCATGGCTTGTATTTTATGAATATGTGCTCCAACGGCTGGGGACCGAACTTTGACAACACCAAGGAACTGGCCAAGACACTGAAACTAAATGTTCCCATGTCCGGAGAAAAGGCGCCGCTGGCTCCCTTCGGCAGTGTGTTCTGGTTCCGTCCTGCTGCGCTGGCGCCGCTGTTTGACCACGGCTGGAAGCACGAGGACTTCCCGCCGGAACCGCTGCCCCAGGACGGTACCATCAGCCATGCCATTGAGCGGATTTATCCCTTTGTTGCCCAGAGTGCCGGGTACTATCCTGCCCAGGTGATGAGCACTGAGTTTGCGGTGTCCCGCTGTGATGCCATGCAGGCCTATGCCTCCGGGCTGATTCGACCGCTGGCCCGGGTGTTCAACTGCACCACTTTCGGCAACGCGGCCCAGGCGGCAGTGGCATTCTCCTGCAAGCGGCATTTCGGGATGTTCCGCACCTACGGTCCTTACTCCAACAGCAAGCGCCGCCGCACCCGCAACTGGCTGCGTGACCGCTTGCCGGAACCTGTATACTGGGGCATGATGCGTACCAAACGGGCGGTTTTCGGCCCGCACGGTGCGCCGTACGAAGAATAAACGATATGAATAACAGACTCGTGATCTATTTCCATTATGACCCCCGCGGGCAGGCCGATACGGCCTGCCGTTTTGCGGTACAAGCCATGAGGAAACAGGCACGGGTCCTTTTGTTTGTACATAACGGTACTCTGGACACCGATAGCCGTGCATGGCTGGAGCGGCAGAATATCCCGGTCCTGGAACGGGAAAACGAGGGGCTGGACGTAGGTGCTTACCGCCAGGCGCTGCTGCACATCGGGCAGGAAGAACTGCGGACCTTTGATGAAGTGGTTCTGATGAACTACACTCTGGCCGGACCTGTTCGCCCTTTGGAAGAGATGTTCGCGCGGATGGACAGCCGTCAGGAGTTGGATTTCTGGGGGCTGAGCCGTCATTATGCCATGCGCAGCCGCCGGTTTGGCAAAAACGGTTTTGTTCCGGAACACATCCAGTCCCACTTCATTGCAGTGCGCCCCCGCATGTACGAGGATTTCTGGGCCTATTGGCAGAAGATGGAACTGCCCCGCAGCTATGAGGATTCGGTCCGTCTGCACGAGACCCGCTTTACGGAATATTTCTCTGCGTTGGGCTATCGCTGGGACACGGTGGTGGACGGCGATGCCTGGCGTGATCTGTTCGTGAATCCCATTATGGGCTGTCCCCGTGAGCTGATCGAAAGGGAAAGCTGCCCCTTTTTCAAACGGCGCAGTTTCTTCACTCCCTATGCGGATGAACTGCGCCGTACCGACGGCTGTGCCGCTGCCCGGTTGTATGAGTTTCTCAAGAAGGAAGATACCTTCCCGGTGGATGACCTCATCCGCAGCCTGCTGCCTACCCAGCCTCTGGCGCAGATGTCCCGGAACCTGCACTGGCATTATCTTCTGCCACAGGAAACAGGGGAGAAGCCTGTTTCCCTTACCGCACAGCAGCTGGAAAACGGTGCGGTACTTTCGCCGGAAAAAATCTATTCCGTACAGACGCCTTTGCGCAGCAAGGGTGTACTGCGCTGGTATGAACAGCAGATGATCTGGCCGGATGACGGCGCAGCTGCGACGTTGTTTGCCCGGTATCCTGTTTTGGGGGTACTGGGACCGGCTATGCCCTTGTATCTGCCGGCGGTTCAGGCTGAAGGAAAGTGCTGGAAGAAAGACCTGCCGCACCTGCAAGCCCGGATGCGGGAATTGGGGCTGAAGATCCCGCTGGACCCGGAGATGCCTTTGCCGGGATCTTCCGGCGGATGTCTGCTTCTGCGCGGCGCGGCTTTCCCTCAGGGATTGCCACCCATCCACTGTGATGCGGACTTCCGTTTACTTCCGCTTATTGCCCAGCAGAACGGTTATTACAGCGCCGATGCCCGGACCTGGCTGCAGGCTGCCGCCTGCGCGGACGTGCATGAAGTTGCCTTGCAGCCCACCCTGACGCTTTCCGGTGCGGGAAAACTGTTGGCCCGCCGCATCAAACATACTTTGCTGTCCCGCAAGGAGGGCGACGAATGAAGCGACCCCGTCTGTTTTATCTGGATTTGATCCGTACCGTGGCGTTGATCAGTATCCTTATCATTCATTTCAATGCTTCGGTGACAGGGTATTTTACCTTGCCTCATAAACTGTTTGCCAGCACATTACCCTTCGGCATCTATCTGGGCGATTTTGGCTCCACCTTGTTCTTCATTGTTTCGGGGGCCTCTTTGTACTATACGGCGCCGGAAAACTTTGATGCCGTCGCTTTTTACAAAAAGCGCTGCCGTGCTGTTTATCCCATGTTCTGGCTGGCGTGGATCATTTGCTTTTCCATCCGGTTTGTGACCAGGCCGGGATACTATGCCGGTGCCAGAACCATTACCCTGATTCTGACGGTGCTGGGCTTGGACAACTTTGCCGTGGCGGCCGGTTGGGTAGGGCAGGACTTTGCCTGTGTGGGCGAATGGTTCCTGGGCAGCATTCTGTTTTTGTATCTGCTGTTCCCGGTTCTGCTGCGCGGCTGCCGTAAACATCCCTGGCTGACTTTTGCCGCGACCTGCCTGGTAGGCGTTGCGGTCCATCTGACCGGATGGGATGCACGTCTTGTAGCCATTCATCTTCCGGAATTTTCCCTGGGCATGCTTCTTGTGCGTATCCCCCGCAGCCGTCAGATGCTGCTGGGGGCTGCGGCTGCTGTGCTGCTTGCTGTCCAGCAGGTGATGGGCGGATGGGATACCAAGATTGTGTGCGCCCTTTTCGGCACAGTGGTTTTTGTGGTGCTGATTCTGGTAGCCAACCTGGTTGTCTTTTCTCCGGTACAGCGGGCGTGTGCACTGCTCGGCAAATATTCCTATGCGGTGTTTTTAGTGCATCATGTCATTATCATGCGTATGGTGGAAGGCTTTGATCTGGCTGCTTTGAGCCGCCGGGACACGGCGCTGCTTTTCGGCGCCTACCTGGTGTTTACCGCTATGGCTTCCGCTGCATTGTACTGGATGGACGCCCGGGTGCGTGCCGGAACAGCCGCTCTTCTGCACGGCTGAATTTTCCCTGCCTTTTTTACTGTGTGCCTCTCTGTACAAAAGCGAGGGGTTACGGTATAATATGAACAAATATGGCAAAGCGGTTTGATGGGCCGCATATCGTTTTGAAAGGGGAGAACACCTGTGGCGCAATTTTCTGTTACGCTGGCCAAACTGGCCGAGGAATCCAATCTGGCAATCGCCTACACCCCCAAGGACCTGAAGGAAATCAAGGTCTATTCTGCGGAGGTCTACCGTCCCGGTATCATGCTGGCCGGGTATTATCAGTATTTTGACAACACCCGCATCCAGATCATCGGTCTGACCGAGCTTTCTTATCTGGAAGAGCTGGACCCGGCTATCCGACGTACCCATCTGGAAAAGCTGTTTTCCTTTGTTCCGCCTGCCGTCATCGTTTCCCGCGGCATGACCCCGCCGCCGGAAATGTTTGAGTTTGCCAAGCAGTACGGTGTGCCGCTGCTGCTGTCGGAAGAAATGACCTCGGTGTTGATGATCACCCTGATCACCACCCTGAACACCGAACTGGCTCCCCGCATTACCCGCCATGGCGTTCTGGTGGAAGTCTACGGCGAAGGCATCCTGATCTTGGGCGATTCCGGTGTGGGCAAGAGCGAAACGGCCATCGAACTGGTCAAGCGTGGCCACCGGCTCATTGCGGACGATGCGGTGGAACTACGCAAGGTATCCAGCCGCAAGATCATGGGCATGGCTCCCGCCAACATCCGCCACTTTATCGAACTGCGCGGTATCGGCATCATCAACGTGGCCCGTCTGTTCGGCGCCGGTGCCGTCAAGAACAGCGTGGAAGTGGAGATGGTAGTGGAGTTCGAACCCTGGGAACGCACCAAGAACTACGACCGTACCGGCCTGGAACACGACAGCTACGATATTCTGGGCGTCAACGTGCCCAGCATGCTGATCCCGGTCATGCCCGGCCGTAACCTGGCCGTGGTGCTGGAAACCGCCGCCATCAACAACCGCCAGAAGGAACTTGGCTATAATGCGGCACAGGACCTGTTGAACAGCCTGGGCCTGCAGAACGATATTACCGGCTTCTGATTAGCCAAAGAGATACACAGCAAAGTGAGGAACCTTTCCGCATGCAAATGATTGCAGACCTGCATACCCATACCCTGAGTGCCACCCACGCTTTCCAGACGGCACTGGAAATGGCCGCCGCCGCTGAACAGATGGGCTACCGTGCCATTGCACTGACCGACCACGCACCGGCTATGCCGGACGCTCCGCACATCTGGCATTTCGGCAACTGGAGCGCCATGCCCCGCAAAATCGGCAATGTGGTGATGCTGTACGGTGCCGAAGTGAACGTGATGGATACCAAAGGAGGGCTGGACCTTCCCGACCGTATGCTGGCAGGACAGGACTGGGTGGTAGCCTCCATTCACAGTCCCTGTATTCCTGGGTTGCTCACTGAGAAGGAAGCCACCCGCCTGTGGCTGGGGGTTGCAGAAAATCCTTATGTGGACTGCATCGGTCATTCCGAACAGCAGCATTACCGGTATGACTACGACCTGGTGACCAAGGCTTTTGCCCAAAACAATAAGGTCGTGGAACTCAACGGCAATTCTTTCCAGGTGCGTAAGGACGGTATACCCAATATGCGGGAACTGCTGAAAGCCTGCCTGAAAAATGGATGCCGCATTGCATTGGATACGGATGCTCACAGCCTGCGTCAGCTGCAGGAGAATATGGCTGCGTTGTTTGCACTGGTGGAGGAGATTGCTTTTCCTCAGGAACTGATCGTCAACGCCAGCGTGAAAAATCTGGTAGAGGAATTAAAGCGCCATCATCGCGGATGCGCGCAAGAAATAGGAGGCATTTTGTTATGAGTCAGTATACCATCGGGATCGATCTGGGCGGTACCACCATGACCGCCGGTCTTGTCAACGAAAAGTATGAGATCGTGGCTAAGCTGACCCGGGCGACCCGCCTGCCGCGTCCGGCCGATGATCTGGAACGGGCTCTGGCCGATCTGTGCCGTGCCGTTGCCAAGCAGGGCGGCGTTGAGTTTGATCAGATTGCCTATGTGGGTATCGGCACCCCCGGCAGCGTGAACTTCACCACCGGCTTTGTGGGATACAACACCAACTTCGGTTATTATGACTGGAACTTGGGACCCGACATGGAAAATCTGTTGGGCTGCAAGGTATATGTGGAGAATGACGCCAATGCCGCAGCCTTCGGCGAATATCTGGCGGGTGGCGCCAAGGGCTACCGGGATGCCGTTATTATCACCCTGGGCACCGGCATCGGCAGTGGTATTATTCTGGGCGGCAAGATCCTGCGCGGCTTCAATTTTGCGGCAGGTGAGATGGGCCATACTGTTATCGTCAAGGATGGCCGCGAATGCAACTGCGGACGCCGCGGTTGCTGGGAGCGGTATGCTTCTGCCCGCGCTCTGAGCGAAGACACCAAGGAAGCTATGAAGAAGAACCCGGACACCATGATGTGGAAGATTGCCGGGGATCTGGACCATGTGAATGCCAAGACTGCCTTTGACGCTATGGCGGCTGGCGATGCCTGCGGCAAGCAGGTGGTCGAAAACTGGATGGAGTATGTGGCCTGCGGCGTTGCCAATGTGGTCAACACTTTCCAGCCGGAAGTAATTTGCATCGGCGGCGGTGTTTCCAACCAGGGCGAGACCCTGCTGGCTCCCGTGCGTGCTTATGTGGAGCGTGAGACCCACAACATTACCACCGGGCGCAACCCGGTGATCAATGCCTGCGTTCTGCGCAACGACGCGGGTGTTATCGGCGCGGCGGCACTGGCAGATTCCATCTGACCCGCCGCCTACAAAACAAACAAGAGAGGGAGGGCAAGCATGACTCAGAAGCCGATTGTCGATCTTCTGGACGCAATGGGCGCGCAGGCGCTGCCCTGTATTCATAATGAGCCTTTGGCTCAGCACACCACTTTCCGCATCGGCGGCCCGGCCGCAGTATTCTGCAAGCCGCGCACGGTGGCGGAACTGACCCGGATGCTGGAACTCTGCCGTGAAAAACAGGTGCGTACCTATCTGCTGGGCAACGGTTCCAACACCCTGTTTGCCGACGAAGGGTACGAAGGCGCAGTCATCTGTCTGACAGAACTGAAAACCAATCCTGTGGTAGAGGAACTGCCGGACGGCCGGACCCGTCTTACGGCGGGAGCGGGAACGCTGCTGTCCGCTGTATGCAATAAGGCTCTTTCTCATTCGCTCACCGGCCTGGAATTTGCCTTTGGCATTCCGGGCACTATCGGCGGCGCCGTGTATATGAATGCCGGTGCTTACGGCGGTGAGATCAAGGACGTACTGCATCAGGTGACTTTCCTGGATGAGGAACTGAAGCTGCGTACTTTGCCTGCGGCAGAATTGGAACTGGGATATCGCACCAGCATTTTTGAAAAGCGCCCCTGGTGTATTCTGGAAGCGGAGTTTATTCTGCAGCCCGGTGAACGGGACAAGATCGAAGCGCAGATGCAGGACTATATGGCGCGCCGCCGCGACAAACAGCCGTTGGAGCTGCCCTCTGCGGGCAGCACCTTCAAGCGTCCGGCTGGCTGCTTTGCCGGCCAGCTCATCGAAGAATGTGGCTTGCGCGGGTTTACGGTGGGCGGCGCGGCTGTCAGCCAGAAGCATTGCGGTTTTGTGGTCAACATGGGCGGCGCAACCTGCGCCGACGTGGTGGAACTGACCGAGCGGGTGCGCGCCATTGTGCAGGAAAAGACCGGCCATGTGCTGGAACGGGAAATCAGGGTCGTGCGCTGAGTGCATCGGCGCAGCGGGGAAGTGAGGACAAGGATGAATTTTCTGGTGGTGACGGGTCTTTCCGGTGCTGGCAAGTCCATGGCGGCCAACGCGCTGGAGGATATCGGCTTCTTTTGTATAGACAATATCCCCGCCGGGCTTTTGCCCCGTATCGTTGACTTTGCCTTGCAGGGTGAGAACCAGCTCAACCGCGTGGCTGTCGTAATGGACATCCGGGGGCTTCGCTCGGTGGAAGAAGTCCGCACGGCGCTGGCGGCGTTGGATGACAAGAAGATGGAATATGACATCCTCTTCCTGGATGCTGCCGACGCAGTGATCCGCCGCCGCTACAAGGAAACGCGCCGCGTTCATCCCATGACTCTGAACGGACAGCTGCCCATTGATGAAGCTATCCGCCGGGAGCGGGAAATCCTGCAGCCTCTGCGGGACCGTGCAAAATACGTGATCAACACCACCCAGTATTCCGCTGCCCAGACGCGGGAGCGGGTATGCGCGCTCTTCCTGGACCGCGGTCAGTGTTCCATGTCCCTGAATATCATGTCTTTCGGTTTCAAGTACGGTCTGCCCCAGGAAGCGGACATCGTTCTGGATGTTCGCTGCCTGCCCAACCCCTTCTATGTGCCGGAACTGAAAGAGCAGACCGGTCTGGACCAGCCGGTGGTGGACTATGTGATGGCAGCCCCGGAATCTCAGGAACTGCTGCGCCGGTATGAAAGCATGCTGGAATATTCTCTTCCGCTGTATGTGAAGGAGGGCAAGAGCCAGCTGGTGGTGGCTGTCGGGTGCACCGGCGGCAAGCACCGGTCCATCACCTTTGCCCGCAAACTGGCGGAGTTCTGCACCAAGCTGGGCTATGCCCCCGCTGTTTTGCACCGGGACGCCAAGCGGACCATGTGACCCTTATTTTAAGAAAGAGGCATCGGCAAAATGAGTTTTTCTCAGGATGTCAAGGCAGAAATTTTGCGCCGCAAGGTCACCCGCCAGTGCTGCTGCACGGCGGCGGCCTATGCGGTTGCTTGCTTTGGCAAATATTTTGACGACCGCGGCATCGTTCTTCAGACAGAGACCGAAGGTGTGGCCACCTTCGCCCAGAAGATGTATTCCCGCTGCGGCATCACCGGCCAGCTTCTGTGCAAGGAGCGTGCCGCCGGGTCTGTGGTTTATGAATTCAGTGTCAAGGACCCGGAAGAAGTGCACAAGATGCTGGAACTCTTCGGACATACCGGCCGGGAAACCGCCCTGCGCATCAAGCCCGGGTGTTTCAAGTGCCAGCAGTGTGTGTCCTATTTCGTTTCCACTGCATTTTTGTGCTGCGGCACCGCTACCGACCCTGAAAAGGGATACAACATAGAATTTCTCTCCACCAGATACCAGCTTTCTCAGCAGCTGGAAGCCATTCTGGCGGAACATGAATTTCATCCCCACCGTGCTCTGCGTAAGGGAGCCAACACCGTGTATATCAAGGCGGGGGACCACATCGAAGATCTCTTGACCTTTATGGGGGCGGGCAACGCAGCCATGCGGATCATGGAACAGCGCATGTACAACGAGATGCGCAACAAAACCAACCGCCTGTCCAACTGTGAGACCGCCAACCTGGGCAAGAGCGTACAGGCGGCCGTGCAGGTGCAGATGGCGATCCGCGCTCTGGAAGAGGCGGATGCCCTGAACACACTGCCCGAACCACTGTTGACCACTGCCAAGATGCGGATGCAGTACCCGGACCTGCCTCTGGCCCGTCTGGCCGAAAAGTTTGATCCGCCGGTCAGCAAAGCGGGGCTTTCTCACCGCTTCAAGCGTATCCAACAGGCTGCCCAGCGTCTGAACGGGCAGCCGGAACCCGAAGGAAAGGAAAACCATGCCTGAGCAAGCAAAACGCCAGTTTACCCATCTGCATCTGCATACCGAATACAGCCTGCTGGACGGCGCGTGCCGGATCGACAAACTGTTCGACCGCGTCAAGGAGCTGGGCCAGACCGCCGTGGCCATCACCGACCACGGCGTTATGTATGGCTGTGTGCAGTTCTACGATGCGGCGGTGGCGGCAGGTATCCGTCCCATCATTGGCTGTGAGGTGTATGTTGCTACCCGTACCCGATTCGACAAGGTCAACCGCATTGACGGCAACAACCACCTTGTGCTGCTCTGCAAAAATGAAACCGGCTACAAAAACCTGATCAAGATGGTGAGCGCCGGCTTTCTGGAGGGGTTTTATTCCAAGCCCCGCGTGGACAAGGAACTGCTGGAACAGCACCACGAAGGCTTGATCTGCCTTTCGGCCTGCCTGGCCGGGGAAGTGCCCCAGGCGATTCTGGCCGGTGACTATGAGCGTGCCAAACAGGCAGCGCTGTACTACCAGGACCTTTTCGGGGAAGGAAACTACTACATCGAATTGCAGGATCACGGTCTGGAAGAGGACAATGTGGTTCTGCCACAGCTGATCCGTCTTTCCCGGGAAACGGGCATTCCGCTGGTGGCTACCAACGACGCACACTACCTTACCCGGGAAGACGCCAAGATGCAGAGCATTCTTCTGTGCATCCAGACCGGCAAGACCATTGCGGATGCCGACCGCATGGAATTTCAGACAGACGAATTCTATGTGAAGAGCACCGATGAAATGTATGACCTATTTTCCATGGTCCCGGAAGCCTGCGAAAACACCAACCGCATTGCGGAACAGTGCAGCTTTGATTTCCATTATGGCGAGACCAAGCTGCCTTATTTCAAGGCGCCGGACGGCATGGAAAACCAGGCATACTTTGAAAAACTTTGTTGGGATGGGTTGGAGCGCCGATATCCCGGCCGTGTCACCCAGGAACTGCGGGACCGTCTGGATTACGAGATCGGTGTTATCTCCAAGATGGGGTATACCAACTACTACCTCATCGTTTTCGATTTCATCAATTATGCCAAGAACCGTGGCATCCCGGTAGGACCGGGGCGCGGTTCCGGCGCGGGCAGTCTGGCAGCCTACTGTGTGGGCATCACCGACATCGACCCCATTCGTTATAACCTCATCTTTGAACGATTCCTCAACCCGGAACGTGTTTCCATGCCCGACTTTGACGTAGACTTCTGCTACGAGCGCCGGCAGGAGGTCATCGATTACGTCAACGAAAAGTATGGCCGTGACCATGTGGCCCAGATCGTGACCTTCGGCACCATGGCCGCCCGGGCCGCCGTGCGCGATGTAGGCCGGGTGATGGGCATGCCGTATCAGGATGTGGACAGGGTAGCCAAGCTCATTCCCATGGAGCTGAAAATGACCCTGCAGCATGCGCTGGAAGTTTCGGCCGATCTGAAGAACCTGTATGAGGCGGACCCGCAGGTACACGAACTGATTGATACTTCCCTGAAGGTGGAAGGCATGCCCCGGCACGCCTCCACCCATGCGGCTGGTGTTGTCATTACCCGGGAAGCGGCCACCGAGTATGTGCCTCTTTCCACCAACGACGGCTTGCCGGTCACCCAGTTCAACATGACCGAGATCGAGCGTCTGGGTCTGTTGAAGATGGACTTTCTGGGGCTGCGTACCCTGACAGTTATCCATGATACCGAAACTGCCGTACAGCGCCGCGATCCGTCCTTTACCCACGAATCCATCGATTACGATGACCAGGCCACCTACGCCATGCTCACCAACGGCGAGACCGAAGGTGTGTTCCAGTTGGAATCCACCGGCATGAAGCAGGTACTCACCGGTCTCAAGCCGAAAGACCTGGAAGATATCATCGCTCTGATCTCCCTGTACCGTCCGGGCCCCATGGATTCCATTCCCACCTATCTGCGCAACCGGCGGGAACCGGACAAGATCAGCTACCGCACCCCGGAACTGGCCCACATTCTGGATGTGACCAACGGGTGCATTGTCTACCAGGAGCAGGTCATGCAGATCTGCCGGGAACTGGCGGGGTTCAGCTTTGGGCAGGCAGACAATGTCCGCCGTGCCATGAGCAAGAAAAAGCACAAGGTCATGGAGGCGGAACGTGCCCACTTCGTGTACGGCTGCACCGAACCCGGTAAGGAGTGCCCGGGCTGCATCAATAATGGCATCCCGGAAGCCGCCGCCAATGCCATCTATGATGACATGAGCAGCTTTGCTTCCTACGCCTTCAACAAATCCCACGCCGCCTGTTACGCCTATGTGGCCTTCCAGACAGCCTATCTGAAATGCCATTATCCCAGGGAATTTATGGCCGCACTGCTGACCAGCGTGCTGGACAACACCTCCAAGGTTATTGAATACTCTACCGAATGCCAGCGTCTGGGCATCAAGGTCCTGCCCCCGGATATCAACGTGTCCCGCGGCGGATTCACTGCCGACGGTGAGAGCATCCGTTTTGGCCTGAACGCGGTCAAAAGTGTAGGCCGCCCCTTGATCGAAGGGGTCATCCGGGAACGGAGGTCCCGGCCTTTCCGCAGTCTGTATGATTTCTGTAAGCGGATGCGCGGCGCAGAACTGAACCGCCGCGCCCTGGAAAACCTGATCCGTGCCGGTGCCTTTGATGCGCTGGAACCCAGCCGTCACGGCATGATCCAGAGCGTGGAAGGCATCCTCAAGAGTGTGGAAAACGACGCGCGCCAGAATCTGGAAGGTCAGCTGGATCTGTTCAGCGCCATGGCAGGGAACAGCGGCGATGCGCCGGTGGACGATTACAAGGTCCCGGCGCTGCCGGAGTATCCGGTTTCAGAACTGCTCAAGATGGAGAAGGAAGTCTCCGGTCTGTATTTGTCCGGCCACCCGCTGGACGCTTACCGGGAGCAGATCCAGAAAGTCTCCACCTGCATGATCTCCCAGCTCAGTGGGGATGATGCCAAAGACTTCGACAACAAAACTGTGACCTTGCTCTGCACTGTGGTCAAGAGCCGCGTCATGACCACCAAGTCCAATACCCTCATGGCCTTTACCGCGGTGGAAGACCTGACCGGCACCATGGAACTGTTGGTATTTCCCCGGGTGTTTTCTTCCTACAGGGCTTACTTGCAGGAAAACGCCGTAGTGGTGGTTTCCGGCCGCGTTTCCTATAAGGAAGACGAGGGAACCCGCCTGGTCGCCGAACATGTGGCCCCTGTGGATGAGTACGACCCCGGCCGCGGCTTCGCCACTCCAGCCGGACAGGCCACCACGGTGGGACCGGCAGTTGCGGCCCCCAAAAAACAGGTGGTAGGTCTGTGGCTGCTGGTGCCTTCGCGCCAGAGCAGGGAAATGCAGCGCATTGAAAACCTGCTGCGCAACATATTCGACGGGCCTACGCCTGTCTACTTCAAGTTCGAGGATTCGGGCCAGCGCATGCGTGCCCCCCAGAGCCTTTGGGCCAATGATGTCCCGGTTTTGCGCCAGGAACTGGAACGGATTCTCGGCCCTGACCATGTAAAGGAACAAACGGCAAAATAAATCCATATCATTTGCAAGAATTGTCCATAATTGGCGGGGCTCACATATGGTATAATACTCTATGGGGATTGTTATACCTTTAACACACGGTCAGGAAGGACCGTACCCCATTGGCGTAACATCTGAAAAACGGAGTAAAAAACGCCAAGCCTTTGATTTGACGGGAGGGAAATCTTATGGCGAAGGAGATCAAAACCATCGGCGTGCTGACCAGCGGCGGCGACGCTCCGGGTATGAACGCTGCCGTCCGTGCTATTGTGCGGACCGGCATTACCCGCGGCTACCGCATGATGGGGATTCAGCGCGGTTATAACGGCCTGATCAACGGCGAATGTTATGAGATGAACGTGCGCAGCGTGTCGGAGATCATCCACCGCGGCGGCACCATCCTGTATACTGCCCGCTGCCTGGAGTTCAAGACCAAGGAAGGTCAGGCCAAGGGCCTGGCCCGCTGCAAGGAACTGGGCATCGACGCGCTGGTGGTCATCGGCGGCGACGGTTCTTTCATGGGCGCCCGTGCGCTGGCCAACCAGGGAATCCCCTGTGTGGGCATTCCCGGCACCATCGACAACGACATTGCCTGCAGTGAGTATACCATCGGTTATGACACTGCGATGAACACCGCCGTGGAAGCCATCGACAAGCTGCGCGACACCACCCAGAGCCATGACCGCTGCAGTGTAGTTGAAGTCATGGGTCACCATGCCGGTTACATTGCGCTGAACGTAGGTATCGCCACCGGCGCCCTGGCGGTTCTGTTGCCCGAACGTCCCTTTGATTTCGAGCGGGATATTCTGCAGCGCATGCGCCAGACCCAGTTCACCGGCAAAAAGCACTTCATCATCATTGTGTCCGAAGGCGTTATCGGTGCTCAGGAACTGGCCAATCAGATCCAGGCGGCCACCGGCGTCGATTCCCGTGCCACCGTTCTGGGACATATCCAGCGCGGCGGTTCTCCCACGGTTCGTGACCGTGTGAACGCTTCGCTCATGGGTTATCATGCCATCGACCTGCTGGATAAGGGAATCTACAACCGTGTTGTGGGCGTTTCCGGCGGCAAGATCGTGGACTACGATGTTAACGTGGCGCTGTCCATGCACAAAACCATCGACCCCAGCGAGATCGAAGTGGCCAATTCCATTTCCATCTGATTGTATTCATTCAGCACGAAGCCGGTGCGTTTGCCCGGCTTCGTCTTTTTGTGCACAAGGGCAGGGAATAGGTGCGCTTTGCCGTCATATACCGGCAACGGCTGAAACAGCGCACTTTTTTCAAAAAACTCTTGCAATCCCTGCGGCATTGTGGTATTATATTTCGGCAATACACACGCATTGCGTTGTTTTTTTGTGCCTAAACGGCCCATACTGGGACGGGAAGGTTAGAAAACAATCACGCGATGCGGAGGGTAAAACTAAATTTTTGGAGGAAATTTATTATGGCAGTCGTTTCTATGAAGCAGCTTCTCGAAGCCGGTGTCCACTTCGGTCACCAGACCCGTCGCTGGAACCCCAAGATGGCGAAGTACATCTTCACCGAGCGCAACGGCATCTACATCATCGACCTGCAGAAGACCGTGAAGAAGCTGGACGAGGCTTACAACTTCGTGCGTGACACCGCGGCCAACGGCGGTGAGATCCTGTTCGTCGGCACCAAGAAGCAGGCTCAGGAGTCCATCCGTGACGAGGCTACCCGCTGCGGCATGCACTTTGTCAATGCCCGCTGGCTGGGCGGCATGCTGACCAACTTCCGCACCATCCGCAAGCGCATCGACCGCATGGAGCAGCTGAAGGCTATGCAGGAAGACGGCACCTTCGATCTGCTGCCCAAGAAGGAAGTTGTCAAGCTGGAACTGGAGATGGAAAAGCTGGACAAGTACCTGGGCGGCGTCAAGGACATGAAGACCCTGCCGAAGGCTCTGTTCATCGTTGACCCCCACAAGGAGCGCATCGCTGTTTCCGAGGCCCGCAAGCTGCACATTCCCATCGTGGCCATTGTCGATACCAACTGCGATCCCGATGAGATCGATTACGTCATCCCCGGCAACGACGACGCTATCCGCGCTGTCAAGCTGATCTCCGCCGCCATGGCTGATGCCGCTCTGGAAGGCAAGCAGGGCGTGCAGGATGCTCCCGCCGCCGAGGCTGCCGAGGCCTGATCACGGCAGATCGACCCGTTTCAACGCTGACTTTTTTCTAAGAAAGGACGATACGTTATGGCTATTTCCGCTAAGGACGTTATGGAACTGCGCAAGCAGACCGACTGCGGCATGATGGAGTGCAAGAAGGCTCTGACCCAGGCTGAGGGCGACTTCGCCAAGGCTATCGAGATCCTGCGTGAGCAGGGCCTGGCCACCGCCACCAAGAAGGCTGGCCGCATCGCTGCTGAAGGCATGGTCTACGCTGTTTCCTACCCCAACTGCGCCGTTGTGGTTGAGGTCAATGCCGAGACCGACTTCGTTGCCAAGAACGATAAGTTCGTTGAATTCACCAAGGACCTGGCCAAGGTTATCGCTGACGCTGCTCCTGCCGATGTTGACGCTCTGATGGGCTGCAAGATGGGCGAGGGCACTGTTGATGATGCTCTGAAGGCTCTGATCCTGGTTATCAAGGAGAACATCAAGGTTCGCCGTTTTGCCCGTTACGACGGTCACTGCGCTGCTTACGTCCATGGCGGCGGCACCCACGGCGTTATCGTGAAGTTCGACACCACCGATGATGTTGCTGCTAAGGAAGGCTTTGTTGCTTTCGGCAAGGACATTGCCATGCAGATCGCTGCTGCCAACCCCAGCTACCTGAACGAGGCCGCTGTGCCTGCTTCCGTCATCGAGAAGGAAAAGGAGATCATCCTGGCTCAGATGGCCAACGATCCCAAGAACGCCAACAAGCCCGACGCCAT
>CALXHS010000041.1 GCA_944388165.1 uncultured Gemmiger sp. | reverse complement strand
GAGGACGCCAAGGACGTGTTCGGCATCGAGGCCGAAGCCACCGACATCTACGCCGGCGAGATCAACCGCGAAGGCTACAAGAGCGTTGCCAAGCAGCTGGCCGACAAGTTCGGCTTCGAGAAGGTTGCCATCACCCTGCGTGAGAGCCATTCCGCTTTCGACAACGGCTGGAGCGCCATGCTCTACGACGTTGCTTCCAACGAATACTGCTTCAGCAAGAAGTACGAGCTGCACATCATCGACCGCGTTGGCGGCGGTGACAGCTTCGGCGGCGGCCTGATCTACGCTCTGCTGTCCGGCAAGAGCACCCAGGATGCCGTTGAGTTCGCTGTTGCGGCTTCTGCCCTCAAGCACTCCATCGAAGGCGACTACAACATGGTCACCGTTTCCGAGGTGGAGAAGCTGGCCGGCGGCGACGGTTCCGGCCGTATCCAGCGCTAAGAGATTTCCCCTATACGGTTTACCTTCCCAATGGAAGCCTCGGCCCGGCCGGGGCTTCTTCCTTTTGGGGCGGTTGACGTCATGCCGTCACCTGGGATATACTGGAAAAAATGCCCGCCCGGTCCGGGAACTTTTCCGCCCGGGCTTCACCCGCCCAGAGAAAGAAGGAATGCCCCATGAACACTGCTACCCATCTCCGCCTGCGCAAAATGATCCTCTGCGCTTTGTTGACAGCCCTGACCGCCGTCTGCAGCCAGATCCAGGTCCCTATGCCCTGGGGCGTGCCCATCAACCTGGCTTTGTTTGCCTCCTATATGGCTGGTCTGCTGCTGGGCCCGGTGTGGGGCGCGGGCAGCCAGCTGGTGTATCTGCTGCTGGCCGCTGTGGGGGTTCCGGTCATGGCGGGGCTTTCCGGCGGCCCTGCGGTGCTCTTCGGCAAAACCGGCGGCTATGCTATCGGCTTTATGCTGGCGGCACTGCTCACCGGCGCGCTGGTCCAGGTGTGGGGCCGGGGCTTCTGGCGCATGTGTGCCGCCATGGTCGTTGGCTGTGCGGGCTGTTATGCCCTGGGCACCGTCTGGTTCATGGTCATCACCGGCACCGGGGTGTGGCAGAGCCTGGTATGGTGCGTGCTGCCCTATCTGCCCGGTGACGTACTCAAGATTTTGCTGGCCGCCCTGCTCACTGAACGCCTGGGCAAGCGCCTGCATGTGTGATGTGCCTTGTGCCGGCAGTCCACAGCTGCTATAATAAAAAGAACACGGCTCTTGTGCCGTAAGATTTTCAACGGCCAGGAGGGCTTTTGATGAAATGGATCGCAGTGGATTACGGTGATTCCCGCACCGGTTTGGCCGGGTGCGATGTCACCGAACTGGTCTGTGCGCCGATCACGCCGCAGATCGAAGAAAAGAGCATGAACCGCGCCGCCCAGGCCGTGGCGGCGGTGGCCTTCCGGGAAAAGGCGGAGGGAGTGGTGCTGGGTCTGCCCAAGAATATGGACGGCAGCGAAGGCTCCCGCGCCACAAAGAGCCGCCGTTTTGCCCAGCGCCTGGCCGATGCCTGCGGTATGCCGGTGGTGCTGTGGGACGAGCGCCGCACCACCGTGTCCGCCGCCGCCATCCTGGCGGAAAACGATACCTTCGGCGCCAAGCGGAAGGAACGGCTGGACTCGGTTTCCGCCGCCGTGATCCTGGAAAGTTTCCTCAACTGGCGGCGCCAGCATCCCGGCGAAGCCGCCCCCGAGACTGTGCCGCCCCAGTCGGGCCAAGAGTGAAAAGGAGAGGTACCATGCCTGTCAACGAAAAACGCATCCCCACCCATGCCGCCATCATTGTGGACGGCAACCGCCGCTGGGCCCGCCAGCGCCTGATGCCCGCCAGCGTGGGCCACAAGGCCGGGTTTGAACGCCTGAAGGAGATCACCCGCTATGCGGTGGGGGATTGCGGCGTCAAGGTCCTCAGCCTGTATGTTTTCTCCACCGAGAACTTTGCCCGGGACGCCAAGGAAGTGGGCTACCTCATGGATCTGTTTGCCAACAACTTCCGCACCATTGCCGACGAGATGAACGAGCGCGGCTGCCAGGTGCTGTTCAGCGGCCGCCGGGAAGGGCTGCAGCCCCGTGTGCTGGATGCCATGGATTACATGATGGACCTGACAAAGAACAACAAGAAGGGCATCGTCAACTTCTGCCTGAACTACGGCAGCCATGCCGAGCTCACCGATGCCGTGCGGGCCATTGCCGCTGAAGCGAAGGATGGTACCCTGGACCCCGCCGCCGTGGACGAGCGCACCATCGAAAGCCACCTCTACCGCAATCTGCCCCCGGTGGACCTGATGATCCGCACCAGCGGCGAACAGCGGCTGTCCAACTTCCTGCTGTGGCAGTGCGCCTATGCGGAATTCTACTTCACTCCCACCCTCTTCCCGGACTTCGACAAAGCCTGCTTTGATGAAGCCCTGGCCGAGTACGCCCGCCGCGACCGTCGGATGGGCGGCAATACCAAAAAGTAAAAAAAGGAACAAAACCGCCCCCGCAATTACTGCGGGGGCGGTTTTTGCGTGGTTCAGCGGGTGGTGGGGATGCGTCCGTTCATGTGGTCCACATCCTGGCGGTCACCCAGGGGGAAGGTGAACAGCCCGTGGGCTTCCAGGTCTTCGGCGTGGAGGTGCACTGCCCGGATGCGGTTGTTCTCATAAGTCTTGAAGTAGTAGATCCCCTTTTCTGCATCGATGCAGCAGGAATAGGTGGTGATGTCGCATTTTCCTTCGGGGGTGACGACGCTGCCCCGCAACATGGCCACACCGTCCAGAATGTGGAAGAACTGGGCCACGGCGTTGTCCGGGGTGGTGCCCCACTGGGCGTTGGCTTTCAGGAAGCAGGTTTTCACATACCGGGACTGGGGCGAGAAATCTCCCGGCAGCCCGATGGCACCCATGCCCTGGCCGTAGGATGCCAGGGGCAGGGCACTGGCAAAGCGGTTTTCCGCCGGTTTGGGCGAAAGATGTTGAAAATTGTTCAGCGCTGCCAGCTGGAACGGGAAGGGCGGGTTGTTGGTGAGCACCCCGGCGGGGTCGTCGTAGATGTGTACGCCGTCCTTGGTGGCTTCCAGCACCAGGGCGCCGGTGGCGTCGGCCAGGTGCCAGTGCAGCGGCGCCAGGGGATACCCCTTGGCGAAGGGAACGCCCAGCAGCTGTACCGTCTGCAGCAGCTCCCGGGCCTGAGCCAGGTTTTCGCAGCTGCCCAGCACCAGCGGGATCAGTTCATAGGGAGCTACGGCGTCCGGGGCGGCGTCTTCTGCCGGGGGATACCAGGCGTTGCCGGGAAAGTTCAGTCCCGCCATATACAGCCCTTTTTCGTTGGCGGCTTCGGCGTACAGGGGAACGTTTTCGGCCACGTTGGCCATGCCGATGAGCGCAAAGTGCCGGGGCATGGACGGGCGGCGGCGAAAATGGAATTCGTACCCCCGTGGTGTGATGACGACCTGTTCACCAAAGGTGTATTCCAGGTCCAGATTGCGCCCGTGCAGACACAGGGGCGAGGAAACGGTGATGCTTGTGCACATGGTATGGCCTCCTTTGTGCGATTGTGGGGATACTTACAGTATACCCTGTATGGAAATAAAAACCAGTGGTCTGGACAACAAAAACGGTCCTGTAGGTGAAAAAGAATTCCTCCGGATTGACAAATAGGGAAAAGGATGGTACTATAATTAAATTAGTGCGTTCTAACTGCCTTGCGGCACCAGAGAACGCACCTGTTTTTTGAATGCAAGTTAGTCTAAACAAACTCTTTTTCAGAGTTCCCCCTGAAGGAAAGGACGGACAACCAAATGGGTAAAAAACTGCTGTACGGTGCGCTGGCCATCAGCGGCCTGGTCACCATGCTTCAGCCGCTGACCGGCGCCATGGTACATAAGATGGCGGCCAGCGTGTTTCTGGTGCTTTGTGTGGGGCACATGATCGTCTGCCACAGAAAGCTCACAGGGGCAGGGGTGGCGCTGCTATTGCTGCTTCTGGTGGCGTTTGCCACCGGTGTGCCCGCCCTTATCCAGGGCGGTATGGCCGGGGCGGTGCACGCGGTGTTGGGCATCCTGTGCCTGTGTGCTATGGCAGCCCATGCTTTTGCCCGCCGCAAGGCTTTGAGATCCGGCAAGGAAAGGAAACGCAGCTGATGATGATCAACAAACGCCTGATCGCCACGGTCGGAGAAAGCAAAAAGTACATTGCCGCCAACGTGGCTTTGCAGTGGGTGTCCCTGGCGGCCAACATCCTGATGATGGGGGTGTTCTGCCATGTCCTGGCCGGGCTGTATGCGGGCGCTCTGGCGCCCGGCGCGCTGTTTCGGGCTGCTATGCTGGTGCTGGCGGCGGTGACGGTGCGCATTGCCTGCGGGGTAGGGGCATCCCGCATGGCCTTCCTTTCCAGCAAAACGGTCAAGCTGCGGCTGCGCGGCCTTTTGTATGACAAGCTGCTGCGCCTGGGGGCTTCCTACCGGGAACAGGTCAGCACCAGCGAGGTGGTGCAGGTGGCGGTGGAAGGCGTGGACCAGCTGGAAACCTACTTCGGCGCCTATCTGCCCCAGTTCTTTTATGCCATGCTGGCCCCGCTGACCCTGTTTGCGGTGCTGTGCCGGGTGGACCTGCCCGCCGCGGCGGTGCTGCTGGTCTGCGTGCCCCTGATCCCAGTGGCCATCGCGGCGGTGCAGACCTGGGCCAAAAAGCTGCTGAACAAATATTGGGGCCAGTACACCGCTCTGGGAGATACTTTCCTGGAAAATCTTCAGGGCCTGACCACCCTGAAAATCTACCAGGCCGACGGCTTCAAGAACGAGGAGATGAACCGGGAATCGGAAAAGTTCCGCCGCATCACCATGAAGGTGCTGACCATGCAGCTCAACTCCATCACCATCATGGACCTGGTGGCCTACGGCGGCGCGGCGGCGGGCATCGTGCTGGCGGTTCTCTCCTTCCGGGACGGACGCATTGGGCTGGACAGTGCTTTGTTCATCATGCTGCTGGCCGCCGATTTCTTCCTGCCTATGCGCCTTCTGGGCAGTTACTTCCACATTGCCATGAACGGTATGGCGGCTTCGGATAAGATCTTCCGCCTGTTGGACGCCCCCGAACCGGTGCCCGGTACCCGCACCGTGGGCCGGAATGTGACCATCCGGTGCAAGGACCTGGCCTTCAGGTACGAAGCTGGCCGCCCCGTGCTGGACGGCATGACGATGCAGGCGGACCAGGGCGAGTTCATCGCCCTGGTGGGGGAGAGCGGCTGCGGCAAATCCACCATGGCCGGGATCCTCACCGGCCGTATTCGGGGCTGGTCCGGTTACATCACCGTGGACGACGTGCCCTTGAAGGAACTCAGCGAGGAAAGCCTGCTCTCCGCCATCACCTATGTAGGCCACCAGAGCTATCTGTTCAAGGGCACTGTGGCGGACAACCTGCGCATGGGGGCTCCCGGTGCCGACGATGCGGTCCTCTGGCGTGTGCTGGAAGAGGTCAACCTGGCGGACTTTCTCCGGGGCGAACAGGGGCTGAACACTCCCGTGGCCGAACGGGGCGCCAACCTGTCCGGCGGCCAGTGCCAGCGCCTGGCCCTGGCCCGGGCTATCTTGCACGACAGCCCGGTGTATATCTTTGACGAAGCCACCTCCAACATCGACGTGGAGAGTGAAAACGACATTATGGAACGCATCCGCGCCATGGCAGGCACCAAAACGGTGATCTTGATCTCTCACCGCCTGGCCAACGTGGAACCCGCCGATCGCATCTATGTGATGCAGAACGGCCGGGCCGCGGAGTGCGGTACCCACACCCAACTGCTGGCCCGAAACGGCGCGTACGCCCGCCTGTGGAACGCCCAGCAGGCACTGGAACATCTGGACAAGGAGGACGAAGCATGAAACAACGAAGCGGTTTTGCGGTGATGAGGCAGCTGATCGGGCTGGTCCGTCCCCTGGCCGGGTATATGGTGCTGGCCGTGTCCATGGGCCTGGCCGGGCACCTGTGCGCGGCGTTCCTCACGGTGTTCGGTGTGTATGCCCTCTGCGGCATGCTGGGCTTGCCCGTCCCCCTGGGGCTGGCGGGACTGTTCGGGGGCATCGCGGTCATGGCGGTGCTGCGGGCGGCGCTGCGCTACGGCGAACAGGCTTGCAACCACTTTATTGCCTTCAAGCTGCTGGCTCTGCTGCGGGACAAGGTCTTCCGGGCTCTGCGCGCCCTGGCGCCTGCCCGGCTGGAAGTGCGGGACAGGGGAGACCTCATCAGCCTGATCACTTCCGACATTGAACTGCTGGAAGTGTTCTACGCCCACACCATCTCCCCGGTGCTCATTGCGGTGTTGTTCAGCGGCATCCTCTGTGCCTTTATCGGCAGCTATCACCCGCTGCTGGGGCTTCTGGCCCTGGGGGCCTACCTCTGCGTGGGCGCGGTGGTGCCGCTGTTGGTCTCCCGGGCCAGCGGGGCCCACGGGCTGCGGTTCCGGTCCGCTTCCGGCGATCTGAGCAGCTTTGTGCTGGACAGTCTGCGCGGCCTGCCCGAGACCTTGCAGTATGCCCAGGGGGCAAAGCGCCGCCGGGAACTGGACAAGCGCACCCGCGCCCTCACCCGGGAAGAATCCCGCCTGAAATGGACGGCGGGCTGGGGCATGGCCCTGACCAACGCCCTGATTCTGCTCTTTGACCTGGCCATGCTGCTGACGGCGGCACTCCTTTTTGGACAGGGGCAGGTCGGCTTTGACGGTGTGGTGGTGCCCACCGTGGCCCTCATGAGCTCCTTCGGCCCGGTGGTGGCCCTGGCGGGGCTGGGGGGCACCTTGCAGCAGACCTTTGCGGCGGGCAACCGCGTGCTGGATATCCTGCAGGACACCCCGGTGGTGCAGGATGTCACCGGCCTCCCCGCTACTGAATTTGCCGGTGCCAGCGCCGACCGGGTCAGCTTCTCCTATGAGGACCAGCCCATCCTGCGGGATCTGTCGGTGCAGGTGCCGCAAAACCAGATCCTGGGCATTGTGGGGCGCAGCGGCAGCGGCAAATCCACCTTGCTCAAGCTCTTCATGCGATTCTGGGAAACGGACAGCGGCGAGATCCGGCTGTCCGGCAAGCCGGTGGGACAGATCAACACCGCCGACCTGCGCAATATGGAAAGCTACGTCACCCAGCAGACCCATCTTTTCCACGACACCATCCGCAACAACCTGCGCATTGCCCGCCTGGACGCTACCGACGCCGAAATCGAGGAAGCCTGCCGCAAAGCGTCGGTGCATGATTTCATCCTCTCTCTGCCCCGGGGATACGATACCCAGGTGGGGGAACTGGGGGATACCCTCTCCGGCGGCGAGCGTCAGCGGCTGGGCCTGGCCCGTGCCTTTCTCCACGATGCGCCTTTCATGCTGTTGGATGAACCGACCAGCAACCTGGACAGCCTGAATGAGGCGGTCATCCTGCAATCTCTGCGGCGGGAACGCAAGGGCCGCACGGTGGTGCTGGTCTCCCACCGGCAGTCCACCATGCGGGTGGCCGACCGGGTGCTCCATGTGGATGCCGGGAGGTGCAGCTGATGGAAACGGCCCGCAAAAGGGAGCGGGAACAGGAAGTAGTTTCCTGCATGATCGAACTTTACTGCCGCCGCAAGCACGGCACCAAGGGGCAGCTTTGCCCCGATTGTGCCGCCTTGCGGGCCTACGCCAGGGCGCGCGGCGAGCGCTGCCCCTTTATGGAGCACAAGACCTTCTGTTCCCAGTGCCCCGTGCATTGCTACAAGCCGGAAATGCGGCAGAAGATCCGGGAAGTGATGCGCTTTTCCGGGCCCCGCATGCTCTTTGTCCACCCGATCATGGCTCTGCATCATATGGCCGAGACCTTGCGGGGCAGACTGAGAAAGGAGAACCAACGATGAAGCTGAAAAAGATGCTGTATCTGGCCCTGGGCTTCCTGGGGCTGGCCCTGGGGGCGCTGGGCGCCGCGCTGCCGCTGCTGCCTGCCTTCCCGTTTTTGCTGCTGGCGGCGGTGTGCTTCGGCAAAAGCTCCGAAAAGCTGGACCGCTGGTTCCGCTCTACCAAACTGTACAAGGATAACCTGGAATCCTACGTGGCGGGGCAGGGGATGACCACCAAAACCAAGGTGCGGATCATGGTGGTGGTCACCATCCTCATGAGCATCGGCTTTATCATGATGCACGCGGTGCCGGTGGGGCGCATTGTCCTGGGATGCGTGTGGGTGTTCCATATCCTGTATTTCCTTTTCGGGGTCAAGACCATTCCCGGCGGTGCCGGCGAAAAAGAGCAGGATCCTTCTTGAAAAAGTCATGAGCCCGAACAGACAGGCCCCGGTGTATGGCACGCCGGGGTCTGTCTGCGCACAATGGACGATGTAGTGATAAACTCCGAAAATATTGGCGAAAAGGAACAAAAATATGAAAAAAATATTGAATTATTGTTACAGAGTGCTATAATAGCAGACGGGGATTTCAGGTAAAACCCATAGGATATCATTTCTAACATCGTTCTGAAAAGCACCGCCTCAGCGGTGTTGAAATGATAAAGGGAGGAATCTTTATGGTTAGTTTCGTCATCTGCCTGGCCATCCTGCTGATCGGCTACTTTACCTACGGCAAAGTTGTCGACAACACCTTTGGACCGGACGACCGTGAAACGCCCGCTGTGCGCATCAACGACGGCGTCGACTATGTCGTGATGCCCCAGTGGAAGCTGTTTCTGGTTCAATTGCTGAACATCGCGGGCCTGGGGCCGATCTTCGGCGCCATGCAGGGTGCTCTGTGGGGACCCATCGTGTTCCTGTGGATCACCTTCGGCACCATCTTTGCCGGCGGCGTTCATGACTACTTCTCCGGCATGATCAGCGAACGCAACGAGGGCGGCTCCATTGCCGAAGTTACCGGCAAGTACCTGGGCCATGCCATGCAGAACGTCATGCGCGTCTTCTCGGTGGTGCTGCTGATCATGGTGGGCACCGTCTTTGCGGTTGGCCCCGCCGGCCTGATCGTCACCCTGTGCAAGAACAGCGGCGTCACCGGTCTGCTGGCCACCACCCTGTTCTGGCTGGTCCTGATCCTGGTGTACTACTTCATCGCCACCTTCATCTCCATTGACAAGATCATCGGCAAGATCTACCCGCTGTTCGGCATCTGCCTGATCGTCATGGCCGTCGGCGTTATTATCGGTATCTACACCAACCCCGACTTCACCATTCCCGAAATCTGGGATCATCTGTACAACATGCACCCCTCCGGCACACCTGTGTGGAGCTTCATGTTCATCACGGTTGCCTGCGGCGCTATCTCCGGCTTCCACTCCACCCAGTCGCCTCTGATGGCCCGCTGCATGAAGAGTGAGAAGCAGGGCCACTTCGTCTTCTACGGCGCCATGGTGGCTGAAGGCGTCATCGCTCTGATCTGGGCCGCTGCCGGCTGCGCTCTGTATGAGGTCACCGGCGGTCTGAACACCGGCCTGGCCGCCGCTCTGGCAGAAGGACAGTCCGCTGCCATCTACGACGTCTGCTCCCGTACCATGGGCGGCATCGGCACCGCGCTGGCCATGATCGGCGTGGTTGTCTGCCCCATCACCTCCGGCGATACCGCTTTCCGCTCTGCCCGTCTGACCCTGTCCGACTGGTTCAAGATCGATCAGGGCTCCTACATCAACCGCCTCAAGCTCTGCATCCCCGTTCTGGGCGTGGGTACCGTGCTGGGCATCGGCAACGCACTGGGGTACATCGACTACACTGTGATCTGGCGTTACTTCAGCTGGACCAACCAGACTCTGGCCATGATCGTGCTGTGGGCGGCTTCTATGTTCCTGTATGTGGAAAAGAAGAACTTCTGGATCACCGCTGTGCCCGCTACTTTCATGAGCGCGGTTTCCAGCACCTACTTCATCCTGGCGCCGGAATGCCTGGGCGGCCTGGTCAACAGCAAGACCGCCGACGGCGTCACCGTCTACAATACCGCCGTGGCATATCCCATCGGCATCATCTTTGCTATTGCTCTGCTGGTCATCTTCCTGATGGCTACCAAGAGACATTCGGCCAAGGCGCAGGCCTGATCCTGCCCGCCTGAGCCGGCAGCGCAAAAACCGGGAGCCGGCCGTCTGGCAACAGCGGCCGGCTTTTGCGTTTGCACAAATCCCATACAAACGAGGTTGACCCTATGATCTTCAAACCTGCACCCTTGAGCTTTTCCCGCCTGGATGCCGCCGAACTGGTCCAGGACAAACAGCACTGCCGCAAGATCGGACCCTGCGGTGTGGGCCGCAAGGCGCTGTATCTGAACAGCTTTTTCATCGACCGCCGGTATTACATTCCCTTCACGGCGGTGCGGCGGGCCTTCAAGCGCGTGGCCATGAGCCGCGGCGGCTATACCGGCAAGGGGGTTTTTGCCAGTATGGCTTACCTGGTGGTGGAATACGACGACGGCAGGCAGAAGCAATGCAACTTCAAGCATGAGGAGCATGTGGACCAGCTGCTGGCCCTGCTGGGCCGGGAACAGCCCCAGATCAAACGGGTCAGCGCTGCCGCCGAGGAACGCCTGGCCAAGCGCCGGGCCGAGCGGGAAGAAGCGGAGCGCAACCGCCCGCCCCTGACACCTCAGGGCAAACATCTGCTGGAAGAACTGAAACAGGCGGAGGATTACCTGAATGAAAAGCCGGAACTGAGCACCGCACTCAGCCAGGCAGCCCGCCGCCGCCGTGCCTACGACTGCAGCAGCCCCAGTTACCGCTGGGTGGCCATGGCCATCACCGCTCTGGGCATCGTTGCCATGGCATATGGCCTGTGGTCGGTGCTCATGGGGCAGGGGGGCTTTGGCGTGTACTTTGCCCTGTTCGGACTGGCCGCTGTGTTTACCTTCGCCGGGTTCAGCGTACTGCCCACCGCCCGCAACAACCGCAAGGGCATCCTGCGCCAGCAGGAGCAGGCCCTGGCCGGGATGGAAGCCTATCTGGCCACCCGCCCGGCTTTCCCGCTGCCCGCCCGCTATGCCCACCCGGTGGTGCTCCAACGGATGCAGCGTGCGGTGCTGGACGGCAGGGCTGCTTCCGCAGACCAGGCGCTGGATGTGGTCAAACAGGACCTGAAAGCCCTGAACGCCAACGTGCAGGTGGATCAGGAAGAATACGACGAGGTGGTGGCCATCAAGGCCATGTTCCTCAATGCGGACTATCAGTAAAAGACAAAATGCCCCGCCGGCATCTCAGCCCGGCGGGGCATTTTTGCGTGACGGGGGCGGAAAACACGATCCGCGGCTTTGCCGGTAGTTCTGCGGGCTGTCTCCGTATACAGCCTTGAAGGTCCGCCAGAAATACCCGTAATTGCGAAACCCCGTTTCCAGCATGATGGCTTCCAGCGGTTCGTCGGTGGCCAGCATCCGCTTTTTGGCCTGTTCCAGCCGGTAGCGCACCACATACTGCAAAGGAGTCAGCCGGGTGACCTGCTTGAACAGCTTGCAGAAATAAAAACTGCTGTACCCGGCGGCATCAGCCAGCTGCTGCAGGGTGATGGCCTCCCGATAGTGAGCTTCGATGTATCCCAGGGCGCTGCGCACGGCCGAGCTCTCCCGGAGTACTTCCTGGCGGACGGGACCCTCATGGACGGTGCGCAGTATCCCGGCCAGCAGGTCCAGCATCCGGCTTTTCCAGGCCAGCAGTTCCCAGGGGGAAGGGACTTCCGGCAAGTCCAGCCCCCGCAGAACGCTTTCGTCTGCCCCGGTGGGGAAGAGCACAGGGGGCAGGCTGTCCAGAATATCCGAACGGTCTTTCCCGGGGGCGGGAGCATACTCCACAAACAGGGAACGGTAGACCCCCACACCCTCCACCTCCATACCGGGATGGCGCAGAAACAGCGAGCCCGGCACGGTCTGCAGAGGAATGCCTCCCGTCAGGATGTACCCGCTGCGGGAAGAAACAATATACTCTATCTCGTGGTGCCGGACCACCCGGCGCCCGTAGCTTTCCCCGCTGTGGGTGTGGGGCGTCAGACCGGAATCGTGCCACCCGTAAAATACAGGGGAAAGGCTCTGTAATCCTGTTTTGCTCATGCCGGAATGCTCCTTTTTCCAAAGTGAAAGACCTGCAGACGCGCTTTCGCATATTCTGGGGTCATTATATCACAGAATGACAAGATTGTGCAGGAGAGCCGCAATATAGGAAATAGGAAAACAGCCTTCTCTGTGGTAAGCTGACCATAAAGGAACCATGCCGGGAAAGGAGCATGCACCATGATTTACTACGTGAAACAAAACGCCGGACCCATGGGCATCGGCACTGCCGAAAGTCCCTTCCGTACCATTGGGGAAGCCGCGGCCCTGGCACAGCCGGGGGATACTGTCCTCATCGGGGAAGGCGTATACCGGGAATGGGTGAGCCCGCCCCGGGGCGGCAGTTCGGACACCCACCGTATCCGCTACTGCGCCGCCGAGGGCTGCCGCCCTGTGGTCACCGGGGCTGAGCCGCTGACGGGATGGACCCTGTGGCAGAAAGATGTGTGGCGGGCAACGGCGGACAACGCCGTTTTCGGGGGCTATAACCCCTATGCCGACAAGATCTACGGGGATTGGTTCGACGGCCTGGGGCAGGTGCACCACACCGGCGAAGTGTTTGCCGCCGGGCAGGCACTGGACGAAGCCGCTTCTCTGGAAGCATTGCTGGAACAGCGGTCGGGCAAGGCCCGGGAATGGTTTGCGGTAGTGCATTCTGGGCATACCGTGTTTTATGCCCGTTTCGGCGGGGCAGACCCCAACGAACTGGGAACCGAGATCAGCGTGCGGCCCTTCTGCTTTTTCCCGGAACAGGAAGGAATCAACTACATCACGGTGTCCGGTCTGGAATTCTGCTGTGCCGCTACCCAGTGGGCGCCGCCCACCGCCTTCCAGCCGGGGGCCGTGGGACCCAACTGGAGCAAGGGCTGGGTCATCGAAAACTGCCGCATCCACGATTCCAAGTGCAGCGGTGTCAGCTTGGGAAAACGGCGGGCCCCCAAAGATAACTGCTGGAGCAAGGACCCTTCCAAGGGCGGAACCCAGACCTATACCGAGATGGTTTTTTCCACCCTGCAGAAGGGGTGGGACCGGAAACATGTGGGCGGTCATATCCTGCGCGGCAATGAGATCTATAACTGCGGCCAGGCGGGAATCGTAGGCAGCATGGGTGGGGCGTACTGCACCATCACCGGCAACCATATCCACCACAGCAACATCCGGGGAGAATTTTCCGACGCCGGGAGGGCGGGGATCAAGCTCCATGCCGCCATTGATGTGGTGATCGCCCGCAATACCATCCACCACTGCAACAGGGGCCTCTGGCTGGACTGGCAGGCCCAGGGTGCCCGGGTGCGGGATAATGTGTTTTTTGAAAATAACCTGGAAGAAGATCTGTTCATCGAGGTCTGCCATGGCCCCTGCCTGGTGGAAAACAACCTTCTTCTTTCTCCACGCAGTCTGCTGGATATGTCCCAGGGCACGGCCTTTGTCCACAACCTTTTTGCGGGCAAACTGTATGCCGTGCCGGATACCAACCGCTTTACCCTTTACCACCTGCCCCACAATACGGCAGTGGGGGGCGTGATGCTGGTTTACGGCGGGGATGACCGGTTTATCAACAATGTGTTTGTGGGCACGCAAAAAACCAGCCGACACTGCGGTGTCCACGGCACAGCGGCCTATGACCATTGCCCGGCCGAATGGCCGACCCGAACGACCGGGGACGATACCCCTGCCGCCGATGTAGGGCGCTCCATGCCGGTGACAGTGCGGGATAATCTGTATCTCAACGGAGCCAAACCCTGGGCCGAGGAGCGCGGCAGCCGCATCCTGAACGATGAGCAGGCCGTTCTGACTGTTGCGGAAGAAAACGGGCGCTACCGGCTGGAGAACGACCTGGAAGCCCTTCTGGACGGCCAGCAGGGGACCATGGTCACTACCGAGGTGCTGGGCAGGGCCTTCCAGTCGGAACAGGCCTATGAGGACCGGGATGGCAGTCCCTTGACCCTGGACACCGACCTGGCAGGGGAAAAGCGCACGCATTCGCCCTGTCTGGGGCCTTTGGAACACTGGCCCCCCTGCCTGGAATTGGTATGAACTGATACAGAATAAAAAAATCCCCGGAATCAGGGCTGACGGATATGCCCTGCTTCCGGGGATTTTCTCTATTCAAACAGCCTTACATGGCCGCATTGATGGCAGCGATGGCACCATCCGATACGGCGGTGGCTACCTGACGCACCTGTTTGACACGGATATCACCGGCCGCATAAACGCCGGGGATGGCGGTCTCCATTTTCTCGTTGGTGGGAATGTAATCGTCTTCCAGCGTCAGTTCGGTGTACAGCGCGGTGTTGGGAACCAGCCCGGCGTATACAAAGATGCCGCAGCCGGGGTCTTCTACGGTTTCCACACTGCCGTCATGCACATTCACAATGTCCAGCTGCTCCACCTGATCCTGGCCATGCACCGCCTGAAGCCGGGAACCCAGGCGCAGGTGGATGTTTCCGGCGGCTACTTTGCGGCGAAATTCCGGGATGCAGCCCAGCTGATCCTCAAAATGGATGATGGTCACCTGTTCGGCCAGTGTGGCCAGATACAGAGCTTCCTTCACCGCGCCGTCAGCGCCGCCCACTACATAAACATGCTTGCCTGCATAGGCGGCCCCGTCCCGGGCAGCGTTCATCCCCATACCCTTCCCGGCCAGTTCGGCCTCGCCGGGAATGCCCAGCTTCCGGGGCGTGCTGCCGTTTGCCAGAATGATCCGCCGGGTTTCGTAGCTGCCCTTATCGGTGGCGACGGTTTTGACATCCCCGGTCAGGGTCGTGCCGGTGACGTCGGCGTAGGCGATTTCTACCCCGGCCGCAAGGGCCTGTTCCTTCATGCGGGCGGCAAAGGTGGTCCCGGTCTCCTGCGTTTCAAGAGCAGTGTAGTGGGTGACGGTGGAAACCTTGCCGATAATGCCGCCTACCTGGCCTTTTTCCAGCACCAGAGTGCGCAAACCGCGGCTGACTGCGTAAATACCCGCGCTGATGCCGGCCGGACCGGCTCCGATAATGATAACGTCGTACATGATAAACAGCGTCCTTTCTGCTATAGATAAGTAAGAAGAAGGGGGAACAGGGGGAGAAATCGCCTGCGCCAAAGGCTGCACCGCCGGTATTTGGTGTTTTGCGGTTCCTTTGGTCTGCTCCGATTATACCGCAGTTTATCAATAAAATAAAATTATAAGTTATTATGTATAAATAAGCTATGCTAATATAAAAGGCGAAACTGTCCAGCACCGGGCTGTCTGCATGAAAGCTGCGGGAAAACAAAAAACCTCACACCGAAGTGTGAGGTTTTGGTGCGCCCGCAGGAACTCGAATCCTGGACCCTCTGATTAAAAGGAATTGAGCTCGGTTTGGTTCGAATGGTATCCCCTGATTGCAAATGAGTACACTTTACACAGATGTACACGAAACAGAGATTTGGCGCAAACGGCGGAGCGACGGCACGGCCAGCGGGCACGGGGCTTTGCCCCGCCCCTGGCCGCGCCCGCTCGCCGCGTGACATGGCAAAGCCCCCACGGGAGATGTGAACCGTGGGGGCTTTTGTTATGGGGCGACCACTTCGGAACGCTGTGCATTGACATCCTGTGCAGTCCGCACAACTATGCGAAGCGAATCCAACAGAGCCTGCATCTGCTGACGCTGTTCCGGGGGACAGTCCTCCATATCCAACTTTTTCTGCAGCTCGTTGATTTGCTGGCGCATCTTGTCCAGTTCGCTGTTCATGTTGTCTTTGGTGGGAATCACGAACAAATTGCGCCCGCACAGTGTATCCAGGCTGATGCCATACAGGAACGACAAGCGCACCAGGTGTTCGATGGGAGGTTCATTGCGGCACTTCTCCCAGCCGTTGTAAGTTTGCGGCGATACCTCCAGCAGTTCAGCGACCGCACGCTGGCTGAGGTGATGGGCTTCGCGCAGCTCGACGAGCATCGGCGCAATGATTTTCTTCCGGTCGGCTACGGTGATTTGCTTCTCGTAGGGGGCGAACGGATTGTCCTTCAGTTCTTCCATAGCAGCGCATCCTCCTTTGAAATTGTAAGTATTATACACCTGTACGATATACTTTGTAAATATTATCCGGGAAAAATCCTTGTTTCGTGTATTTGTCAAAATTTTGTGTTGACCACGGGAAAAATGTACGGTATACTTTAATTGTAAACGATAAAAAGAGACGTACACATAAAGTTTACACGAGCGGGCCGGGGGGCTGGGGGCCGGAGGCCCCCAGGTTGGCGGCAAGCGAGCCGCAGCAGCTTTGCCTCACCGCTCAGTTTGGGGCGAGCGCGGCAGGGACGAGCCTTCTCAAAGTTCGCACGTGATTCTATTGGCGGCGCACCGCGCCCAACTTCGCCTGGCCTGCCGTTTGCCTTTTGCATCTTCCTTCCGTTGCTCGCGGCGCGGCTAGCGCCGCCACCCGAACCGCCGCGCAGCGGCGGGAGGGGAGGACTTGACAGAATATCATAAATCGGGAAAGGAGTTTAACAATGTTGACCACTTCCATGCTTGAGAAACGCCCATATTTGATGGGACACGCCTACACCCAAAACCTTGCTACACTTAAGCAGTACGGCACAAGCCGATACAAGCTGACCCTGATGTCTTGTGTTGCCAATGCTGGCATTGAACGGCCATATGTGAAGAAGAACAGCGTGAACCTCTCCAAGCTGGATAACAACATCTGCCGCGCCCGAAGCAAGGTATCGGAATACGGCTTTTGTAACAGTTGGGAGTATTTCATTACCTTCACACTTCGCCCGGACGACTACGATCGGAACGACCTGGAAGCGTTCGGCAAGAAATTTACACAGTGGCTGCGGGACCTGCGAAAGACGACCGGTGCCCCGCTGCGGTACCTTCTTGTGCCGGAACAGCACAAGAAGGGCGGTTGGCACCTGCACGGCCTGTTTGCAGGGCTGCCAGGTGATGCGCTGCGGCCATTCAAGGCAAGTGAGCGGCTGCCGGTTGCTCTGCGGGATAAGCTGCTGAACGGCGAGACGGTGTATAACTGGCCAGCCTACGCAAAGAAGTTTGGCTATGTGGTAGCGGAACCGCTGCGGGATAAAGACCGTGCAGTAAGCTACCTTAACAAGTACATTACCAAAGACCTAGCCCGGTCGGTGCAGCAGCTGGGGGCGCACTTGTACTATGCCTGCCAAGGGCTGTCCCACGCGCAGGAACTCAAGCGCGGCAGACTGAACCGCCCGGTATGCCCGGATTATCAAAACGAATACTGCTCGATTTCGTGGTTTGATTACAACGAAGTCAGCGTGCAAACACTGATGGATTTGATTGATGACCCCAACGAAGGAGGATACAGTCCCTATGACTTTACAAGACGCATATGACGATTATCTGCTGGAACAGCGTGTGCGCGGCAACACCGCAAAAACGCTGGAGTACTACCGCAACGCGCTGGGGCGGTTTTTGGCCTATGCAGGCGCAGCAACCACAGTGTGACCAGCTGAACCTCAAGGTGCTGCGCGGATATGCTGTCAGTCTGCAGGAGGCGTCGCTGAGCACCACGACGGTCCAGAGTTATATCCGTGCGCTGCGTGCTTTCCTGCATTGGGGATATGAGGAGGAATATCTGCCTGTAGACCTGCCGCAAAAATTCCGCCTGCCGAAGGCCAAGCGGCCTACCATCGACATCCTGACCGATGAAGAGGTGGAGCGTCTGCTGAGCTGCTTTAACCTAAAAAACGAGATACAGCTGCGCAACTACTGTATCTGCTCACTGATGCTGGACAGCGGGCTGCGTCTTAATGAGGTGGTCACCCTCACGCTGGACCATCTGCATCTGGCGGAAGGCTATGCGATCGTGGAAGGTAAGGGGAACAAAGAACGGTCGGTGCCGTTTGGAATACATACCCGGAAGGCGATGGGGCGTTATCTGCGCCGCCGGCCTGCCTGTGCCCAAAGTGGTCGGGTGTTCCTGCAAAGCAATCAGCAGCCGATTACACAGACGACCATTAAGCAGCTGTTCAAAAAGCTGAAACGGCGGGCAGGATTGCCCCGTCTGCATCCGCATCTGCTCCGTCATACCTTCGCCACCCGGTACCTGGAAAACGGTGGTGATATGTACAGCTTGCGGGACATCCTGGGGCATACTAGCCTGACCATGGTGCAGAAGTATGTCCACCTTACACAGCGAAAAACCATTGCCAGATACCCGGATTACAGCCCACTGGACAAGATGCAGCGCAGCGCAGGATAAAAAACATTGATGATACGAAAAAAGAGCCGACCGTGCATAACACGAATCGGCTCTTTTTTGGTGCGCCCGCAGGAACTCGAATCCTGGACCCTCTGATTAAAAGTCAGATGCTCTACCAACTGAGCTACGGGCACAAAACATATTGCTGTATTACAGCTTATCCATTATATCAGGGAAAATACCCATTGTCAACCTTTTTTTGCAGGTTTGGTACTTTTGGACCGTCATTGACAGCCCCGCCCCGGTGCGGTATAATGGGCCTTAATTTTAGAGGAACGTCTAAATTTTCCCGGTTGGGGGCGGCGTCCTCTTTCTTCAGAAAATGAGGTGTTTGTATGCCCACATCCGTATCCTTCCCTTCGGTGGCCTGCGCCACACTCAGCATGCTGGTCATCTTCGGTCTGCCCATCGGGCTCAGCATTGCGGTTACCCGCAAGCATAAGGGCAGCGGTCAGGCCATCATGATCGGCGCCTTCTGCTTCATCGTCAGTGCGTACGTGCTGGAACAGATGCTGCACAGCGTGGTGTTCACTGTGTTCCCCAATATCCGGGACAATGTGGCGGTGTTCTGCCTGTACGGCTGTTTGGCTGCCGGTCTGTTTGAGGAAACCGCCCGCTACTTTGGCTTGCGTGCTCTGTGCAAGAAGGACCAGTCCCCGGCCATCGGCTTTGCCTACGGCGTGGGCCACGGCGGCATCGAAGCCGTTCTGCTGGCGGGGCTGACCATGATCAACAACCTGATCGTTATGTATGCCATCAACAGCGGCAACACGGAAAGCCTGCTGGCCGGCATGGAAGGGGACCAGCTCACCCTGGCCCAGGAACAGCTGGCCCAGCTGGCGGCCGTTCCCGCCACCCAGTGGCTGGCCGCCGGGTTTGAGCGCGTGTGTGCCATCGGCCTGCATCTGGCGCTGTCCATGCTGGTGTGGATGGTGGTGACCCGCCGCCTGCCCGCCTGGGGATATCCCCTGGCCATCGGCCTGCATGCGTTGTCCAATCTGCCCGCCATGCTGTACCAGGCCGGTATCCTGACCGTCTGGCCCACCGAACTGGGGACCCTGGTGCTGGTGGTTCTGGTGGCACTGCTGGTCCGGCAGCTGTATCAGCGCTCCGCACCCGCCTGCCTGCAATAAAACTTTCCGCTCCCGCCGCCCGGCGGGGGCTTTTTGTTTGCCGCAGAGACAAAAGGCAACTCTGTGATAAAATCGTACATCCATTGATTTTTGCACCCCGGCGCGGTATACTGGTACGCGGTCCCCAAGGACCGGAATGCTGCACAGGAGGTGCCCGTTTATGGCAAAGGCCGAATACCGCAGCGCGGTGCGGTCCCGCAAATTGATCTGCCGCGCCCTGGCGGACCTGATTGAGGAAAAGCCCCTGGACAAGATCACCGTCACCGACGTGGTCACCCGGGCGGACATCAACCGGGGCACCTTCTATGCCCACTATGCAAACATTCCCGATGTGCTGGACACCATCACCGAGGAGGGCTGCCGAACAATTCGGACGGCTTTGGCCGAGCAGGAACCCGGCACGGTGCCCGACCCGGAAGTGCTGCTGCGCAAATTTCAGGAGATTTTGCAGGAGGACCTGACCTTTTATCGGAAGGTGCTGACCAACGATGCTGCCGCGCCTTTGCTGGAAAAGCTGCGGGCGGTTTTTCTGGAATACATGCTCCGCCACGAGAAGGATTTTCACATCACCGACCATGACCGGTATGTTCTGGTCATGCGCATTGGTTCCGGGGGCATTGTTTCGCTGTACCGGGACTGGCTGGCGGGCAAGGTGCCCATGACCCTGGACGAACTGACCAAAAACGCCGCGGCCACAGTGCGCGGTCTGCTGCAGGAAGCCTGACCTGCTTTTGATAGGGGAGATTGCTGCCGATGCTGTTCAATTCACTGACCTATGCGGTGTTCCTGCCGCTGGCCGTTCTGGTTTATTTTGTGCTGCCTTACCGCTGGCGGTGGGCGGCGCTGCTGGGGTTCAGCTACTATTTTTATATGAGCTGGAACCCCGAACTCATTGTTCTGATCCTGTTCACCACCGCCGTCAGCTGGCTGTGCGCATTGGGGGTGGAACGCTTCCAACGTCCTGTTCTGCGCAAGGCTGCCCTGTGGGGCGGCGTGGGGCTGTGTCTGGGATGCCTGTTCTTCTTCAAATACTTCAACTTCTTTTCCCAGAATGTGACGGCGCTGCTGCAGGCGGCGGGCCTGCCCTTGCAGCCTGCCACCCTGGAACTGGTCCTGCCGGTGGGCATCAGCTTTTACACCTTCCAGACCCTCAGCTATGTGGTGGATGTCTACCGGGGTGACCTGAAAGCCGAACAACACTTCGGCTACTATGCCCTGTACGTCAGCTTTTTCCCCCAGCTGGTGGCCGGACCCATCGAGCGGGCGGGGAATCTGTTGCCTCAACTGCGGCAGAAGCACGACCCGGACCTGGCCCGCTTCAGCGCCGGTCTGCGTAAGATCTGCGTGGGCATGTTCAAAAAGGTGGTCATTGCGGATTTTGCTGCCGACTATGTGAACAACGTCTATAACGATCTGGGAGGAAAAGGCGGCCTGACCCTGATCCTGGCCACCATCCTGTTCAGCGTACAGATCTACTGCGATTTCTCCGGCTATTCCGACATCGCGGTGGGCAGTGCCCGGCTGCTGGGTATCGACCTGATGGAAAACTTCCGCAGCCCCTACATGGCCCGCAGCGTCAAGGAATTCTGGCGCCGCTGGCATATCAGTCTCAGCCGCTGGTTCACCGATTACGTGTACATCCCCCTGGGGGGCAGCCGGTGCAGCCGCTGGCGGCATCTTCGCAACCTGGTCATCACCTTCCTCCTCAGCGGTCTGTGGCACGGTGCCAGCTGGACCTTTGTGCTGTGGGGGCTGTATCACGGGCTTTGGCTCTGTGCCGAAACCTTCTACCTGCCCAAAGTGGATGCCTTGCAGGACCGCCTGCAGGGGACGGCGGGGGCGGCCTTCGCTGTGCTGCGCACCCTGCTGACCTGCTGTGTGGTGGGCTTCGGGTGGATCTTCTTCCGGGCCAACGACCTTTCCGACCTGTTGTATGTGCTCACCCATCTGGCCCAGGGCCTCAGCCCGGTGCATCTCTTTGCTTACGCCCAGGCGGCGGGGCTGACCCCGGCGCTGCTGGGCCTGGCCTTTGCCCTCATCGCGGCCCTGATGTTTTACGACTGGTACGCCGTCTACCACGCCGACCCCCTCCGCGCCATCTGCCGTGCCCGTCCCTGGCAGCGGTACGCCTTCTACTACGTCCTCTGCTTCGGGGTGCTGGCAGCGCTGTGTTCCCGGCCTTTCGGTGCCGCAGCGGACTTCATCTATTTCCAGTTTTAAGGGAGGCCAGCCATGACAAAACAAGCATTCGCCAAGTATATGGCCAAGCTGCTGGCCTTTCTGCTGGCTCTCTGTGTGCCTTTCGCTCTGCTCATCGGACTCATTGGCTTTGTGCCCGAAACCTCTCAGCAGAGTCTGCTGTACACCCTGCACTATAAGCTGGATCTTTTGCAGGATACCCCCGGCGGTGACCGCATCCTGATCGCAGGCGGTTCCGCTACCGAGTACGGGGTGGAATGCCAGACCATCGCCGATGCCACCGGCCGCCCCACCTACTGCGTGGGGGTGACTGCCTACCTGGGCATTGATATGTATCTGAACATGCTGGACCGTTACGCCCGGCCCGGGGACACGGTGATCCTCATGCTGGAACACCTGATGCTGCGGGATACCGGGGTGGACTATCTGGTGCTGTGGCAGGCCTGCGGCACCGATCCCGACGCCTGGGCCTGTGTGCCCGCCGATTTGTGGCTGGGGGCGGCAGCCAGCGCCGGGCGGTATCTGGCCCAGCGGTGGCCGGCAGACTGGTCGCCGCTGCAGGGACTGCACTGGACAAGCTACGACTACGCCCCCGGCCAGACGCCCCACAGCGACGCGTTTGGCCCCTTGGGGGATGTGACCGAACCCCGCACCAACATCCTGGAACACCAGTACAACACCCAGGACATGGTGGCCTTGAGCCCGGAAGTGCTGGAGGAGAACAACCTGCGCGCCATCCGGAACTTTGCCCGGCGGATGGAGGAGAGGGGCGTCACGGTGCTGTTCAGCCACGCCCCCCTCAACGCCCTGTGCGTCACCAGCAGCGCCGAGGATAACGCCGCCTACGCCGACGCGGTGAAGGTCTCTCTGGGCCTGCCGGTGCTGGTGGATTATCCCGACGCCGTGATGGATGCCCCGCTTTTCTATGACAGCAACAACCACCTGAACAGTGAGGGCGCGGCGCTGTATACGCAAAAATTGATCGACGGCCTTGCCGAGGCGGGCTTGGCTTCCGAATAATGAAAAATCCCATTCCTGCGCGATTTGCAGCGGAATGGGATTTTTTGATTTGACATTTTGTTCTCAAAGTGTCGGGGGTGAAAAAGACGGAAGAAAGCAATTTTCGCAAAGTTAAAACCGGGTGGATTTGTACGGATAAAAGGAATGACGTTCCACTCAGCGGAACGGCCCGGAAAGGGAAAATTCGTCATGTGAAACGCCGTTCCGCTCAGCGGAACGCTGCGGCTGCACAAAGGACAAAATACGATTGCCAACTCCCACAATGGCCAACCCCATGCAGAAATGCTACACTGAAATAGACAAAAAGAGCACGGCGGTCAGGATGCCGCCGGGACATTTCAGGAGGGTCAATATGGCAAAAAATGCGATCGCGGGCCAGTCCGGCGGTCCCACTTCGGTCATCAACGCGAGTCTGGCGGGCGTATTTGAAAGCTGCAAGCGCCGCGGGGCGGAAAAGGTCTACGGCATGATGCACGGCGTGGCCGGGCTGCTGAAACGCCGGGTCTGCGTTCTGGACGAAAAGCTGACCTGCGCCATGGACATCGAACTGCTCAAGCGCACCCCGTCCAGCTACCTGGGCAGCTGCCGCTACAAGCTGCCCGACTGGCACACCCCGGAAGGGGAAGCCGTCTATCAGCAGCTGTTCCAGATCCTGAAGGAACTGGACATCGGCTACTTCTTCTACATCGGCGGCAACGACAGCATGGACACCATCGGCAAGTTGGCGGATTACGGCAGCCATATCGGCAGCGAGATCCGCTTCATGGGCGTGCCCAAGACCATCGATAATGACCTGATGGTCACCGACCACACCCCCGGCTACGGCAGCGCAGCCAAGTACATCGGCGTGGTGATGAAGGAGATCATCCGCGACGCCACCGTCTACGGCACCAAGTACGTCACCATCGTGGAGATCATGGGCCGCAACGCCGGCTGGCTCACCGCTGCGGCGGCCCTGGCCCGTGCGGAGGACTGCGAGGGCGTGGATATGATCTGCCTGCCCGAAATTCCCTTTAACGTGGATCGCTTTGTGGAAAAGGTGGAGCGCATGCAGGCCAAAAAGCCCAGCATCGTCATTGCGGTGTCCGAAGGCGTCAAGCTGGAAGACGGCCGTTATGTCTGCGAACTGGCCGACGATGTGCACGCGGTGGACGCTTTCGGTCATAAGGCCCTCACCGGCACCGCCCGCTTCCTGGCCAACACCGTGGCCCGCCGCCTGGACACCAAGACCCGCTGCATCGAACTGTCCACCCTGCAGCGCTGCGCCGGGCACCTGACCAGCCGTACCGACATCACCGAAGCCTATCAGGTGGGCGGCGCCGCCGTCAAGGCTGCCTTTGAAGGCCACACCGGCGAGATGGTGGCCATCAAGCGCATCTCCAACGCGCCCTACCAGTCCACCACCGAGCTGCATCCCATCAGCGAGGTGGCCAACCTGGAAAAGAAGATCCCGCTGGAATGGATCAATGCCGACCACACCGACATGATGCCGGAGTTCATCTCCTACGCCATGCCCCTGATCCAGGCCGAACTGACCCCCATTTATGTGGAAGGCCTGCCCCATCACATCTATCTGCCGGAATGATTCCGGCAGTCTGACCCCTGAATCACAAAACGGCTCCCGCTGTGCGCAGGCCCTGCGCGGCGGGAGCCGTTTCTTGTTAAGCGGGGGAGAGGAGAGCGCCGTCCCCATCCAGGGGCAGCAGGGCGGTGGCAATGCGCTGGCAGAACACCCGGTCGTGCTCCACAAACAACAGAGTGGGCTGTGCCCGGAGCAGCAGGTCCTCCACCTGCATCCGGGCGTACAGGTCCAGATAGTTCAGCGGCTCATCCCATATGTACAGGTGGGCGGATTCGCACAGGCTCCGGGCCAGCAGCAGTTTTTTCTTCTGCCCTTCGCTCAGGTCCCGGATCTCTTTTTCAAATTGTACCCGCTCGAAACCGAACTTTCGCAGAATGGTCAGCAAGCGCGTTACATCCACTCCGCACCGGGCGGCGTACTGGATGGAGGTGCCCGGTAAGTCGCCGGGGTTTTGGGGTACATAGGAGATGCGCAGCCCGGCGGCGGTGGTCAGCTGCCCGGTGTGGGGGATTTCTTCCCCCGTCAGCAGCCGCAGCAGGGTGGATTTGCCGCAGCCGTTGGGGCCGGTCAGGGCCAACCTCTGCCCGGCGGAAAGAGTGAAGGTCAAAGGTACCCCCAAAGGCTGCCCTGCGGCAAACAGCTGCAGGGCCTGTGTACTGACCAGCCGGTCAGCGTGGTGGACAAGGGGAAGCAGCTTGAGGGCTTCTGTTGTTTCCCGGTCGTGGAAGAGGGCGGCCTTTTCGGCGGCGGCCTGTTCACGCCGGGCTTCGATCACCTTGGCTTGTTTCATCATCTTGGCCGAAACATGGCCGATGTGGCCCCGGTCGGGCCGCAATCCGGCTTTTCGGTTATTGAACTTGGTCTTTTCCAGCTTGTCGGCCCATCGAGCAGTCCGGTCTCCAGCCTGGTGCAGCCGGTTGATCTCGGCCCGCAGCCGGGTGTTTTCGGCGGCTTCCCGGGCGTCCCGGTCCTGCACTTCCTGCCACCAGGTGGAAAAATTTCCCTGGCGCAAGGTGGGGCCGCTGCGTTCCAGCGCCAGAATGTGGTCGCAGCAGCTGTCCAGCAGCGCCCGGTCATGGCTGACCAGCAGAAAGCCCTCCCGCCGCCGGCACAGATAGTCTCCCAACAGCGCCCGCCCGGCGGTATCCAGGTGGTTGGTGGGTTCATCGATGAGGGCGTAGCTGCCGGGCTGTAAAAACAAAAAAGCCAGCTGTACCCGGGTCTGTTCCCCGTGGGAAAGGCTGCCGTAAGACCGTTCCATCACCTCGGGGCGCAGTCCCAGCAGTCCCAGTTCCCGGCAGACCTGCCAGTCCGGGACCGGACAAGCCTGCCGGGCTAATTCCTCCACAGTCAGATAAGGATGGGAAATGGTAAAGGGAAAACAGGCAAAAGTGGTACGAGCCTCGATTTGCCCGCTGTAAGAAAGCTGCCCTGCCAGCAGCCGTAGAAGGGTGGTCTTACCCCGGCCGTTGCGGCCTGTCAGGCCCAGCTTCCAGTTGGTGTCAAAGCGCAGATCCAGGCGGGAAAAGACGTTGTCGAAGCTGCCTGGGTAGGCAAAGGTCAAGTTATGAATTTGGATCAGGGACATGGAAAGAACCTCCTTTTTGCCAAAGAAAAACGGACCGCAGGGGGGAACACCCCCGAACGGTCCGCGGCAAAGCATCCGCAGCCCTGTAACGGCAGGACGGCAGGCATGCAAAAAGGCGGCCGGATGCACGGAGCGTCACCCCTGCAAAACGGCACGGCAAACAAGGCGGTTATCCCGCCGGTATGTTCAGCCATGCGTTCAGCAAGTGACGTTGCGCATCCTTCCACCTCCGTTTCCTGAATTCTGCCAACAGTATACCACAGTCATGGTCCCCGTGCAAGAAAATAAAAAAATGAAAAAATATGCTTGACAAATATGGGAGCCTGCGCTATAATAACACATGTCGTCACGGAAGATTAGCTCAGCTGGTTAGAGCGCTGCGTTCACATCGCAGAGGTCTTGGGTTCGAGTCCCTAATCTTCCACCAGGACAACGCCTCAGCCAATCGGCTGGGGCGTTTTTTGTTTTTATGTGCATGTTGGGCAAAGGGGGATGCGGCTATGCAGAAACCATCCATCCGTTCATCGGAATTTCACTGTGTGCGGGGCGGCCTGACCATCCGGGGCACCTGTTATCGCCCGGAGGGGGATCGCCTGCCTATTGCCATTGTCAGCCACGGCTTCATGGCCACCCAGGCCACCACCCGGCATTATGCCAAACAGCTGGCAGCCTGGGGATACTGTGCCTATTGCTTTGACTTCAACGGCGGCGGTGTGGGCAGCAAGAGCGACGGCCACACCGTGGATATGACGGTGTTCACCGAGGTGGAAGACCTGCAGGCGGTCATTGCTTTTGCCTGCGCCCAGCCCGGCTGCGACCCGGCACGGCTCACCCTGGTGGGCTGCAGCCAGGGTGGTTTCGTCAGCGCTTTGTGTGCGGCCCGCCTGGGAGAAAAGGTGGAAAACCTGGTGCTGTTCTATCCGGCGTTGTGCATCCCGGACGATGCCCGCCGGGGCGAGATGATGCTCTGCCGCTTCGACCCCGCCCATATCCCCGGGGAAATGCGCTGCGGGCCCATGCTCCTTGGGCGGGAGTATGCAGCTTCGGCCCAGAAAATGGACCCCTTTGCGGACATTGCTCCTTATACCGGCCGGGTACTGATCCTCCATGGTCTGGAAGACAGGATCGTGGCCCCCGCCTATGCCCGGCAGGCCTGGCAGGCTTATGAAGCGTCCCGGTCCGGACGCTGCGAACTGGTCTTTCTCCAGGGAGCAGGGCACGGCTTCTCCCGCCGGTACGACCGTCAGGCGCTGCCGCTGATGCAGCGGTTCCTGATGCCGGATGTTCCCATTACCGTGGATCTGACTGCGTCCGGTCTGGCCTGAAACTGTATATACACCGCAAAACCACCGGGAAGGGGAATCTTTTCCGGTGGTTTTTGTATGGGAGCAGGAGGCAGGGGAGAGGCAAAACAGCGGCGATATTGCCAATTTATTCTACTTTTTTGCAATTTTATGCAAAAAGATGCAAGACTCCTTATCAAAAAGCGATAAAGCGAGGATAATGGCCGCAAGGCGAACTATATGTCAAGCCAGGAAAAGGAGCATCGACCCATGGATACAGCACTGCAGCAGCGGCTGGACAAGCTGCTCAACGCCTATTCTCATCACTACAATATGGAGCGGGATACGGCGGTGGAAGGCGTTTTTTTTCCGCGTCGGCGTAGTTTTGTCTGCGGGACGAAAACCGGCTGCTCACCAAGGAGCATATCTACTATGCCGTGGAGCAGCACGAATATGTATATTTTTTCCTGGCGGGGCACCTGGACGAAACCGCGCTGCGGGAACAGATCGCACTGTCCCAGCGCGCAGGGCTTGCCCGGGTCCGGCCGCATAAGGAGCGTATGTGTTCCTATGTGACCCTGGTGATCCTGGCCGATACCATTGACCCGCAGGCTGCGGCGCTTCTCACCAAGACCCGCCTGCGCAAGAACTATCGGTTTACGTTGTACGGTTGGATGGAATACCGCATTGCGGCCATGGAGTGTTCTACGGGGCGGTTCTATTCCAACCCTGCGGGAAGGGAGGCGCGCAAAACACTGGAAAACAACTTTGGTGATCCAAAACCAAGTAAGAAGAAGGGAGAAATCATTCATGAATGGTTTGGCACTTTTAATCATTAGTGTGCTGATCCTGGTGGCCGGTTATGTTTTCTACGGCCGCTGGCTGTGCAAACAGTGGGGCGTTGGCGAAAGCAGCGAACAGACCCCCGCCCATACTATGGAAGACGGCGTCGACTACGTCCCCGCCAAAGCTCCCATCCTGATGGGCCATCACTTTTCCTCCAACGGGGAAGCTTCTCTGGAACCGGAAACCCCGGCCGCTTCCGCAACGCCCAACCCGGAAACACCTTCCCAGCCGTCGGAAACCGTCACGGTCACCAGCGATTCCGACAGCGACGCCCAGGAAAATACGGCACAGATCGAAGTCGTCCTGACCAGAGCCCCTCGGGCACCCAGAGCGGCGGCTCCGGTAATGCCGGTAACGGCGGCAGTTCCGATGCTGATTCCCAGCAGACCCAGGAACCGGATGCCTCTGCGGCACCCGAATCTACCAAGACCCCCGCGGCCGATGAGCAGCAGTCCGCTGCCACGGCCAGCCCGGAGCAGGGGGAGGCAGCGCAGAACAGCGAAGCCAAACTTCCCCTGGTACCCATCCTTGTGGTGGCCGCTTTGGCTGTTGCCGGTGTCATCGGCCTGGTTGTGATCCGCTTCCGCAGCCGAACCTTTTTCTGAAAGCCGTTCCCCACGGCCCATAGCAAGCAATAAGCCCCCGTCTTTTCGGTGCGTAGCCGAAAAAGACGGGGGCTGCTTTGTTTGCCTTTAGTTAGCCAGGCCGTAATCCCGCAGACAGCGGAAGATGCCCTCGCAGGTGGTGTCGAACACCACGCCGCCTGCCCGGGCTTTGCGGGTGTCCATGAGAAGACTGCGGGACCAGCCGCCCTTTTCCAGCGGCGGGGCGATGCCCATGGCGTCGCAGAAGCGCCGGGCGGTCTCGAACATGTCGGTGTCGTTTTCGCTGCCGAAGTTGTACACGCCGCCCGGCAGCTCCATGGCGGAGAGCAGGTTTTCCACAGCCTGGCGCACATAGGTCACACCCCGCCAGTCACGGCAGGAGAACCGCAAAGGCTGCCGGGTCAGGGCTGCCCTCCACAGATTCAGAGGCAGGTTGCCCCGCACCGGCAGGCCGTAGCCGGGCAGGTCATACAGCCATGTAGCCCGCAGCAGTACCGCCCGGGGCAGCAGGTCCAGCACTCTCTGTTCGGCTTCGTATTTGTGCTGCCCGTAAATGTTGGCAGGGGAGAGGGGCAAAGCCTCGTCAAAGGGACCGTGGTCTTCCAACCCGGCATAGACCTGGTCGGAACTGAAGGCCACCAGTCCCGCCCCGACCTGTCCGGCTGCTTCTGCGATCCAAACCGGCACCAGCAGATTGGCCCGGTGCGATTCCTCCGGGTGGGCCTGGCAGTAACCGGTGTCGGACAGCGCCGCCGTGTGCAGGATGCAGTCGGGGTGCTGTTCCTGCACTACCCGCAGAATTTCTTCCTGGCCGGCTTTTGCCAGCATCCCCCGGGGAAAGGCGGATATCTCCACCCGCCCGGCCAGCTGTTGCAGCACTCGCGCACCCAAAAACCCGGTGCCGGTCAATAGAACTCGCTTCATACCATCCGCCTCCTTTTCCTCTGCCGCTAGTGTACCACATTTCGGTGGTTTTTGGCAGGGGAGGGGAGACCTGCCTTGCTATAATATGGCAACAGAAAATCCCCCGTCCACGGAAAAAAGCGGCGGGGGATTGGTTTGTATCACCGGACGGCATGCAAAAAGCCCCTGTATCAGGGGCACCCTTCGGCCGAATGCCAGATGCGGCTGTCATCCAGATCCAGTTCGGTGGTGCCCACCGCATGCAGTGCGTGCAGAAAGCTCACGCCGCGGGCGGCATCTTCCTTATATTTGTTCACGATGCGCTGGTTGACCAGCTCGCAGTTTTTCAGATTGGTGCCCATCAGCAGCACCAGAAACTGGTCCCGGCCATACTGGGTGAATACATCTCCCCGGCGCAGGCTGTGGCTGATAGCGGCTTTCAGCTTGGGGGCGGCCACGGATGCCTTCTGGGAATCTTCCAGCGTCTTGCCGTGGGAATCCGTCAGCCAGTACAGCAGCAGATAAGCACTCAGCCCGGTACGTTCCAACATCCGGCTGCAGGTGCGGTAGACGTCGATAAAACTGGGATAGCTGCAATAATAGGCGCCCCGGGCAGGTTCGTCCTCCTGCAGCTGGTCAAATACCTCGGATACCGTCTCGTAGTTGACCACACCTGCCCGGCTCAGCTGGTGGAACCGCTGTACCAGGGCATCGCTGGGCTTGGCCCCGAAATCCTCGTCCAGTTCCTGAATGACCTGGTCATAGACCTCTTTGGCCTGCTGGTACTGGCCGGTTTTCATCAGGCGGTCAATACGCAGACACTGCCACTCCTCCAGGTGATGCATAGCCGCTGCCCGTGTGGCGATGGTCAGCAGCTCGTCCCAGCGATCACGGGCTTTCAGGATCTCGGCCAGCTGCTTCACACAGTGGAAATACCGCTGCCGGTAATGGGCAGCCGCCACGGTGGCCCAGTCGATTCCGGCCAGATGGGGCAGAAAATTCCCCGCATACAGCTTTTCCGCTTCCAGCAGACAGGCGAGCTTCTCGTCTTCGTTGTCAGCCGTGGCTGCGTTGTCCAGCTGTTCGTCAAAAGCAGTTACGTCCAGCCGGATGGGGGCAGGAGAAGCAAAGTAATACCGCAGATTTTTGGCCCGCACCGTGAACTCCGGCGGCAGACCGGCTTTGCGCAGGATGCGCCGCAGGTTGGACACTGTCACCTTCAGGTTGTTCAGCGGGTCTGAACTGGAATCATCAAAAAACAGGGCGTCCACCAGCGCCTCCCGGGCCACGCCTGCTTCGCCGCGATACAACAGAAGCTGCAGCACGCCCATGGCCTTGGTGGCCAGGCTGTTTTTCAGTGGTAAGGTCTGCCCTTGGTAGACCATGGAAAAATCACCCAGCATTCGCACCTGTAATGCCGGTTCGCTCATCCGTATTCCCCCTTCGTTCGTCGGGCTGTGCAGGAAAAGCGCCCGGCGGATCTCTGGCGTGGTCGGGTGTTCCACCCCAAAGATCAACAAAGCATATAATAAATATACCTGATTTTCCATCGTTTGACAAGTGATAAATATGCACATACTTCTTCGGCAGCTTCCGTTCCCTTTCTACGATATCTGGTGGTGCGGCGTGGATAAATTTTACGTTTATGGCAAAAAGGTTCAATTTCTGTGAATCTTTCGCGAAAAATTAACCTGTGCTTTAACCATCGTGTGGCATACTAACCCCATGTCCGGGAAAATATGCAGGCTTCTCTGTAATTTATACTACTTGTGGCAGCAGTGTTTTCCTGAAAAATGATGAGGTTATGTTCCATAACGAAGGCGGGGTGAGCAAACTGTACAGATTCAGAATTTACAGATCGCGGCGACAAAACTGTACAGCTTGTGTATGGTCAAGCCCCGTCAGGGCGGTATCCCCGGGGGAACAGGTCAGCCCGCCGGGAAGCCGATTCCCCGCTGTTCTGTGTAAAGACAACCACGATCCGATCGTTTGTGAAAATAACCAAATCCGTGTAGGGAGGCAAAGAGCATGAAACACAAACTGTTCAGCCGATTCATCGGTGTGCTGCTGGCCGTCGTCATGCTGGCCAGTCTGGTGAGTATGCCGAGCTTGGCAACTGACGGTGTGCAGGAGCCGGAGCAGACTGCTGCCAGCGAGCAGGTGCTGTCGCAGGACGAGACTTCGGAAGACGTTTCTGACCTGACCGAAGAGGATGGCACTGTTACTGATTCGGTAACGGATGATGATGCAGCTGTTACTGAAAATCAGACGGATGTCACTGAGTTGGCAGAGAATGAGGAAATCTCTACCGACTCCACTGAAGAAAATGAAGACGCTGTCTCGGAGCCCGCGGAGAATACGGAAAGCAATGCCGAGTCGGGTGCTGCCGCCGAGGACATTGAAAAAACTTCTGACGCGCAGGTGTTTTACGACGCATTGATGGCCGTCCAGAATGCTGACGAAGCGGAAGCTTTGCTTACCTCCTATACAACGGAGCAGTTGCAGGCCATGTTGAGCTCTTTCAGTGAAGAACAAGTGGCTGCGGTGAAAGCGCACCTGCAGGATGTTGCAGCTACGGCGGCTCAAGATGACGCTGAGCCAATCGAATCGAAGGTTTTCACGGACGCCGGTCCCCTTATGCCGCCGGTTGAGGTGTCTTCTGCAAAAATGGCGTGCTCCATGTTGAACTCTATAGCGCTGTATGGTGCCGATGTCGAGGAACCCTCTGAGGATGATTTGGTCTATTCCAAAAAATTGGAAGACTGGAATCCGGAAACAGGTACTGGCAAGATTGTAATTGAGGCTTATGCGAAAGGCCAGTACACCATTACCGAAGAAACAAAAGCCTCTCCGGTGGACATCGTGCTGGTGCTGGACCAGTCCGGTTCCATGGCCGATGATTTTGACGGCAAAAGCACCAACAACAATGCAGAAAGGCGCCAAGCAGCCTTGAAAACTGCAGTGACAAACTTTATCGACAATGTTAAGGACAAGTATACGTCCACAGCTGACCACCGGATAGCTATTGTTACATTTGATTCAAATGCAGAGGTTCTGTCTGGATGGACTAAGTCTCTAAACAAGAAGGTAAAAATGGAGGGCGGCCAGTGAAAGCAAAAATCCTCAGTGTCGTTGCTACGCTGCTGATGATCGGTTTGATCCTAGTCGCCCTCCCTCTTACCATTCCTAAGCTGCTGGGCTATCAGATTTACAGTGTTCTCACTGCCAGCATGACCCCTGCGCTGCCGGTTGGCTGCGCGGTCTATGTGCGAGAGTGTGACCCTGAAACTTTGGAGCCCGGCGATGTGGTGACCTATTACAAAGGGGCCGGTACAACCTTGACCGAGACCCATCGTGTGGTTTCCAATGATGTGGAAAGTCAATCGCTGACCACTAAAGGCGACGCAAACACAACTCAGGATGTGTACCCTGTGCGGTACAGTCAGGTGCTGGGCGTCGTTGCCTTCTCCATTCCATGCCTGGGCGCTGTCGCCATGGGAATGCAATCGTCCGTTGGCATTGCTGTTTGCATAGTGATTTTTGCCCTGGTGCTCCTCCTGTGGACACTTGCAGACAAGTTCAAGAAAAGGGAGAGTTTCAAGTGAAAAGAAGATACATTTTGTTGGCTGTCACTGCCGCTCTCGTGTTTGCGGTGGCCGCAGGCGGCACCTTGGCCGCGCAGCGGGTGGAAAGCGGAGTGCTCTCGCTCGGTTTGAATGCGGCTAACCTGTCCGTTGCCTGGCAGGGTGAAGGCTCGGTGGAAAGTGACAGCGAAGACATCACGATCCATGATGTCAACCTGATGCCGGATGATACCTACGAATTTGCGGCGAATGATGTCAATTATTCCGTCTTGAATTCGGAGGGAAACGGTAATATGGATGCGTATATCCGTGTTACTGTCACCAAGTACTGGTGTGAGGATCAGAATGGCCAGCAAAAGGATGCGGACATGGATGCCAGCCTGATCACCCTGGAAAGTGAGGGAAACTGGACTACGGCGGAGGATCCCTTTGCCGGCCGCACCAAGAGCGAGACCCAGGTGTTCTATTACAAGACGCCCCTTGCGCCTGGTGAAACCACGAGCCGACTGCTTGAATCCATGACTCTGAGCAAGGATGCTGGCAATGAGTACAGCAACCGGTCGATTCGTCTGGAAGCCGTAGCCGAAGCCGTCCAGTTTGTGCAGGGCGATAACGAACTGAACAAACAGGCAATCCTCTCTGCTTGGGGCGTTTACGCCGAACTCGATGGTGAAGGCAATATCACCTCGATTTCTAACTGATTTCAGCGAAAGGACAGGTGAAATGCAATGATGAAACGTATCTCTGCACTTGTTCTGGTGCTGGGGTTGGCGTGTACGTCGGCTCTTGGCTGCTTTGCCGCGGATGGTTCAGATATCTCTGTTACCTATAATGGTTCCAGTTTGAAATATTCGGTTAACAATCCGGCGGATAGCATTCAGGACATGACTCCTGGTGTGGAAAGTACTTATTCTTTTGATCTGGTGAATAATAGCGGCGCTTCCACCAACTTTTATATGTCTACGGAAGTTCTGCAGACACTGACTGCCAAAGACACTGAAGGTGATACCGGTTATCTGGTGACCCTGCTGGCAGGGGATCAGGTAATCTTCGGCAACAATGTTGCTGATCCTGATTCTGCTACGACCCGGGCGGCCAATGCTGAAGAGGGCATTCTGGTTGGCGGTCAGGGAACAGATGAGCTGGAAGTGCTGAATGAGGAGGATGTGCTGGGTACCGATTATATTCTGGTTTCCACTGTTGATCCCAACAGCAGCACCACTCTGACCCTGAAGATCACCCCCAATGCCACGGGTACGGATGATGCTTACCTGGCTAGTACGGGTGCAATGCAGTTCCAGTTTATGGCTGAAGAGGTCACCCCGCTGACTCGCACGGATGTCACGACCATCCGCAATGAGCCGAAGGTCATCACCCAGACCCGCTACATCCTGACCGGTGTGCAGACCGGTGACCCGGTGGTTGTTGCTCCCTTGATTGGCGTTCTGGCTTTGGCTATCCTGTTGTTCATCATCGCCGGCAAAAAGAAGAACAAGAAGGAGGAGTGATCGGCTATGCGCAACGCTTTTGCAAAACGCTTTGCAGCGGTTATGCTGGTTCTGTGCATGCTGGCCGCTCTCCCCGTCGCCACTGCTTATGCAGCGGATGATGAAACTGGTTATGTGGTGACCTTCCGCGCTGGTGAACATGGGCATTTTTCTGACACATACATTGAAGGTCTCAGAAGTGAATATGATCCCGAAGACGCAAACTACGATGCAAACAAATACTATAATGTTTATGTAAATGATGACACCGCTCCCACCGTTGTCTCTGTTTTGGTGACGGGGGATAAGAAACTCCCTACCGCCCCGCAGCTTCCGTCGGAAGAGGGCGGCAGCGATATCATCATCAACAACGGCAGTGAAGACTATGTGCTGATTGATGCCGGGGTTAATGGTGACTATTCTGCGGGTGAATCAGCGACCCGGGACTATGACTTCGTGGCAGAGTACGCCCTTCGTGGTGACCGCCAGGATGTGAGCTATGTGGTTCGCTACTTGCTGGAAGGTACCGAGCAGGAAGTGGCACCCAGTGTCCGCGGTACTGCGCCGGGAAAACTGACCCTGACTTTGACCGCTATTTCTGTGGACGAGTATACGCCTGTTGGTGGTAGCACCAAGCAGGTGACTATGCCCGAAACTCCAAAAGACGGCCCGGTGGAAGTTATCTTCTACTACACCCAGAACGTCCAGGTGACCGCCACTACCCAGTACGAGGACGGCGGCACGGTTGTGGAATACAATGATGTCAATGTGGTTGCTGGTACGGCCACTGCTGGCGGCGGTGCCGCGGGTACTGCCGGCGGCGCTGGTGGTGCTGCGGCCGGCGGCGGAGCTGCTGCTGGTGACGGCGCTGGTGCCGCTGCCGGTGACGGCGACGCAGCAGTCGGCGGTGAAGGCGAGGGCGCTGGTGAAGCGCAGCAGCCTGGCGGCGGAGAAGAAGTCATTGGCGACAATGAGACTCCCCAGGCCGGCGGCGAAGAAACTATCGGCGATAACGAGACCCCGCTGGCAGAGAGCGAGTCCGGCGTGAGCGTGCCGGTCGTGGTTGGCGGCATTGCGGTGCTGCTGGTGGTCATTCTGCTGGTTGTGTTCCTGGTGCGCAAGCGCAGAAACGGTGCGGACGAATAATTTCGCCCACAAAGTTTTGAACAAAATCAAGAGGGCGCGTTGAAAAAACGCGTCCTCTTTTTTTGGAGAAAAGCAATCAGCTGAAACATTCACATGCCTTGTCACGGGCATGTCCCAGCGGTATACTGATAATAGTGCCTGACGTCGGCTCAAGAAGGGCTGATGCGGATCGTTTGAGTAAAGGGAGGAAGACCCCATGAAAAAAGGGAAGGGAAGCAAGGAAGCATCCCGCGGCAGCACCTTCTGGTTGATTTTGCAGATTCTGGCCGGGCTGGTGGTGCTGGGGGTACTGGGCGTACTACTTTGGACCTGGTGGGGATACCGCAAGAGCGAAAAGACATTTACCGATATACAGCAGCAATATACGGCCCCCGCTGAGGATCTGTCGGCGGAAGAAGGGAACACGCTTTTGGACGTGGACTTTGACGCCCTGCAGGAAGAATGGCCGGATGTGGTAGGTTGGATACAGTGGCCGTTGCTGGATATTGATTTCCCCATTGTGCAGGGCAGCACCAACACCCAGTATCTGCGCCGCCTGCCGGATGGGACCTGGAACAACGGCGGCAGCATCTTTCTGGAAGCCAACAATCAAAGCCTTCTGGACTGGCATGCCATTGTGTACGGGCATAATATGCGGGATGGTTCCATGTTCGGACAGCTGAAAAATTATCTGAAGGAAGAATATTTCCAGGAAAACGGCGGTGCGGCCGCCTTCATTCTGTACACGCCGGACGGGATCTGGCAGGATGATGTGTTTTCCATCGAATAGGTGGAGAGCACCGATTCCAGTGTCTATATGGTCGGCTTTGTCCCCAGTGAGGATTTCACCAACTTTGTGCAGGAGATGAAAGACCGGTCTCTTTATGATATGGGGGTAGAGGTAGACGGTACCAAACCGGTGATGACCTTGTCTACCTGTGCTACATCCACTACGGATTCGGACATCCGCATTGTGGTCCATGGGGTGCAGGGGCAGCAGCTGGGCTGATAGAACAGCAATATGCAAAAACTCCCTCTGGGGCAATTTTGCCCGCAGGGGGAGTTTTTTTGTGTTATTTCCAGCGTTCGCCGTTGATTCAGTCAGCCAATACCAGATACCGGAAAGCCCGACGATAGACCTCGGCGGCCTGGAGCAGGTTGGTGATGGAGATGCGTTCCCGGGGCTGGTGTTCGCTGGTGGGACTGTCGGGCATGTTGGCGCCAAAGGCCACGCAGTTGTCGAAGGCCCGGGCAAAGGTGGCGCCGGCCGAAATGTAGGGTTCGGTGGCGGTGTCGCCGGTCACTTCCCGATAAGCCCGCAGCAGCTGGGACACAAGGGGGCTGTCCAGGGGAACGTGGATCGGCCGCAACCAGTCGAATTCCTCCACCGACATGTGGCAGGCATCCGTTTTCTGGCGGACCAGCGCGAGGATCTCTTCTTTTTTCCGGGTCACGGGCAGGCGCAGATCCAGCCCCAGTACGGCTCCCTGCTCGTTCAAGGTGAATTTGCCCAGGTTCACGGTGACCGGACCGGAAAAGTCCGACAGATCTTCAGGAGTAAAACCTTCAAAGCGGAATTTGCCGTCCAGGAACTCGCAGGCAAAGGTGATGGCGTCGTGCTCATAGCCCGCTTTGCGCAGGGCTCGAAGCAGATTCAGGTTGGCGCTTACACCCTTCCAGGGATTTTTTGCATGGGCGGTCAGCCCCTCCGCACAGATGGCATTCCCAGTGGTATGGAAGGGGAGACCCAGGTCTTTCATGGCCTCCGCTACGGCAGGGATAAGCGGACACTCCGCGTGGGAAGATACGGCATTCATGCTGTCGCCGCCGCTGCAGGAAAGGGAAAAGCCTTTATCGGAACGAATCTGCAGCTGCATCAAACCCTTTTCGGCATAGGTCAGGGGGAAGGTGGAATCCGGCACAAAGCCGCTGACGGGGACTTCCTCTCTGTCACGGTAAGCACGGATGGAATCCCACATGGTTTCCTCGTCGATACCGAAGATGAAACGGACACGCTTGTTCAGCTTGCAGCCTTCATCCAGCAGTGACTTCAGCGCATAGACCGCGGCGACGCTGGGACCTTTGTCGTCCTGTGTGCCCCGGCCGCAGAGCCAGTCGCCCTGGACCACAGGCTGGAACGGGTCGTGGTCCCAGCCGTCTTCCTGGCGGGCCTGCACCACATCCAGATGGCACAGCACGCCGAACAGCTCGCCCTCTCCGATTTCGGCATAGCCGTACATGACGTCGGGTGCCTTGAAAGTGCGGAAACCCAACTCAGCCATCATGGACAGGGCGGTGTCCAGGCAGCGGTCCACTTCCGGGCCGAAGGGATACTCGCTGCTCTCGGCAAAAACCGAGGGAATCGCCACCAGACGGCTGATGGCCTCGATCATTTCATTGCGGTATTTGTTCATCACGATAGGTCTGATCCTGTATGTCAATATGCTATATAATTATAGCGATATTTCTGCATATTTGTAAATGTTGATTTTGAATTTTGGATTGCACTTTTTTCGCTTTAGGATATGGAAGCGATTGGCACGCTGGACCGTTCATAAGGGCGGCCAGGACGCCGAATTTTAATGCAGGAAGTGTGAGGATATCTTGGAGAAAAAGAAAAAAGCGTTTCAGGTGCCGCATACATACGGTGTCTGCGGAGCCATTCTGATTGCCAAGCACCGCCATCAGCACAAGGAAACCCGATTTCACCATGTGGTAAAAGGATTCGACCTCACCGGTCAGGTCCATTTGTGGCAGCTGCGCATGGCTCTTGGGGGCAGCCTGGTGCTGACCGCCGGGCAGGTCTTTGGTGTGGAGCGCTTCATGTGGATGGGCTTTGCCTGTGCCTCGCTGCTGTCGGAATATCCGTATTCCGGCAGTACATTCACCCGCTTCTGGCAGCGCATTGTGGGGGCAATCGCAGGTTCCTGTGCCTTTTTTGTGCTGTATCAGCTGACTCCCGATGGATTTCATTCCCTGATGGGACCGCTGGGCGGCCTTTGCCTGGGTTTTTGCACCGATTACCGGTATAAAACAGCCATGAACTGTTTCGGTGCGCTGATGCTGGGAACCGGTATATACGGATTGCACGGTGCGGTGCTCCTGCGTATTGCGGACACAGTTTTGGGGGTGACCTTCGGACTGGTTTTCGCTGGTGTTTTACACCATCTGGTGGCGGTCAGACTTCTGGCCAAAGCGGCAGGGAAGTAAAGAGCGCAAAACAGCGTCTCAGACCCTGAGCAACAAAGTCCTCGTACATTCCCAGCATGGGAATTGTACGAGGACTTTCCTTTTTTGGCGGCAAAAAGATTTTTGCAGAGTGTAACATGACAGACAGTTGTCCGCTTCCTGTGATATAATACAAGCAAAGGTAGGAAAGGCGGTGGTTGCCATGAAAATGGATCGGCTGATCGGCGTTTTGTCCATCCTTCTTCAGCGGGAACAGGTCACCGCACCGGAACTGGCGGAGCAGTTCGAAGTGTCCCGCCGCACTATACAACGGGACATCGAAGCCCTCTGCCGGGCAGGTATCCCCATCACCACCGCGCAAGGTGCTGGCGGTGGGATCTCCATCATGGAGGGATACCGGGTGGACCGTACGGTGCTCACTGCCCCGGAGATGCAGGCCATTCTGGCGGGGCTGCGCAGTCTGGACAGCGTCAGCGGTACCCGGCGTTATGCTCAGCTTATGGAAAAGTTGTCTGCCGGAAATAGTACCCTGATATCCGGCGGCACCCACATGCTCATTGATTTGTCCTCGTGGTACAAAAGTAGCCTTGCCCCTAAAATCGAGGCCATACAGAATGCCATGGAGCAGCACCACCTTGTACATTTCACTTACGACGCACCCAAGGGCACTTCGGTGCGCAGCGTAGAGCCCTATTATCTGGTCTTTCATTGGTCTACATGGTATATGTGGGGCTGGTGTCAAACCCGGCAGGACTTCCGCCTGTTCAAGCTCAACCGTATGACCAACCTTTCTACCGGAGAGCCCTTTTCTCCCCGCCCGGCCCCGTTGCCGGATCTGGACCCGGAGCGGATTTATCCAACTCAATATCAGGTGTGCGTCCGTTTTGCCCCGGCCTGCCGTTGGCGGCTGGTGGAAGAATACGGTGCAGACAGCTTTGCCGTACAGCCGGATGGTACCTTACTTTTTCGTCGAGGTTTCCCGGACGCGGACAGTGTAATCAGCTGGATTCTCACCTTTGGGGATGGAGCTGAGCTGCTGGAGCCTGACGAGTTGCGGGAACAGCTGGGGGCTCTTGTTAGGCGGCTAGCCCAGCGCTATGAGAAACGGAGGTAGCTATGGCATCCCATCCTGATTACGTGGAGTATGTGGTAGAACAACTCCGAGGGGCTGGAAGTGTCCGTGCCCGCAAAATGTTCGGAGAATACGGCCTGTTCTGCGACGGTACCTTCTTCGCTGTTATATGT
>CALXHS010000040.1 GCA_944388165.1 uncultured Gemmiger sp. | reverse complement strand
TGTACAAGGACATGATGAACACCATCGGCTTTGTGGAAGCCGCCGACCCCGAACTGGGCGCCGCCATGCAGCGGGAACTGGTGCGCCAGCGCCAGAACATTGAGCTGATCGCCAGTGAGAACATCGTTTCCCCCGCCGTGATGGCCGCCATGGGCAGCGTGCTGACCAACAAGTACGCTGAAGGCTACCCCGCTCACCGCTACTACGGCGGCTGCCAGTTCGTGGATGAGGTGGAGAACATTGCCATCCGCCGTGCCTGCGAGCTGTTCGGCGCCAAGTACGCCAACGTGCAGCCCCATTCCGGTGCCCAGGCCAATCTGGCCGTCTACTTTGGCCTGCTCAACGTGGGCGATACCGTCATGGGCATGGATCTTTCCCAGGGCGGTCACCTGACCCACGGTTCCCCGGTGAACATGAGCGGCAAGAACTACAACTTTGTGGCTTACGGCGTCAACGAGGACGGGTTCATCGACTACGACGCCCTGGCCAAGCAGGTGGCCAAGGTCCGCCCCAAGATGCTGGTGGCGGGCGCTTCCGCCTATCCCCGTGCCATCGACTTTGAAAAGCTGGGCGAGATTGCCCACGGCTACGGCGCCATGCTCATGGTGGACATGGCCCACATCGCGGGCCTGGTGGCCGGCGGCGCGCACCAGAACCCGGTGCCCTACGCCTACGTGGTGACCACCACCACCCACAAGACCCTGCGCGGTCCCCGTGGCGGCCTGATCCTGACCAACAACGAGTACATTGCCAAGCGCATCAACTCCGCCATCTTCCCCGGCACCCAGGGCGGCCCGCTGGAACACATCATCGCCGCCAAGGCAGTCTGCTTCGGTGAAGCCCTCTCCCCCGCTTTCAAGGAATACGCCCACAAGATCGTGGAGAACGCCGCCGCTCTGGCCGACGGCCTGACCGCCCGGGGCGTGAAGCTGGTGTCCGGCGGCACCGACAACCACCTGATGCTGGTGGATCTGAGCGATGTGGACTGCACCGGCAAGGAGCTGGAGCACAAGCTGGACGAGGTGCACATCACCGCCAACAAGAACACCGTTCCCGGCGAGAAGCGCAGCCCCTTTGTGACCAGCGGCGTGCGTCTGGGCACCCCCGCCGTGACCACCCGCGGCATGGGCCCGGCAGAGATGAAGATCATTGCCGACTGCATTGCGGACTGCATCTTTGACTTTGACAACAAGAAGGATGAAGTGGCGGCACGGGTGGCAGAACTGACTGCCCGGTTCCCGCTGTATGAATAAAAGTGAGGCGTATACTCTGATATGATCCGATTTGAATGTGATTACGGCGAAGGCGCGGCCGCCCCGGTACTGGAAGCGCTCTGCCGCACCAACCTGGAACAGACCCCCGGCTACGGCGAGGATTTCTACTGTGAACAGGCCCGGGACCGCATCCGCGCCCTGTGCGATGCTCCCGACGCAGAAGTGCAGTTTCTGGTGGGGGCCACCCAGGCCAACTTCACCGTGATCGACGCGGCGCTCAAGCCCTGGCAGGGTGTTCTCTGCCCGGACAGCGGGCACATCCACGTGCACGAGACCGGCGCCGTGGAAGCCACCGGCCACAAATGCCTGACCCTGCCCGGCCATGACGGCAAGATCACCGCCGCCCAGGTGCAGGCCGCTGTGGAGGCCCATTGGGCCAATCCTACCCACGAGCATGAAGTCCAGCCCGGCATGGTGTACATCTCCAACCCCACCGAATGGGGCACCCTGTACACCAAAAGCGAGCTGACCGAACTTTCCCGGGTGTGCCGTGCCTGCGGCATCTACCTCTTTGTGGACGGCGCCCGCATGGGCTACGGTCTGGCCAGCCAGACCAACGACCTGACCCTGAAAGACTACGCCGCTTTGTGCGACGCTTTCTATCTGGGCGGCACCAAATGCGGCGCTCTGTTCGGGGAAGCCCTGGTGCTGACCCATCCTGCTCTGGCCAAGGATTTCCGCTACGCCATCAAGCAGCACGGCGGCATGCTGGCCAAAGGACGGCTGCTGGGACTGCAGTTCCTGGCCCTGCTGGGGGGCGATGGTGAGGCCATACCTTATCTGGCCCTGACCAAAAAGGCGGACGCCCAGGCTATGCGCATCCGGGACGCCTTTGCCGCCAAGGGCTGCGCCATGGCCTACGACTCCCCCACCAACCAGCAGTTCCCCATCCTGCCCGACGTCTGGGTACAGGCGCTGGAAGGAAAGTACAGCTTCAGCCACATGGGCGCTGTGGAACCCGGGCACACGCTGGTGCGGTTCTGCACCAGCTGGGCTACCCGTGACGAGGACGTGGACGCCCTGGTTGCGGACATTGCCGCCCTGTAAACAAAAAACACAACAAACGCAAACCCCCGCCCTCTGCTGTTGCAGAAGGCGGGGGTTTGCGTTGCTTGCAAATACGTTCTAGGAGGAGTATATGTAAAATCGGTCTGGGGGAGACCGATGTTGTAGGTTGTCTGGCCTTTGCCGGATCTTTGACCACGATTGCGGCCGGTCCTCGCATTGGCAAAGGGCGCAGTAAGTATTTCTGGCGTTCGAGCCGTTTCGTCTTTTGTTTTGCAGTTCCTTTTGACAGTTCTAAGTATATAGGCAGAATGTGGCAAACGTTTAAAAGGCTTTTGAAGAAATTGGTAACATTATTTGAACGAATTATGACCGACAGAATCCGCCACACCATGGTATGACAAAACCCGGCCCCGACGTGCATGACGCCGGGGCCGGACCGTTGTTCATTGTATTACTTGCGCAGGCGCTTGTCGCACTTGGCAGCCAGCCAGGTACCGATGGACTGGAAGACCTGCACCATCACGACCAGCAGCACCGTGGCCACCACCATGATGAGGTACTTGTAGCGGTAGTAGCCGTAGTTGATGGCAATCTGGCCCAGACCACCGCCGCCGATGATACCGGCCATGGCGGAATAGCCCAGGATGGTAGTCATAGCGATGGTGACGTTGGCGATGAGGCCAGGCAGACTTTCGGGGATCATGACCTTGGTGATGATCTGCAGCGGGGTGGCGCCCATGCTCTGGGCGGCTTCGATCACGCCGCCGTCCACTTCCCGCAGGCTTGTCTCCACCAGACGGGAGACAAAGGGGAAGGACGCAATGAACAGCGGAATGATGGAGGCCGGGGTGCCGATGGAGGTGCCCAGCACCACCATGGACAAAGGCAGCACCGCGATCATCAGGATCAGGAAGGGCACACTGCGCAGCAGGTTGATCACCGCATTGAGCAGGGTCATCAACCAGCCGGGCAAGGGCAGCACGCCGTCCTTCTCCCCCACCACCAGCAGCACGCCCAGGGGCAGGCCCACCACCATGGCCAGCACGGTGGAAATGGCGGTGGCGTAGAAGCTCTCCCAGGTGGCGAAGGGCAGGTTGGGAAGGTTGTCCATCAGGACCTGCCATTCATCCGAAGCAAACAGAAATTCCATTATGCCTGTACCTCCTCATACGTCAGCCCGGGATAGCTGCGGATATAGTTGATGGCCTTTTCGGCCTCGTCGGCGTTGTCCGGCAGGGCCAGCAGCATGCTGCCAAGGGTCTGGCCGTTGACGATACGGGTATCGGCGGCCACAATGGAGACCAGCGCCCCGCACTCGATGGCCAGGCTGGCCACCAGGGGTTTGTCGGTGGTCTGGGTGCCGTTGAAGGCCACCCGCACCAGGCGGTGACCGGCGGGCAGTTCGCCCTGGGGCGCACCGGCCGGGAACACTAGGCGGCGGGCCGCCGGGGTCTTGGGGTTGGAGAAGATCTCGGCCACGGTGCCTTCTTCCACCACCTTGCCTTCGTCCAGGATGGCCACATGCTGGCAGACCTGCTCCACCACGCTCATCTGGTGGGTGATGATGACCACCGTGATGCCCAGTTCCTTGTTGATGTTCTGGATCAACTGCAGGATAGCGTGGGTGGTGTTGGGGTCCAGGGCGCTGGTGGCTTCGTCGCACAGCAGCACCTTGGGGTCGGTGGCCAGGGCGCGGGCGATGGCCACGCGCTGCTTCTGGCCGCCGGAAAGCTGGGCGGGGTAGCTGTCCGCCTTGTCGGGCAGGCCCACCAGTTCCAGCAGTTCCCGGGCCCGGGCTTCGGCCTTATCCTTGGGCACGCCCGCCAGTTCCATGGGGAAGCAGACGTTTTTCAGGCAGCTGCGCTGCATGAGCAGATTGAACTGCTGGAAGATCATGGCGATCTCCCGCCGGGCCTGACGCAGTTCCCGGGCATTTAGCGATTCCATTTTGCGGCCGTTGACGACGACGCTGCCCTCGTCCGGCTTTTCCAGCATGTTGATGCAGCGCACCAGGGTGGATTTGCCCGCCCCCGACATGCCGATGATGCCGTAAATGTCCCCATCCTGGATGGTCAGCGAGATATCCTTGAGGGCGACAAACTTGCCTGCCTTGGTATCAAACCGTTTGGTCAGGTGTTGCAGTTCGATCATGATGCTATTCCTCCCGCGGGCCGCCCGCGGAAAAAACCGCAAACGGACGGACCGTTTTTTCACAAAAAGGGGAACGCCGGGTCCCGGGCGTTCCCGCTTTTTATGCTACCATGTTTTTCAGAAAATGGCAACCACGGCGCCGCCGTAGGTCTCGGTGATGTAATCCTTCACCTTCTGGCTCTGCAGCGCAGCGATGAGGGCCTTGGTGGCGGGGGTCTCTTCGTTGCCTTCCTTCACAACCAGCACGTTGGCATAGGTCTGGGCGGCTTCGCTGTCGGCGTCTTCAGCGGCCAGGGCGTCAGCGGCGGAAGAAAAACCGGCTTCGGTTGCGTAGTTGCCGTTGATGACAGCCATATCCAGAGAACCGAGCTGACGGGGCAGCTGAGCAGCTTCCATCTCCACGATCTCCAGGTTCTTGGGATTCTCGGCAATGTCGTTCTTGGTGGCGGTCAGGCCGGCGCCCTCTTTCAGGGTGATCAGACCCTGGGCAGCCAGCAGCTGCAGGGCGCGGGCTTCGTTGGTGGTATCGTTGGGAACACCGATCTGGGCGCCGTCAGCCAGTTCGTCCAGGCTCTTGGTCTTGCCCGGGTACAGGCCCAGGGGCTCGTAATGGATGGAAGCCACGCTCACCAGATGGGTGCCGTTTTCTTCATTGAAGTTTTCCAGGTAGGGGCCGTGCTGGAAGTAGTTGGCGTCCACTTCCCCGTTTTCGGTGGCCTTGTTGGGCTGGATGTAGTCGGTGAATTCCACCACCTTCAGGGTGATGTCGGCCTGGGCCAGGATCTCGCCGGCCACCTTCAGGATCTCGGCGTGGGGCACCGGAGAAGCAGCCACCGTGATGGTGGTGCCTTTGAGGGCTTCGTAGTCCACAGAAGAGTCGAAGCCGTCGCCGGTGAAGGAGGCGGCATCAGCGGCGGCCTCCTGGGTGGCGGCGGTGCTGCCGGATTCGGAGGAAGCTGCGGTGCTTTCAGAAGCGGGGGCGCCGCAGGCGGCCAGGCTCAGGGTGAAGGCGGCGGCCAGCAGGCCGGACAGAAGTTTCTTTTTCATGGTGTTCTCCTTTGTGTTCTTTCTTTTGGATGTTCTTCTTTTTTCGGGAACGGCGCGGGCTCAGCGGCGGCACATTCGCACACCGGGCTGGCGGCACTTGGGGCCGGTTTTCATGGGAGAGTCCTCCTTTTTCTCCGGACAACAAACGGCGGGCAACAAAAAAGCGGCAGGGCGCTTTCGGCGCCCTGCCGCTGCTGTTTCCTGCCTTAAACCGAGAAAGACGGGCAAGGGGAAACATGCGCAGGTTGCCGAAGCCCACTGCACATGCACATCATCATGCCATCACGGCGTTCATTGAAAATCATGACAGCATCCCCTTTCCACAAAAGTTCGGTTTGAATGCAGACAGTATACCCCGTTTGCGGGCGGCTGTCAAGGCATTGGGGGCAAAAAAACGGGTGCGGGAAAAGTTTTCCTATATTTTTTCTATGTTTTGCTTGCCTGACGGCGGCAAACTTGGTATGATAGGGATACTGTTTTTTGAGAAGGGAGGGAATCGCATGAAATTTTCCACAAAAGACCGCTACGCCCTGCGCCTGATGGCACAGCTGGCGGACTGCGGACCGGAGGAGACCCTGTCGCTGAAAAGCGTGAGCGAAAGCCAGCAGATCAGCCAGAAGTATCTGGAGCAGATCGTGACGCCCCTTTCCCGTGCGGGACTGGTTTCCAGCAGCCGGGGCAGCCAGGGCGGCTACCGCCTGACCCGCGCCCCCGAAGAGATCACCGCCGGGGACATTCTGCGGGCCATTGAGGGCGATCTGGTGCCGATCCCCTGCCTGTCCAGCCAGGCGGAAGCCTGCCCCCGCCGCGCCCAGTGCCACACCATCGGATTCTGGGAAGGGCTGCGCCAGGTGATCGACAAGTATGTGGACGGCATTACCCTGGAACAGCTGCGGAGCATGAAAGCAGATGATCTGCTGCTGCCCGACGGCGAATAAAAAAACTGCAGCAAACAAAGCCACCCCCGGCCTGTACAGGCCGGGGGTGGTTTCATGTAGAGATAACGGTATTGGATTATTGGGTCACAGTCTCCTGATTGTCCGTTCCGGGGGTGGGATCAGGCGTCGTTGTTTCGCTGGGCGCAGGAGAAGACGGCTGTGTCTCCGAGGAGCTGTTCTGACTTTCCGAACTGCTGGAATCGGTGCTGCTGGAGCTGCTGTCAGGAGACGTCGACGGTTCCACTGCCTGCAGCTTGGCGCCGCAGCGGTCGCACTTACCTTCCGCATTGGGGGCGGTATGGCCGAGAGCGGGAATCTCTTCGGTATAGTTCTTGCTGGAATCTTCATTGCAGGTGTACTGCGTCACTCCAGGTTGATCGCAAGTAGGCTGCTTGATCACCGCGCTGGACCAGGTATAGGAGGGAGTCGGGGTAGGCGTGGGGCTGGGCGTCGGGGTAGCAGTCTCGGTGACTTCGCTCTCGCTGGAAGAAGTGCTGCTGGAAGAGGACGGCACGGTAGTGGTCACGGTGGAGGCGGTGGAGGAGCTGACATCCTTGTCATCGATATGCGCAGGGACAGCAGTCAGGGTGGGACGATCGTCCTCAGTGATATAGCTGTGGGTGCGGATATACTCAAACAGGGCATCCATGGCGGAGCGGGTCAGGTGGATACCGTCGCTGCTCTCCACATAGCCGCTCTTGGCGTAACCGGTAGAGGAGTCCTTGAGCACCTCGGCACTGTTGAGGAACTTCCAGCCGTTGTCCTGGCACATCTGGACGATGGCCTTGTTGTATTCGTCCACCTGGGTCTGGGTCAGGCTCTGGTTGGAATGCTGCTTGCCCAGGGGCGGGATGGAGTTGATGATGATGTCTACGCTGGGATAGGCTTCCTGCACAGCCTTGATGCCCTTCTCATAGCTTTTGATAAAGTTCTCGGTGCTGTTGGAGGGGCTCAGGTCGTTGGTGCCGAAGGTGATAATGACCCGCTGGGGCTGCATGATGGCCACGGCTTCGGGCATGGTCTTGTAGCCGGAAAGCCCTTCGAACTTCACACATTCGTAGGTAGCCAGGGAACGGGCAGACATCCCCACCGAGCCGATGGCATTGTCATAGCTGCAGTAATCAAACATGCGGTACATGCGCGCCGTGTTGGAATCCCCCAGGAAGAGGGTATCGTCGATGTATTCCTGCCCGGCGTCCCCGGATTCTTCCAGAATGGTGGAGGTATACTGGGTGGTGTCGATGGTGTTCTGGTCCTTGTCGTACCCTTCCTCATCCACCATTTCCTCGGTGGTCTGGCTTTCAGGGGCGGCATCGGTGCTGCTCAGGCCGTGAACGACCAGAAAAGCCGTCAGCGAGGTAACCAGGACGATGGCACAGCAGATGGCCAACACAAAATACATGCGGCCTTTGCTGGTGAGCCGGGACCAAAAGCTCTGTTTGGCTGCTTTGTTTCGTTTGCTAGACATAACGTTTCCTTCCTGTCTGGGTTGGCAAAGCGCGTATGCGGCATTTCTTTTTCTCATGAACCGTTATATTTTACACCTTTTTTCGGCAAGATGCCAGTGGTTTGCGTATTTTTACATAAATTGCACAAAAAAGGGACGTCCCTTCGCACCTGGCCCAACAAAAAGCCGCCCCCTCCCCTTTTTGGGGCGGAAGCGGCGCAAGGTTTGCGGAATGGGGTTACAGCTCGATCTCCTGCAGGCGCAGCAGGGCCAGGATAGAGATCTTCAGCGCTTCGATGAGCTTATCAAAGCTGGCGCCCTCGTTAGCACCGTGCATGGGCCCGGCAAACTCCGGCAGGGGCAGGTCGGCGTGTTCGGGGCCGAAGCTCACCGCATAGGGGAAGTGGCGGGCATAGGTGCCGCCGCCCATGGTGAAGGGCTTCTGGTTTTCGCCGGTGACGTCGTTGTAGGTATCGATGAGGGTCTGGATGGCAGGGCTGCCCGCATCAATATAGAAGGGTACCCGGCTGGTGGTATTTTCCAGCTTGGCGGCGGTGCCGCAGGCATCCTTCATGGCGGCGGTGAGCTTGTCGGCATCGGTGCTGGTGGGATAGCGGCAGTCGAAGGACTGGCGCAGGCAGCCGTTCTTGAACTCGATGGTGCCGCCGATGATGGTCAGCGGGGTGAACAGGCCGTCGTCCGAGGCGATGCCCAGGGCGCTGCCGTCGGTGGCGGCATGCAGCTTGGCCAGCACTTTCAGATAAGCGGTCTCGGTCTCGGAGCAGACGCCGCTGTCCAGCAGGCAGGTCACAATCATGCCGATGGCGTTGATGGTGCCTTCGGGCATGGCGGCGTGGCCGCTCTTGCCCTCAGCGTCGATGCGGGTGGCGCCATTCTCTTCGGTGAAGGTCAGGCCGTCGGCAGCTTTCAGGCTGGCGGCAGGCACAGCCACGGTGCAGGAAGCCCGGTCGGGCACGGCATTATGGGCCACACCGCCCGCAAAGGCGCGGATAACGCCGCCTTCCAGCACGGGGGAAACGATCTCGCCGTTGAAGCCGCCCTTCTCGCCGTTGCACACCGGGAACTCAGCGTCCGGGGTGAAGCAGAAGGCAGGCTGGGCAAAGTGCTCGGCGAAATAATCCACATCCACCATGCCGGTCTCCTCGTTGGCACCCAGCAGGGCACGCACGGGGTATTTCAGGCGTTCGCCGCTCTCCTTCAGATATTTCAGGGCGTACAGGGTCAGGATGGCGGGGCCTTTGTCATCGGCCACGCCGCGGCCCAGAATCCAGCCGTCCTTGACCCGGACGGTATAGGGGTCAGCATCCCAGCCGTTGCCTTCGGGCACCACGTCACAGTGGGTGATGGTGGCCAGGTACTTCTGGCCTTCGGCCACATGGCCGGTTTCAGCCCAGCCGATGTAACCGTTGGCGTTGTGGGTGGCCAGGCCCAGTTCGGCGGCAATCTCCAGCGCCTTATCCAGGGCGGCGCGGGGACCGGGACCGAAGGGTGCGCCGGGAGCGGGAGCGCCCTCCACGCTGGGAACGGCCACCAGACGGGTGATGTCCCGCAGGATGGCTTCCCGGTTCTGTTCGGCAAAGGCATCAATGGATGCAAAACGCGGATCGTTCATGCAATATCCCTCCATGTATGGAAATGGCAGCCCGGCGACCGGGCCGCATAATTCAGTACGGCGCCATTATACCACAAACGTCCGCGGTTTGCACACATTCATGGGACGAAGGCGCTATTTTTTGAACGGGAACAGAAAAAAGATATTCAAACCGCCAATTATCTGCTATAATAGCAGGGTCAAACACAAACCTAACATGCAACGAGGTGCTTAACCATGAAAGCTGTCATCACCGTGATCGGGCAGGACACCGTGGGTGTCGTGGCCAAGGTCAGCGCCGTGTGCGCCGAACTGAACATCAACATTGAGGACGTGACCCAGAGCATTATGCAGAACATGTTCTGCATGATCATGCTGGTCAACCTGAGCGCCTGCACCGTGGAACCCGGTGCGGTGCGCGAGCACTTTGCCGCCCTGGGTGAGCAGATGGGCATGCAGGTCACCTTTACGCGTCAGGAAGTGTTCGACGCAATGCACAAGGTGTGACGGAAAGGCGGCAGACAGATGAAAATTTTGAACAGCGGCGACATTATGGAGACCATTGAGATGCTCACCGCCGAGAATCTCGACGTGCGCACCGTGACCATGGGCATCAGCCTGTTGGACTGCATCGACCCGGACGGCAAGAAAGCCTGCGAAAAGATCTATAACAAGATCACCACCCGCGCCAAGGATCTGGTGAAGGTGGTGGACGGCATCGCGGCGGAATACGGTATTCCCATCGTGAACAAGCGCATCAGCGTGACGCCTATCGCCATGCTGCTGGGCGCCGCCCCCGACGCCGACCCGGTGGAATATGCCAAGGCCCTGGACGCTGCCGCCAAGGCGGTGGGGGTCAACTTCATCGGCGGTTACGGCGCCCTGGTACATAAGGGCTTTTCTGCCGGTGACAAGCGGCTGATCGAGAGCATTCCCCGCGCCCTGGCCGAAACCGACATCGTGTGCTCCAGCATCAACATCGGTTCCACCAAGTCCGGCATCAACATGGACGCCGTGGCCCTGATGGGTCAGGTGGTGCGCCAGACCGCCGAACTGACCAAGGACAACATGTGCATGGGCGACGCCAAGCTGGTGGTCTTCTGCAATGCGCCGGAGGACAACCCCTTCATGGCGGGCGCCTTCCACGGCGCCGGTGAGCCGGACTGCGAGATCCACGTGGGCGTTTCCGGCCCCGGTGCGGTGCGTGCCGCTCTGGCCAAGCTGCCCAAGGACGCCCCCATGGACGAGGTGGCAGAGCTGGTCAAGCGCACCGCCTTCAAGATCACCCGTCTGGGCCAGCTGGTGGCCAACCTGGCCAGCGAGCGCCTGGGCGTGCCCGCAGGCATCATCGACCTGTCCCTGGCCCCCACCCCGGCCATCGGCGACAGCGTGGCCAACATCCTGGAAGAGATGGGCCTGGAAAGCTGCGGCTGCTGCGGCACCACCGCCTGTCTGGCCCTGCTGAACGACGCTGTCAAGAAGGGCGGCGTGATGGCCTCCAACCATGTGGGCGGCCTGTCCGGCGCTTTCATTCCGGTGTCTGAGGACGACGGCATGATCAAGGCGGCGGAATGCGGCAGCCTGACCCTGGAAAAGCTGGAAGCCATGACCGCCGTCTGCTCGGTGGGCATCGACATGGTGGTCATCCCCGGCGACACCCCCGCCGAGGTCATCAGTGCCCTGATCGCCGACGAGGCGGCCATCGGCATGGTGAACAGCAAGACCACCGCCGTGCGCGTGATCCCCGCCATCGGCCACCAGGCCGGCGACGTACTGGACTTCGGCGGGCTGCTGGGCCATGCGCCCATCATGCCCATCAGCAAGTTCAGCCCTGCGGTGATGATCCACCGCGGCGGACGCATCCCCGCTCCCATGCAGGCCCTGAAAAACTGATTGCATAAAAATCCCCTTTCCGGCTCACACTAAGGGCGGAAAGGGGATTTTATCATGTTTCGTTCAATGTTTTCCAAAGTATTGCTGCTGCTTCTCATCGTAGGCGGCCTGAACTGGGGCGTGTACGGCATTTGGGGCCTGAACGCCATCGGCTGGCTGCTGGGCGGCAGCCTGGGCTGGCTGGCTCGTACCATCTTCATTGTGGTGGGCGTGGCCTCGCTGGCACTGATCCCGGCGCTGTTCTATCAGGAGCCGGAAGCCCGCCGTGCCGGCCCCGAACCCCACGCGCCGTAACCGCGGCCGCACAGGCACCGCCCCGCCGGGACATTTCCCGGCGGGGCGGTGTGTTTTGTTTTGTCGGGTTATCAGTCGATAGGTCTGGCCAGACCGGCGTTTCGGCGGGAAGTGATCCCCACACTCATCACCAGGCCCACACTGAGATAGACCATGACCACGCTGGACCCGCCTGCCGAGAAGAAGGGCAGCGTAACGCCGATGACCGGCAGCACCTGCAGGTTCATGCCGATGTTGATGACGCACTGCCAGAAGAGGGCGGCGAACACGCCGGTGCAGATCAGCCGCCCCAGCAGATCCACGCTCTGGGCGGCGGTACGCAGGGTACGGGTCATGATGCCGAAAAGCAGCACCAGGACCAGCACCGCCCCCACAAAGCCCATGGCGTTGGCCAGGTAGCTGTAAATGAAGTCGTTCCAGGCGTTGGGGATAAAGATGCTCTCATCCTGGAAAAGCCCCTGCCCCGTCAGACCGCCGGTGCCGATGGCCATGGCCGCCTTGTTCTGCTGATAGGCGATATCGGCCAGGGCGGGGTCCTCCGGCGTGAGGACAGCCAGGATGCGCTTGAACTGGTAGCCCTTGAGAATGTTGGGATGGGTGATGAGTAGCCCTGCGCCCCCCACCACGGCGGCAGCCAGGCCGCCCAGGGCCAGGGGGATGCTCAGCCCCCCGGCAAAGAGCATGAGGATGCCGATGCCCGCAAAGACCAGCGCGGTGCCGTCATCCCCCTGGATGTGGATAGTCAACACCGGCAGGGCCACATGCAGCAGAAGAAGCAGCAGATTCAGCGGGCGGTTGACCTTGCCCCGCACCCGGTCCAGATGCCAGGCCAGGGTGAGGATAAAGCTGATCTTGGCCAGTTCAGCGGGCTGGAAGGTCATGCCGCCTATCTTGTACCAGCTGTAATTGGAGGTGCCGCCGGCATCATAGCCGATGACCACGAATCCGGCGCGGACGTTGCGGAAAATAAGGGTGGGCAGAACCAGTCCCCAGGCCACCACCGCATGCAGCGGCCAGGCATGGGCCAGGGCCCGGTAATCAATGGTGGAAAAAATCACCGCCAGCATAATGCCCAGAAGGCTGGCAATGACCTGGACCGACGCCTTGCTGTACGACCCGCCCAGCTGGCTGTGTTCCACCGACATCAGCACCACAACGCTGAGGGCGGAACACACCATGCACAGGGCAAGGTACAGGGCATCTGCGCGGCGCAGATACCGGCGGGCTAAGCTCAACATACAAAGGGGCTCCTTTCCGGAAAAGGGAACGTAGAACGGCCGAAAAGCCGTTTTGGCAAACTGATTTGATAAAGTCTATTATAGCGCGGCGGCGCGATTTATGCCAGACACCCCGCCAAAAGGGGCAAAATTTTACAAATACGCCCAAACGGTGTATAATGAATCAGTTTGAGTTTTCACCACAAGGAGTATGCGCGCCATGCAGGAATATATGACACACAGCCGTGAGGAAACGGTGGCCCTGGGGCGCACCCTGGCCTCTACCTTGGCCCCCGGCACCCTGATCGCCTTTACCGGCGGGCTGGGCGCAGGCAAAACCGCTTTCTGCCAGGGTCTGGCGGAAGGGCTGGGCTGCACCGATCCGGTATCCAGCCCCACCTTTGCCATCGTCAACTATTACCGCGGCCCCCGTCCCCTGGCCCACTTCGATCTCTACCGCATCCACACCGAGAACGATCTGGCCGCCGCCGGGTTCTATGATTATCTGGACAGCGGGGCCATAGTGGCTGCGGAGTGGAGCGAGAACTGCGCCGACATCCTGGCGCTGGAACATCCCCTGCGCATCCACATCGAACGGCTGGACGACACCACCCGCCGCATCACGGTGGAAGCCCCGGTCTGAGCGCTGCACACAAACGGAGGGAAAGCATGAACATTCTGGCCATTGATACCGCCGGGCGCACCGCCGCCGTGGCGGTGATGCGGGACGACACCCTTTTGTATGAATGCAACACGGGCACCGGCCTGACCCACAGCGAGACCTTGCTGCCCATGGCGGATGCCGCCCTGAAAGCCTGCGGGCTGCGCTGTGCCGACATCGACCTGTTCGGTGTGACCGCCGGGCCGGGCAGCTTTACCGGGCTGCGCATCGGGCTTTCGGCAGTCAAGGGCATGGCCTTTGTAAAAGACACGCCCTGTGCCGGGGTCTCCACCCTGGAAGCCCTGGCCTGGGGCATGACCGGCGAAGGCACCGTAATAGGCGCCCTGGACGCCCGCCGGGGCCAGGTATACTGGGCAGGATTCGACCTGGCCACCCACGAACGGCTGACCCCCGACACCGCCGCCCCGGTGGAAACCCTGGAAAATTTTGTGCGTGATTGCAAAAAGCCGCTGATTTTTGTTGGCGACGGCGCCGGGTTGTGCTACAATAGGTTTGGAAATGCCGACGGCGTACTGGACTGCCCGGCGCCCCTTCGCGTGCTGCGCGGGGCCGGGGTCGCACTGGCCGCCCGCCGGATGTGGGAAAACGGGCTTGCGATGCCCCCTGCCCAGCTTCTGCCGGATTACCACCGGCTGAGCCAGGCTGAGCGGGAACGGGCAGAGCGTGAAGCCCGGACACAGCAACATGTGTAAAAGAGGAGTACAGAAAGTATGAAGGACGTCCGCACCATCCCTGTGGCGCTGGCTGCCGACCACGGCGGTTTTGCGCTGAAAGAAGCCATCAAGGCCCACCTGGAAAGCCGGGGCATCCCCTACCGGGATTTCGGCACCAACAGCACCGACAGCTGTGATTACCCCGACCTGGCCGCTCCGGCCTGTGACGCGGTGGTGGCCGGCGAGTGCTCGGCTGCTATCCTGTGCTGCGGCACCGGCGTGGGCATGTCCATCTGCGCCAACAAGATCCGCGGCATCCGCGCCTGCTGCTGCAGCGATGCTTTCAGCGCCGAATTCACCCGCCGCCACAACGACGCCAACGCCCTGTGCCTGGGCGGCCGCGTGGTGGGCGAAGGCCTGGCGCTGGGCCTGGTGGACCTGTTCCTGGACACCCCTTATGAGGGCGGCCGCCATGCCAACCGCGTGGCCAAGATCACCGCTCTGGAAAACCGCTGAATCCGTACCTCGACTGCCGGGCAGTTGAACATAACAATCACGAATAAGGAGCTACCACTATGAGCGTTGTTGAAATCGTCGATCATCCCCTGATCCAGCATAAGATCAGCCTGCTGCGTGACCGCAACACCGGCACCAAGGAATTTCGCGATCTGGTCAGCGAAGTGGCCATGCTGCTCTGCTACGAAGCCACCCGCGACCTGCCCACCGAGGAAGTGGAAGTGGAGACCCCCATCGCCCTGGCCCGCACCAAGGTCCTGGCCGGCCGCAAGCTGGCCCTGGTTCCCATCCTGCGCGCCGGTCTGGGCATGGTGGACGGCATGCTGAGCCTGATCCCCGCCGCCAAGGTCGGTCACATCGGCCTGTACCGCAACGAGGAGACCCTGGAGCCTGTGGAATACTACTGCAAGCTGCCCAAGGACATCGCCGAGCGCGAAGTTCTGGTGCTGGACCCCATGCTGGCCACCGGCGGCAGCGCCAAGGACGCCATTGCCCAGATCAAGAAGCGCGGCGCCAAGCACATCAAGTTCATCGGCCTGCTGGCTGCTCCCGAAGGACTGAACGCCCTGCATGAAGCCCACCCCGACGTGGACATCTACGTGGGCGCTCTGGACGAAAAGCTCAACAGCCAGGGCTACATCGTGCCCGGCCTGGGCGATGCCGGCGACCGTATCTTCGGCACCAAGTAAAAAGACTCCAACGGGCAGGACCCGTCCCATTCCCGCGGTGTGCCCCGGCATGCCGCGGGCTTTTTGTATTCTGGGCAAGAGGTGTGCCATGATCTATCTTTCCACCTTCCACTTCCCCACCGAAGAAGCGGAGTGGCTGTTCTTTGCCGGTTTCCGGCGGACCTGCTACGATTCCTTTTACCCCTTCCAGATCTTTCCCCAGCGGGGATTGCACACGCTGGACTTTGCCGAAATCACCATCCTGTACGGCGGCAACGGTTCGGGCAAGACCACGGCGCTGAACGTGATGGCCGAGACTTTGCGGCTGCACCGGGGCGCCCCCTTCAACGGCACCAGCTTCTTCAAACCCTACTGCCAGATGTGCAGCCCGCACCTGCTCCATCCCCTTCCCCCGGAAAGCTGTATCCTCACCAGCGACGACGTCTTCGACACCATGCTGGATCTGCGGACCATCAACGAGGGGGTGGACCGGCGGCGGGATGAACTGCTGGCCGAAGCCAAGGAAGCCCGCAACGCCAGATTCCAGCTGCGTAGCCTGGAAGACTACGACCGCCTGAAGCAGGTGGCGGAGGCACGGCGGTCCAGTCAGTCCCAGTATGCCCGGCGGCGGGTGATGCCCAACGTGCGCACCCGCTCCAACGGGGAAAGTGCCTTTCTCTTCTTCACCCAGAAGATCCGGGAAGGGGCGCTGTATCTGCTGGACGAACCGGAAAACAGTCTTTCGCCCCAGCGGCAGATGGAACTGGCTCAGTTTTTGCAGGAGTCCGCCCGGTTCTATAACTGCCAGTTCGTGCTGTCCACCCACTCCCCTTTCCTGCTGGCCATGCTGGGGGCCCGGGTGTATGATCTGGACAGTGACCCGGTCCGCCCCCGCCCCTGGACCGAGCTGGAAAACGTGCGGGCCTATCACGACTTTTTCAAGGAACATGAGGAGGAATTCTGATGGCTGCCAAAACCCGGCGGCAGGGTGAGACCCTGTCTGCCTTTGATCCCGGCCCTGCGCTGCGGGACACCGAGTTTATCGACTGCACATTTGAGGGCTGCCGCTGGAATGGGGTGCGGGTACAGAACTGCACCTTCAGCGGCTGTCGGTTTGTGCGGTGTCAGCTTTCGGCAGTGGTATTCAGCTTCTGCCTGATGAAGGACGCGGTAATGGAAGGCTGCGCCTTCCGGGGCATTGCCTGGGGCGGCCTGCAGGGGCGCAGCGCCCTGGTACAGCCCTTTTCCCGGCTGAAAAACTGCGTGTTTCAGTACAATGAATTTGCAGGCATGGCCCTGGCGGGATTTGACTTTTCCAGCTGCGAGTTCCGGGAATGTGTGTTCGACGACTGCAAGCTCACGGGAGCAGGATTCCACGGCGTGCCCCTGGGCCGCACCTCCTTTTCCCGGTGCGACCTGCAAAGGGCCGATTTCCGCATGGCGGAGGCTTACGCCATCAACCCCGCCGACAACCGCATGAAGGGGGCGCGGTTCAGCTTTCCCGACGTGGTGGCTTTGCTGGAGGGCACCGGCATTCAGATCGAATAAACAACGGCCCGGCCGGGTGGATTGCCCCGGTCGGGCCGCTTTGCTTTTTTGGTTATTTGGAATAGTCCCGGGCGCCGTAGATGGCGGTGCCGATGCGCACGATGGTGGCACCTTCCTTGATAGCGGCCACATAGTCGCCGCTCATGCCCATGGAAAGGATATTCAGCCGGACTCCGTACTGTTCCCGGGCGTGGTCCAGCAGCTTGCGCATATCCGAGAAGAAGGCGCGGGTCTGGCTTTCGGTGGCGTCGGCAGGCGGAATGGCCATCAGGCCCCGCAGTTCGATGTTGTCCCGGGCAGTGGCCTGGTCCAGCAGTTCCCACAGTTCCCGTTCTCCCGACACGCCGCTCTTGGAGGCTTCGTTGCCGATGTTCACTTCCACCAGGATTTCCTGGCGGATGCCCATATTGGCGGCGGCCCGGTCGATCTTATCCAGCAGGCGCAGGCTGTCCACACTCTGGATCAGAGCGGCCCGGCCCACCACCTTGTTCACCTTGTTGGTCTGCAGGTGGCCGATGAAATGCCCCGGCTTGCCGTTGTAGGCCCCGGCGTCAAACTTTTCCACCAGTTCCTGCACATGGTTTTCCCCGAACACATCAATGGGCAGGTCGGCGCTGGCGCGGACCTCCTCCACCGTGCGGGTCTTGCAGGCCGCACACAGCAGAATGTCGGCGGGGTCGCGCCCGGCTTCCCGGGCGGCCTGGTCCATCTCTTCCCGGATGCGGGCAACATTTTCGGCCATGCGGGCCGTGATTTCCTGACTGAGCATCTGTCTCACCTTTCCTGATAGACCGCCCGGCTGCCGCCGATATAGGGCGGACGGGTACGGGCGCACAAAATGTTGGCACAGCCGATCCGGTTCAGGCTGAGCCTCACCGGCACCGCCACCCGGCGCAGGTGCATGCCGATAAGGGTGCCGCCAATATCGATACCGGCGCCGGCGCGCACCTCTTCCACCAGAACGGGGTCGTCAAACTTCTGCCAGCAGTTGGTGGCCCAGCTGCCCCCCGCGTGGGGCTGGGGAATGGCGTTGACTTCGGTGCAGTGATGTTTTTCCGCCGCTTCCCGCTCCACCACAATGGCACGGTTCAGGTGTTCGCAGCACTGGGCGGCCAGGTACAGGCCGTGCTCTTTCACCACCGGCAGAATGCCTGCCAGAACGGCGGCAGCGGCTTCCATGCTGCTGTCCTTGCCGATGTGACCGCCCACGATCTCGCTGCTGGAGCAGCCCACCACAAAAATATCGCCGGGGCGCAGGTTGGCCGCCGCCAGCAGTTCCTCGGCAGCCTGGCGGCTCTGGGCCGTGATGGCGGCCGGATCAAAGGTTTGCATCATGGTAATATCCCTTCTTTCTATACACCCATTATATCACAAATCACAAACCCCTCACAACACAAAAGCCCGCTTAAAAGCGGGCCTTTGTGCATAGAGGGGTGGGAAAGTATATAAAGGTCAGTGAATGTCTTTGTTATGGTTATAATTATACAGTTTTCGGCTGAAATGTCAAACGAGCATCTTGTATTTTCTTTTTCTTTTTATTATAATTAGCCCAGAAACGCTTTAATTTATTCAGCGGCAGTGGTCGAAAGGAGTCGTTTTCGGCTTTTGATGTTCTGCACAACCTATATTTTCTTCATTTTATTTTTTTGTGCGCATTGAACAAAACGCTGCCTGCAAGGAGGTCGCTCATGGACGAACTGGACCGTAAAATCATCCTGTTGATGCAGAAAAACGCCCGTATGCCTGTGAAGGAGATCGCTCAGAAGATCAGCCTGACCAGTCCGGCGGTCTCCAGCCGCATCCACCGCCTGGAACAGGAGGGGGTCATTGGCGGATACACCGTACTTTTGCACCGCCCGGACGAGTCCAACCGGGTGCAGGCGCTGATCTCGGTACAGACCAACCCCGACGCCCGGGAAGAGTTTCTCTCGGTGGTGCAGAGCGAGCCCGACGTGCTGCAGTGTTACCGCGTGACCGGCGTGTATAATTTTACGGTGAAGGTGAGCTGCGCCGGCATTGAAGAGCTGGAACACCTTCTGACCAAGCTGCAGCAGCTGGGCACCACCAACACCCAGATCATTCTGGCCACCCAGCTGGACCGCCAGCTGAACCTGTGACCTCCGCTTTATTGAAAAAAGGAAGGAGCCCTTTACCCCGTGTTGATCTTTTGCAAGCATTGCGGGCTGCTGCTGCCCGCCGGTCATCATACCTGTCCCCGGTGCGGCGCCCCCGCTCCGCTGCCCCCTGCACCACCTGCACAGCCGCCGCTGTACGAAGCGCCCGCTCCCGCCCGGGAAACGCCGGAACCGGGGCCGCGATACAACACAGTTCCCCGGCAGGAGCGGGGCCCCATGAAGCTGGGCGGGTATTTCGGGTCTTTGTGCCTGTTTGCCATCCCGGTGGTGGGGCTGGTCTTTATGCTGATCTGGTCCATCAGCGAGCGGGTGCGGCCGGAACGCCGCCGCCTGGCCCAGGCGTACCTGATCCGCAGCGTCATTATCTCGGCGCTGGTGCTGGTGGCTGCCCTGCTTTTCTCCGCTTACATGAGCAGTATGGCTTACCAGATGTTCTATATCCCCTATTACTATTGACCGGCAAGGAGCGATTGGTGTGAAAGCAAGTGTCATCATCCCCAACCTGAACGGGGCCGGGTGGCTGCGGGATTCCATCGAATCCATCTGGGCCCAGACCGAGCAGGATTTTGAACTCATCATCATTGACAACGGCTCCACCGATGAGAGCCTGGAAATTGCCCGCAGCTACCGCGGGCGGGAGAATTACACCCTCATCGAGAACGAAAGCAACACCGGTTTTTCCCACGCGGTGAACCAGGGTATCGCCATCGGCAAGGGCGAATACATGGTGCTGTTCAACAACGACGCCTTTGCCGAACCCGACTGGCTGGCGGAACTGATCCGCACCGCTGATGCAGACCCCCGCATTTTTGCAGTGTCCAGCCTGATGCTGCGTTATTACGAACCGGAACTGGCCGACGACGCCGGGGACTATGTAACCCTGATGGGCTTTGCCTGCAAGCGGGGCGACGGGCTGAAAGCCAGCCGCTACCAGAAGCCTTGCCGCATCTTTTCCGCCTGCGGCGGGGCGGCGCTGTACCGCAAATCCATCCTGGACGAGATCGGCGTGTTTGACGAGCTGTTCTTCGCCTATTACGAGGACGTGGACCTGAGCTGGCGGGCCAACAACTTCGGCTACAAGAACGTCTACTGCCCCACCGCCCGCTGCCGCCACATCTGCGGTGCCACCACCGGTGCGGTGCGCTACAATCCTTTCAAGAGCATCCAGAGCGGGCGCAACAGCATCCTTTTGCCCTACAAGAACATGCCCGCTTTGATGATCCTGCTGAACATCCTGCCCCTGGTGCTGGGGTATCTGCTGAAGGTGGTCATGTTCCGCCACCGGGGCTTTGGCAACGATTATGCCAAAGGCTTTGCCGAAGCCCGCATCGCCCTGCCCAAACTGAACAAGCCCAAATTTTACTGGCGCAACCTGCCCAATTACATCTGGGTGGAAGGCAGCCTGATCGTGGGGCTGTTCCGCTACATCGTATACCGTGTGCAGCGGGCACTGAAGATCACCTGATCACCTGCCCCGCACAAGAAAACCCGCCCGCCGCTGTGCAGAAACACAGCGGCGGGCGGGTTTTGCGTTATGGGTACAAAGAAGGCCCGTTTCAGCCGTTTTCCGGCTTGTCGGTATTGCCCAGGACCAGGCGGCGGAAGCCTTCGCCCTGGACCTCATTGGCCTGAAGCATGACGGTAAAGCTGTTGGGGTCGATCTTCTTCACTTCCCGCTCGATCTCATACAGCTGTTTGCTGCTGCAGGCGCACATGACCACATCCCGGGGATCCTGGCGGTAGCCGCCGTAGGCTTTCAGGATGGTGGAACCGCGGTCCACCTTGCGCACGATGGCATCGCAGATGGCGGGACCGTCCTCGGTGACGATCATGGCCAGCATACAGGCGTTGAAACCGAACATCATGCGGTTGATGATGTAGGAGGTGAGGAAGTTGAGGATCAGACCATAGATGATGGTATCCACATCCCGGAACACCAGGCCGTTGGCCAGGATGACCGCCAGGGCAGCACCGAAGGTCAGGTTGCCGAAGGGCATGTGAGGGTGCTTGAACTTGATGGCCATGGTGATGAAGTCCATGCCGCCGGTACTGGAGTTCTGCATGTAGATCAGGGCATCGCCGATGCCGCTGATGACGCCGCCGCAGATAGCGGCCAGCATCCGGTCGCCGGTATACACCGGCAGCATGGGCAGAACAAAGTCGGAGAAAATAGCGAACATCACCATGCAGCGCACGCTGCGCAGGAAAAAGTCGCGGCCCAGCAGCTTGTAGCAGAACAGCACGATGGGCACGTTCAGCAGGATGTTGGAAATACCGATGGGCAGGCCGAACAGGTGGTACAGGATGGCGCCGATACCGGCGATGCCGGTGATGGGCACCTGGGCGGCCACGGCGAAGCTGTACATGCCCAGGGCGGAGATAAAGCAGCCCAGGGCTTCCAGCAGGAAGTTTTTCAGTCGGTTTTCGGTCATAAGTTCCTCTCTGTTTCTTGTTTCCGGGTTGTGAAATTATTTTCTGCGGCGGCGGTAGGTACAGTTGTTTTCCGCGCGGCTGCGCAGGGTCAGCACCAGCGCGGTAATGCCGCCTGCTACCACCACGCCGATGCCGATGTACAGCGGCAGCATACTGCTGGCCTGGCGCAGTTCTTCCTGCTTTTCCAGGGTTTCAGGGTCAGGGGTGGGTTCCGGCGTAGGGCGGGGCGTGGGGGTGGGTTCGTGGGTGGGGGCCGGGGTCTTGTCCGGCAGGCCGGCGGTGGGGTGCGGCGCCAGGG
>CALXHS010000039.1 GCA_944388165.1 uncultured Gemmiger sp. | reverse complement strand
GCCCACGGGGGATACAGTGTCGGTAAGGATGTTCCCGGCGGCCTGTGTGCCGGTCTCCCCTGCACCTGTCTCATTCTCCACAGCTGCTGTTTTAACAGAAGTTTCGGCGGTGGCGGTCTCCCCGCTGGCAGGCACTGCGGCGCTTTGCTGCGTATTGCTTGGAACAGCCGTTTCCGCCAGGGCGGGCAGCCCCGCGCCCATACAGGCCGCCGTCAGCGCCAGCCACAGCGCGCCCAGCCGTCCGGCCCATCTTTTTCCAGTGTTTTTCGTCTTGCTCTCCACCTTCCCGGTCATATTCCCGCGGGAACCTTTCCCGCCATGACAGCATTATATCGGGCTGGGGGCGCGGTTTCTGACGGCTTGTGTCGCACACTGACGCGGCAAAAAGAATTGCGGTCCCTCGCTTTTTTGCTGCAGCTTATCCTTCCGGCGATTGCACCGGCCCGCCGGGTGTGGTATACTGGTTTCGTGTGATGTATTGCCGCCCCCGCCGGGGACGGCCGACAAAAAAAGGGGAAAGGGATCAAAGATGAAGATTGGTTTTGACAACGACAAATATCTTTCCATGCAGTCTGAGCATATCCGGGACCGGATCGCCCAGTTTGACAACAAGCTCTATCTGGAGTTCGGCGGCAAACTGTTCGACGATTACCACGCGTCCCGTGTGCTGCCGGGCTTCCAGCCCGACTCCAAGCTGCAGATGCTGCTGCAGCTGAAGGACCAGGCAGAGATCGTTGTTGTCATCAGCGCCGAGGACATCATCAGCAACAAGATGCGCGGGGATTACGGCATCACCTATGACATGGACGTGCTGCGCCTGATCGACGCCTTCCAGGGCGTGGGCCTGTTTGTGGGCAGCGTCTGCGTGACCATGTACACCGCCCACCCTGAAGTGGAAGCCTTTGAGCGCCGCCTGAACAGCCTGGGCATCCGCACCTTCCGCCATTACAAGATCATGGGCTATCCCAACGACGTGGCCCGCATCGTCAGCGACGAAGGCTACGGCAAGAACGAATACATCGAGACCCAGCGCCCCCTGGTGGTGGTCACCGCCCCGGGTCCCGGCAGCGGCAAGATGGCAGTCTGCCTGTCCCAGCTGTACCATGAATACAAGCGCAGCGTGAAGGCGGGCTATGCCAAGTTCGAGACCTTCCCCATCTGGAACCTGCCCCTGAAGCATCCCGTAAACCTGGCTTACGAGGCCGCCACCGCCGACCTGAACGACGTGAACATGATCGACCCCTTCCACCTGGAAGCCTACGGCGAGACGGCGGTCAACTACAACCGTGATATCGAGATTTTCCCGGTGGTGCATGCCATCTTTGAGCTCATCGCCGGCAAGAGCCCCTACCAGTCCCCCACCGACATGGGCGTGAACATGGCGGGCAACTGCATTGTGGACGACGAAGTCTGCCGGGACGCTTCCCTCAAGGAGATCCAGCGCCGGTACCTCAAGTGCCTGTGCCAGCAGAAGGTGGGCGCCCTGGTCAAGGAGGAAGAACGGTTCAAGCTGGAACTGCTGCTGAACCAGGCGGGCATCGTCATGGGCACCCGGGCGGTGGAACAGGCCGCCCAGGCCCGGTCCGAAAGCACCGGCGGCCTGCCTGCCGCCGCCATTGAACTGGCGGACGGCACCATCGTCACCGGCAATACCGGCCCCCTGCTGGGTGCGGCCTCCTCCGCCCTGCTTAACGCCCTGAAACATCTGGCCGGTATCGGCCAGGAAGTGGACCTGGTTTCCGCCCGGGCCATCGAACCCATCCAGATGCTCAAGACCAACTATCTGGGCAACAAGAACCCCCGCCTGCATACCGACGAGATCCTCATCGCCCTGTCCAGCTCCATTGCGGAGAACGAGTATGCGGCCGCAGCCCTCAAGCAGCTGCCCCAGCTCAAGGGCTGTGATGTACATTCCACCGTCATCCTGTCCAGTGTGGACTCCGACATGCTGAACAAGCTGGGCATGTACCTGACCTGCGCCCCCATCTACGAGGAAGAGGACCGCAAGTACCACAAGAAATAACCGCCCCCAACGGGACGAAAACAAACAGCAGCCTTACGCGGCAAAAAGCGTAAGGCTGCTGTTTTGTCTTGTGGGGTTCATGCCGCGGGCAGTCGCATTTTGTCCCCCATGATGCCCGCCGCAGCACGGTCACGCCGGTGCTTTTCCCCTGTTTTCTGCGAAAGTATGCCCAAAAGAGGCTTGCCGCGGCAAGCCTTTTTTGTGCGTTGTACCATTTGACAGGGCATCCCGGGCTTGTTATAATTGTAAGCATTGATATTATAAGCTTTATTATAATACGCAATCTCATCATTTACCCTTTGTTTCGGAGGCCGCCATGGATTCCCTACATTATCTTTGGATGAAAACCTATCTGCAGATGAAGCGCCTGGTCAATGCCCAGGCGGGGGCTCTCGGGATTTCTCCGGGGCAGCCCAAGATTCTGGAGTTTCTGGCGGAATACGGCGAACACGAACAGAAGGCCATTGCCGAATACTGTGAGATCGAACCGGCCACGGCGGGCAGCATCCTGCTGCGCATGGAAAGCGCCGGGCTGGTGACCCGGCGCAACCATCCCGACAACCGGCGTTCGCTGTATGTCTCCCTGACACCGGAAGGGGAACAGATGGCACAGAAAGTGCTGCAGATTTTTACCGCCGCAGAAAACCAGGTCACCGCCGCTCTCACCAGCGAGGAACGGGAACTGCTGCGGCAATTGCTGAAAAAGTGTATGCAAACTGGGAAAGGAAGTTTGGAATGAAGGAAAAAAGCATGCAAATGGGAAAACGGATCCTGCTCTACTGCGTGGGGCTGTTCATCATGGCGATGGGCGTTTCTTTTTCCGGCGCTGCCGACCTGGGCATGTCGCCGGTAAACTCCATCCCCTATGTGCTCAGTGAGATTTTCACCTTTTTGTCCATGGGCACCTGGATCATCATTATCTTTTCGCTGTACATTGTGATTCAGTTCCTCATTCTGGGGCGTGACCTGCAGCCCTGGCGGGTGCTGCAGCTGGTCTGCACCACCCTTTTCGGCTACTTCACCGATTTCACCAACATGTTGGCCGACCGCTTTCTGCCCGCCCCCGAAACCCTGAACCTGTCTGCAGCGGGCATCTACGGCGTGCGGCTGGTGTATCTGGTCATCAGCATGGCGCTCATCGCCCTGGGCATCCTGTTCTACCTGGCCCCCGACCTGATCTCTCTGCCCGGCGAAGGCATCATGCAGGTCATTTCGGAAAAATGCAACCAGCCCCTGCCCGTGGTCAAGATGTGCTTTGACTGCACCGTGTCCATCATCGCCCTGGTGATCTCCCTGGTGTATTTTACGCCAGTTCCACGGCATCCGGGAAGGCACCGTCATTGCCGCCATCGGCGTGGGCAAGATCCTGAGCCTGTACGCCCCGCTGAAACCGACGCTGCACCGTTTCATGTACGCAGCAAAGGCCGAATGAGCCGGTCTGAACAGATCCTTTATCCCCCCGCCTTGGCGGGGGCTTTTTCTTGCCCCCGGGGACGGGGTTCGCCATACAAAAAGCAGCAGCCTCACGCACCGGAAGCGTGAGGCTGCTGTTTTATGCCGCTACGGGATGTAAGGGAGA
>CALXHS010000038.1 GCA_944388165.1 uncultured Gemmiger sp. | reverse complement strand
GTGAGCCTCCTGGGAGATGGAGCCGTAGCTCATGGCGCCGGTCTTGAACCGCTTGACAATGGAGCTGACGGGTTCCACCTCCTCCAGGGGGACGCCGCCGTGCTCGTCGAACCGGAAGCCCAGCAGGCCCCGGAGGGTATGGGGCTTGTCGGCGGAGTCCACCAGGGCGCTGTATTCCTGGAAGGTCTCGTAATTGTTCTCCCGGACAGCTTTCTGGAGCAGCAAAATGGTGCGGGGGTTATACATGTGGTCCTCTTTGTCGGGACCGGACCGGAGCTTGTAGGCGCCGGTGGAGTCCAGGGTGGAGTCATAGCCCAGCCCCAGGGGGTCGAAGGCCTGGTTGTGGTTCCACTCCACGCCCTCCTCGATCTCCGTGAGGCCGATGCCCTCCACGCGGCTGACGGTGTTGGTGAAGTAGCGGTCCACCACTTTCTGATTGATGCCCACGCACTCAAAGATCTGGGCGGACTGATAGGACTGGATGGTGGAAATGCCCATCTTGGAAGCGATCTTCACGATACCGGCCAGCACCGCGCGGTTGTAATCCTCCACGGCGGCGTAGTAGTCCTTGTCCAGCAGGCCTTCTTCGATGAGCTGGCGGATGGTCTGCTGCGCCAGATAGGGGTTGATGGCGCAGGCACCGTAACCCAGCAGGGTGGCAAAGTCGTGGACCAGACGGGGTTCGCCGCTTTCCAGCACCAGAGCCATGGCGGTGCGCTTTTTGGTGCGCACCAGATACTTGGACACGGCACCCACTGCCAGCAGGCTGGGAATGGCCACGTGATATTCGTCGATCTCCCGGTCGGAGAGGATCAGGATGTTGGCACCGTCGCGGTAGGCACGGTCCACTTCCACGAACAGCCGCTCGATGGCCTTTTCCAGGTCGGTGTTCTTATAGTAGCAGATGGAAACGGTCTGTACATTGAAGCCGGGCACGTTCATGGCTTTCAGCTTCAGGATGTCGGTTTCGGTGAGGATGGGATTGTTGATCTTCAGGACCTTGCAGTTCTCGCTGCTTTCCTCCAGCAGGTTGCCCTGGGCGCCCACGTACACGGTGGTGGAGGTGACGACCTTCTCACGCAAAGCGTCGATGGGCGGGTTGGTGACCTGGGCGAACATCTGCTTGAAGTAGTCGAACAGCGGGGGATGGGTGTGGCTGAGCACCGCCAGCGGGGTATCGCTGCCCATGGCCCCGGCGGGCTCGCCGCCGTTCTTGGCCATGGGAAGGATCATGGAGGTCACGTCCTCGTACCGGTAGCCGAAGGCTTTCTGCAGCCGGACCAGTTCCTGGGCGTCGGGTTCCGGGGGGCGGTGGTTGGGGATCTTCAGATCCTTCAGGTTGACCAGATTGCGGTCCAGCCATTCGCCGTAGGGCTGGCGGCTGGCATAATCGGCTTTCAGACGCTCATCCTCCACCAGTTCACCCTTCACGGTGTCCACCAGAAGCATCTTGCCGGGGCGCAGACGGTCGCGGCAGACCACGTCGGCGGGGTCCACATCCAGCACGCCTACCTCGCTGGACAGGATCAGCCGGCCGTCGCGGGTGATGTAATAGCGGGAGGGGCGCAGACCGTTGCGGTCCAGAACGGCGCCCATCACGTCGCCGTCGGAGAAGAGGATGGAAGCCGGGCCGTCCCAGGGTTCCAGCATGGTGGCATAGTACTGGTAGAAAGCACGCTTCTTGGGGTCCATGCTCTCGTTGTTGCTCCAGGGTTCGGGGATGGTCACCATTACCGCCAGGGGCAGGTCCATGCCGTTCATGACCATGAATTCCAGGGTGTTGTCCAGCATGGCGGAGTCGCTGCCTTCCTGGTTCACGATGGGCAGCACCTTGGCCATGTCATCCTTCAGGAAGTGGCTGGCGATGGTCTCCTCACGGGCCAGCATGGTATCCACGTTGCCCCGGATGGTGTTGATCTCGCCGTTGTGCAGGATCATGCGGTTGGGGTGGGCGCGGTTCCAGCTGGGGGCGGTGTTGGTGGAGAACCGGCTGTGTACCATGCCGATGGCGGATTCATAGTCGGCGTCCTGCAGGTCGGGGTAGAACAGCCGCAGCTCGTTCACCAGGAACATGCCCTTGTACACGATGGTACGGCTGGACAGGCTGCACACATAGGTCTCAGGGCTGGACTGCTCAAACACCCGGCGGGCCACATACAGGCGGCGGTCAAAGTCCAGACCGGGCTGTACCCGGGCGGGCTTTTCCACAAAGCCCTGCCAGATGCTGGGCATGCAGGAACGAGCCTTGTGGCCCAGCACTTCTGGGCACACCGGCACGGCGCGCCAGCCCAGGAAGTTCAGCCCTTCCTTGCGGCAGATGATCTCAAACAGCTTCTTGGCCTGCTTGCGGCGCAGTTCTTCCTGGTGAAAGAAGAACATGCCCACGCCGTATTCCCGCTCGCCGCCCAGTGCGATGCCCGCTTCGGCGGCAGCTTTCAGGAAAAACTTGTGGCCAATCTGTAGAAGGATACCCACGCCGTCACCGGTCTTGCCCTCGGCATCCTTGCCTGCGCGGTGCTCCAGATGTTCCACGATCTGCAGCGCATCGTCGATGGTCTGATGGCTCTTGCGGCCTTTGATGTCCACCACAGCGCCGATACCGCAGTTGTCGTGCTCAAATCTCGGGTCGTACAGCCCGGCGGGCTGCCGCCTTGTGGTAAAGTCTTGCACTGGTTACCTCTCCTTCCCGGCATAACGCCATGCCGCGGAAACGCCCCCGCGGGGGAGACTCCGCAACAAAAAAGGACGCCCGCCTTGCCGGGGCATACGGCCCCGACGTGCGAACGTCCTTGTTCCTGCTTGTACTATATCATAGGCAGGGCGGCTTTACAATGAAAAAACAAAAGAATCTTATGAAATTAAATCCAAAACCTTTGTAAATTCAAATACAAGCCACAAAACTTAATTTTGTTTTGCGTTCTGGGCGGCATTCTGGGCCTTCAGCTCTGCCAGGATCTGCGCCAGCAGTTCTTCCTGGGTAGGACCGGCGGGCTTCGCGGCCGCCGCGGCCTTGGCTTCGGCTTCCTTCTTGCGCTGACCGATGCGCATCAGCCGGCCCATGAACTTGACCAGGCAGAAGAGCACAAAGGCCATGATCACAAAGTTGATCACTGCCGAAATGAACGCGCCGATGCGCAGCGGGTCAGCCCCATTGGGCAGCTGAATGACGACATTGCTGAAATCGGTGGAGAAGGCGATGCCCAGCAGCGGGTTCAGGATGTCCCCGGTGAGGGAGGATACGATGGACTGGAAGGACGCGCCGATGATGACACCGACGGCCATATCAATGACATTGCCCTTGAGGGCGAAAGCCTTGAACTCATCCAGAAACTTTTTCGATGTATGCAGTCCCTGCTGGACATTCAGTTTTTCCTGTACCGGCATATGGCGTACCTCCCGCTGATTATTTCAGCAGGGCGGCCACCGCCTTGGCGGCGCCTTCCAGGTAGTCACCGGCAAAGGTCTCGATCATGCCGGCATCGGCTTCCTTGGCCAGTTCGGGATCAATGGGCATCTTGGCCAGCACCGGCAGGTTGTACCGGGCAGCGGTCTCATCCACATGGCTGTCGCCGAACACCGAGATGTGCTTGCCGCAGTCGGGGCAAACCACATAGCTCATGTTCTCCACAATACCCAGGATAGGCACCTTCATCATCTCGGCCATCTGCACGGCCTTGCCCACGATCATGCTCACCAGTTCCTGGGGGCTGGACACAATGACGATGCCGTCCACCGGCAGGGTCTGGAAGACGGTCAGGGGCACGTCGCCGGTTCCCGGAGGCATATCCACGAACAGGAAATCCACGTCTTCCCAGATCACTTCCTGCCAGAACTGCTTCACAGCGCCGGCGATGACCGGGCCGCGCCACACAACGGGGGCCTGTTCATCTTCCAGCAGCAGGTTGATGCTCATGATGTCGATGCCGGTGCGGCTCTTGATGGGGTAGATGCCGTCCTCGCCGCCCATGGCCGGGCCGTGAACGCCAAACAGCTTGGGGATGGAAGGACCGGTGATGTCAGCATCCAGAATACCGGCGGAATGGCCCATGCGGCGCATGGCGACCGCCAGCATGGCGCTGGTCATGCTCTTGCCGACGCCGCCCTTGCCGGACACAACGCCGATGACCTTCTTGATGTGGCTCTTGGCGTGGGGGGCTTCCCGTTCGGGCGCGCGGTGGTCGCAGTTGGCGGTGCAGCTGCTGCAATCGTGATTACACGCTTCGCTCATTGCAAACAAGTCTCCTTTGGGCCGGGCAGAACCCGGCGCTTTGCATTTTCTGAGCCCGGCGACCGGCAGGCAAAAGCCCCGCGGGAAAACCCCGGCGGGGCCTGCCTGCCCGATGCCATCGGGCAAGAACTATTCTACATGGTTTGGTGCAAAAATGCAAGGGCCGCACTCAGTCCATAGCGGCCACGATGCCCGCCACCAGGTCCTGGAACACCGGGCCGCGGTGGTTGGCGATCTCGATGACTTCCTCGCCGGAAAGCCGCTTGCCGGTCATGCCTGCCGCCATGTTGGTAATCAGGCTCAAAGCCAGCACCGGCAGCCCGCAGTGGGAAGCCGCAATGGCTTCGGGCACGGTGCTCATGCCCACGGCATCGGCGCCCAGGGTGCGGAATGCCCGGATCTCGGCGGGAGTCTCGTAGCTGGGGCCCATGTAGCCCAGATATACGCCCTCCTGCAAGGTCAGGTTCTTTTCGGCGGCCACGGTACGGGCCAGCTTCTGCAGGTCGACGTCATACACCCGGCTCATATCGCAAAAACGGGGCCCGATCTCGTCATCGTTGGTGCCCCGCAGCGGATTGGCGCCCATGAAGTTGATGTGATCGGTGATGAGCATGAAGTCACCCACCGAGAAATCATAGTTCACACCCCCGGCGGCGTTGGTCAGAATCAGCGCCCGGCAGCCCAGGGACTTGATGACCCGCACCGGCAGGGCAATGGCGGCCATGTCGTGGCCTTCGTAGTAATGGAACCGTCCCTGCATGCAGAGAACCGCCCGCCCGGCCAGACGCCCGGCCACGAACCTGCCCGCATGGCCCGGCGCGGTGGAAACGGGGAAGCCCGGCACCTCACCGTAGGGGATGTACACCGGGTTTTCGATGCGGTCGGCCAGCCCGCCCAGGCCGGAGCCCAGCACCAGTGCAATCTCCGGTGTTTCGGGCAGGCGGCTGCGCAGATACTCCGCAGCGGCGCGGATGGTTTCCAGTTGAGACATATGTCGGCACCTCGCTTTGTTATTTGGTTTTATTCTACCATGTTCCCCCGGCGGCGGCAAGCATAGCCCGACCCGGCGGCGCATATATCCCCAACAGGACCAAAACAGGGAAGGGGGCGGCCGCTTTGCGCATCAGGACCTACCTGAAAAACGCCGCGCTGCTCACAGCGGCGGGCTTTGCCATGCGGGTGCTGGGCATGGTATTCCGGGTGTATATCGCCGGCTGGCTGGGCGGCGAAGGCATGGGCCTGTACCAGCTGATTCTGGCGGTGTACGGGGTGTTTGTTTCGCTGGCCACAGCGGGGGTGAACGTGGCATCCACCAGGCTGGCGGCCCAGAGTCTGGCCAGGGGACGGGGAATGGCTCCTACCTTGTGGGGGCTGGTCAGTGCGGCGGCCTGCTTCGGCACCCTGGCCATGCTGGCACAGTTTGCCCTGGCAGAACCGGTGGCCCACTGGATGCTCCACGACGCCCGGGCGGAACTGGGACTGCGGGCGCTGGCGCCCAGCCTGCCTTTCATGGCGGTGGCGGGAGCGCTGCGTGGGTGCTTCCTGGCCCGGAGACGGGTGGAACCCAACATCACCGCCCAACTCATGGAACAGCTGGTGCGCATGGCGGTGGCGGCCTTTGCCCTGTCCCGGCTGGCGGCCTGGGGGGGCGGGTATGCCTGCGGGGCGGTGCTCATCGGCAACACGGTGAGCGAGGCGGTCTCCTGCCTGCTCATGGCGGTGTTTGCCCGGCGGGAAACGTCCTTCCGCCCCCGCCCCGGGGACCCGGCCAAAGGCTTTTCCAGGCGGGAACTGCTGGGTATTGCCATGCCGGTGTGCGGCAGCCGATTGCTGGGCAGCGGGCTGCAAGCCATTGAAAGCAGCCTCATTCCGCTGTGCCTGACCCTGTACCTGGGAGAGCGGGCCGCCGCCGTCACCCAGTACGGCGCCGTCAAGGGGATGGCCATGCCGCTGATTTTCTTTCCCTTCTCGGTGCTGGCGGCGCTGGCAGGTCTGCTTATGCCCGAGATCACCCGGGCTGGGACCCGGCGGGACTATGCCGCCCAGGCAAAGCTCATCCATACTGCCATGACCCTCACCGGGCTGTTTTCTGCCCTGGCGGGGGCGGGGCTGGTGCTCTTCGGGGAACCTTTGGCCATGCTGCTCTACCACGAGGAAGCGGTGGGCCAGTATATGCGGGTGCTGGGGCTGATCGCCCCCTTCATGTATCTGGAAAGCATGGTGGACGGCATTCTCAAGGGGATGGGGGAGCAGATGGCCACCTTCCGGTATTCGGTGCTGGATTCCGCCCTGCGCATTCTGGCTATGTCGGCTCTCATCCCCCGGTATGGCATGGCGGGCTTTTTTGCGGTCATGGCGGTATCCAATCTGCTCACCTGCACTCTCAACCTGCGCAGGATGCTCCGCTGTGCTCAAATGCAGATCAACTGGGGGCGGTGGTTCATTGCCCCGGCAGCGGTGGCGGGCATCGGTCTTACCCCGGTGCTGTGGATGCGCCGCCTGATGCCGGATACCCCCGCTGCCCTGACGGCGGAGATGGCGGTGTTTGCCATGGGGGCGGGTATTCCGCTGCTGCTGACCTGGCGCAAACACAAAGCCGCCCTGGTGCACAGCGGCACCGGGCGACGGTAATTTTTGGTTTATTCTTCGGCGGTTTCTTTGGCGGTTTTCTCAGTGTCTGCCTCGTCCTCCGGCTCTTCCTCCGGGAACACATCCCAGAAAGGCGTGCGGCCGTAGATCTCGGTCACATGGCGCAGCTTCTTGGCCAGCGCCCGGTCAAAGGCGCCGGGCAGGGCGCGCCAGCACCAGTTGCCGCCCAGGGTGGAGGGGGTGTTCATCCGGGATTCGTGGCCCAGACCCAGAATATCCTGGGCCTGCACGATGGCCAGATCGGCCACGCTGGACCAGATGCCCCGCAGCATGCCCCAGTGGTAGCCTTCCTCCTGGGTCAGCTGCAGATAATCCACAGCCCGGGCGGTGGCGTACTCGTTGCCGGTTTCGAACCAGCCGTTCACCGGGTCGTTATCGTGGGTGCCGGTGTAGGCGATGCAGGCGCGGGGATAGCTGTGGGGCAGGTATCCGCCGCCGTCCCGGCTGTCAAAGGCGAACTCCAGCACCTTCATGCCGGGGTAGCCGGTGGCTTCCAGCAGTTCGTACACGTCGGGGGTCAGATACCCCAGGTCCTCGGCAATGATCTCCTGGCGGCCCTGTTCCCGCTCAATGGTGCGGAACAGGTCGATGCCCGGGCCGGTGCGCCAGCGCCCGCCGATGGCGGTCTCGTTGCCGTAGGGAATGGCATAGTACCCGGCAAAGCCCCGGAAATGGTCGATGCGCACCATGTCGTAGATGGCGCAGGTGTGGCGGATGCGCCGCACCCACCAGGCATAGCCGTTCTTCTTCATCTCGTCCCAGTCATACAGCGGGTTGCCCCACAGCTGACCGGTGGCGGAAAAGGCGTCCGGCGGGCAGCCCGCCACCTCGGTGGGCAGCAGGTTTTCATCCAGCTGGAACTCCCGGGGGCTGGCCCAGACGTCCACGCTGTCCGCCGCCACATAGATGGGCAGGTCGCCGATGATCTGCACGCCCTTTTCGTTGGCGTAGGTCTTGAGGGCGCTCCACTGCCGGAAGAACAGGTACTGCACTGCCTGCCAGAAGCCGATCTCGTCGGCGTGAGCCCGGCGGGCCTCCTCCAGAGCAGCGGGATCACGGCGAACCAGTTCCGGCTCCCATTCCAGCCATGCCGCGCCCTTGTGGGCGTCTTTCAGGGCCATGAACAAAGCGTAGTCCGGCAGCCAGAAAGCGTTTTCCCGGCAGAAGTCTTCATATTCGGGGGTGGGGGCCGCCAGCAACCGGGCGCAGGCCTTGTGCAGAACGGGATATCGCTTCTCATACAGAACGGCATAGTCCGCACGGTCGGGGGCACCGCCCCAGTCGATGTCTTTGTATTCCTCAGGTTTCAGCAGGCCGTCTTTGGCCAGCAGGTCCAGGTCGATGAAATAGGGATTGCCCGCAAAGGTCGAAAAGGACTGGTAGGGGCTGTCGCCGTAGCTGGTGGGGCACACCGGCAAGATCTGCCAGTACTTCTGCCCGGCCAGAGCCAGAAAATCAACAAACTTGCGGGCTTCGCGGCCCATGGTGCCGATGCCGTAAGGGGACGGCAGGCTGGAAATATGTAAAAGGATACCACTGGAACGAGTCACTCTGATTCCGCCTTTCTTACATGTTGCTTTTTCATGATACACACAAAAAAGGCAAAAAACAAGCGCGGGTCCCCCTGTAGCGCACAGCTTCGGCAAAGCGCACCAAAACGCAGCCGAAACTTTGTGCAAAAACAGGGGGACCCGCGGTGTTTATCGGAGAAAAATTTACAGTGTCTGCCCGCTGACCAGGCCGTTCCACAGGCGATAGTAAATGCCGTGCAGGGCCAGCAGCTGGTCGTGGGTACCTTCTTCCTCAATACCGTCCTTGCCCAGCACCAGGATGCGGTCGGCGTTCTTGATGGTGGTCAGGCGGTGGGCGATGGTCAGGGTGGTGCGGCCTTTGGCCAGGGCATCCAGGCTCTGGCCCACCAGGATCTCGCTCTCGTTGTCCAGGGCGCTGGTGGCCTCGTCCAGCAGCAGGATGGGCGGGTTCTTCAAAAAGACCCCGGCAATGGAAATGCGCTGCTTCTGCCCGCCGCTGAGCTTGACGCCCCGCTCGCCCACATAGGTGTCGTAGCCGTTCTTCAGTTCCCGCACAAAGCCGTCGGCGCCGGCCAGCTTGGCGGCTTGTTCGATCTCTTCCCGGGTGGCGCCGGGCTTGCCGTAAGCAATGTTTTCCGCCACCGTGCCGCTGAACAGATACACGTCCTGCTGCACCACACCGATAGCTTCCCGCAGGCTTTGCAGGGTGACCTGACGCACATCCTGACCATCGATAAGGATGCGCCCGCCGGTTACGTCATAGAAGCGGGGGATCAGGTTGCACAGGGTGGTCTTGCCGCCGCCGGAAGGACCGACCAAGGCCAGGTTTTCGCCCGGGCGTATGCGCAGGTCCACATGGCGCAGCACCTTGTTGTGGTCGTCGGGGTATTCAAAGCTCACATCCTGGAACTCGATACCGCCCTTGTCCACCTGCAGGGGCTTTGCGTCGGGGGCGTCCTCGATTTCCACGGGGGTGTCCATGATCTCGAAGAAGCGCTCGATGCCGGTCATGCCCCGCTGGAACTGCTCGGCAAACTCCACAATGCGGCGGATGGTGGCAATCAGGGTGGACACATACAGCACATAGGCCACCAGGTCGCCGGCGTTGATCTTGTCATACACCAGGAACAGGCCGCCAGCCACAATGACCACCAGATACATCAGGCCGTCAAACAGCCGGGTGGAGGTGTTGAAGGCCGCCATGGCGTGGTAGGTCTTTTTCTTGATGGTCTGGAAAGCCTGGTTGCCCACCTCGAACTTGCCTTTTTCCTGTTCCTCGGCGGCGAAAGCCTTCACCACCCGCTGGCCCAGCAGGCTGTCCTCAATGGAGGCGTTCAGCTCGCCGATCTGGAACCGCTGCTTGCGGAACGCCGCCCGCAGCCGCAGGTTCAGCCGCACGCTGACCACCATCATCAGGGGCACGCAGGCGAACACGATGAGGGTCAGGGGCACGCTGGCGCCGCACAGGATCACAAAGGACGCCACGATCTTGATGGCGGCGATGAAGAATTCCTCGGGGCAGTGGTGGGCAAATTCGGTCACATCAAACAGGTCGTTGGTGATACGGCCCATGATCTGGCCCACTTTGGTGTTGTTGTAGTAGGTGTGGCTCAGCCGTTGCAGATGGGCGAAGGCATCCCGGCGCATGTCGGTCTCGATGTACACGCCCATGATGTGCCCGGTACCGGACATGTAGTAGCTGGCGGCGCCGTCAATGATGCGCAGCACCAGGTACAGCCCGGCCAGCTTGCCCACCGTGGCCACTGTCAGCACCACCGAAGGATCGGTGGCGGCGTTGGTCAGGTACCGCATGATGGAGGGCAGCACGATATCGCAGAGGGTGGTCATGGCGGCACAGAACAGGTCAAAGAGCAGAATGCCCTTGTACCGCATCAGATAAGGCAGAAACCGGGAGATCCGGGCCGAGTTTTTTGTTTTCTGGTCCATGTGATAGATTCCTTCCTTCGGTGGACACAAAAGCCTTCCCCCCGGCAGGCAGGGGGAAGGTCGGATGTTTGTTTTTTCAGGCTGTTGGATTATTCGGCGGGAACCTCAGCAGGCAGGGATTCCGTCTGGGGTTCCTCCGTGGTGGTTTCAGGACTGGGGTCCGGCGTGACCGGCTCGGTGGGTTCAACGGGAGGGGGCGGTTCGGTGCTGCCTCCATCGGGATTATCCGTGGGGGGCGGGGGATCGGGCACGACTTCGCCTTCGCCTCCACCTTCACCTTCACCTTCACCTTCACCGGTTCCGCCACCGCCTTCACCATCACCACCGCCGCCATCGCCCGGGTCAGGGCTGGGCTGGCTGGTTTCGGGGGGCGGGGAAGTCTCTTCCCCCTCATTTCCGCCGGGATCGGTGGCTGGCGGAGGAGTGGGAAGCGCTGCGATCTCTTCGGTATACTGCTTGCCGCACACCGTGCAGGTGTAGGTGCGTACACCCGTCACGCCGGGCTGGGGTTCTTTGGTCACGTTGCCGCCGTCATACTTGTGGCCAAGGGCGTCCAGTTCCCGCTCCTGCACCGCGCCGCAGATACTGCAGGCTTCTTTCACATATCCCTTTTCCTCACAGGTGGGGTTCTTGCGGCTGCCTTCCACTTCCACAAAATTATGGTCGTGGGCGGCGGGCTCAAAGTGAGCGGTCACCACAACACCGCCCGCGTCGGCGTTGGAAGGCACGGTGAAGGTGAGGGAACTGCCCGACCCGGCGGAACCGATGGAAACCGACCAGTAGGCGAACTGCCAGCCCTCATTGGGCACGGCGGTTACGGTGGAGCAGGTCCCGCCCTTCTTCACCATCTGGCTGGTCTGGCCGCTGATGGTGCCGCCTTCGGTGCTCACGAATTCCACAGGCACCTTGGCGCCCCGCACCGCGATGGGGTCGTTGGTGATCAGGCCCAGGGGCACGCCGTCCGGTTCGGGAATGCTGCCCAAAGGCTGGGGCCGTTCATCGGGGGTGCTGCTGGCATGGGTGCGTACATAGTTGAAGTAAGCGGTCACCGCCGCTTTGGAAAGATGCACGCCGTCGGACAGGGTGTAATCCTTCTTGGCCCAGCCGGTGGTCTCGTCCCGCAGCACTTCGGTGGAATTGAGGAAGCGGTAGCCGTCCTCTTCGCACATCTGCACCAGGGCCGCGTTGTAGGCATCTACCTGGACCATATCCAGGCGGGTATTTTCCCGCTGTTTGTCCAGCGGGGGAATGGCGCTCACGATAATCTCCGCATAGGGCCAGGCTTCTTCAATGGCCTGCAGACCGGTGCGGTAGGTCTTGATAAAGCTGGTGGCATCGGTGGAGGTACCGCCCAGGTTGTTGGTGCCGAAACAGATGATGATCCGCCGGGGCTTGAGTTTGGCTACGGCTTCGGGAATGGTGTACATCTGGCTGTCACCCTTGAACTGTTCACATTTCAAGGTGGTGATGGCCCCCACGCCCATGCTTACCACGCCGATGTTGTTTTTCAGCGAGGTAAAGGCGGTGCCGGTCTCGTCGGCATACATCATGTACCGGGCCGTGTTGGAGTCGCCGATGAACAGGGTCTCATCCACATAGGACCGTCCGGCGTCGGCCGTTTCGCCCAGCACGGTACCGTCGGCCACGGCGGCAGGGTCCGGGGTGGAAAGGGTCTGAACGGCGGAGGATTTGCCCGAGGACGCGCTCTCGGCGGTTTCGGGGGTGGCGGCGCCGGCGGGCTGTTTGGCGCAGCCCACAGTCAGGCATAAGGCCAGGCCCACGGCCAGCGCCTTGCATAAGGAACGTTTCATGCTGCTTCTCCTCTCCGGGGTGGCAGATTTTCTATGGAGTGGTTCCATTTTACACCCGCCAACGCGTCGCTGTAAACAGCAAAAACACGAAACCAGCGGCAAAGCGGCATATTTCCGGCAAAGATTTACAACTGACGCCGCTGCGTATTGTGAAAACGCAACAAAAAACCGCCCACTGTAAAGGACCGCGGACGGTAACAGGGCAGGAAAAATCACAGACGCTGCTGCACAAAGCGGATGAAGTTGTCCCGCTCCTTTTCGGTCACGGCGTTGATGACATACATCTGGTTGCCCATGTCCAGAGCCAGGGCATCGGGCAGACGGTCGCACATCTTCATGCGGGCACCGTAGCGGGCCATGATCTGTTCATGGCTGTGCAGATAGCGGATGCCGTCCCGGCGGCTGGCATATACACAGTAATAGTGGGGGCCGTTCAGGTCCAGGCTGCGCACCTGGTCAAAGCAGACCATGTCTGCCCAGATCTGGTAGCAGTCCACGCTGTTGGCAAAGTTGATCATATCCGGGGTGTAGCCGCCGGCGGGACGCATGTTGACCTCCAGGGCCACATAGTCGCCCTTTTGGCCAAGGCCTTCCTTGTCCTCGTTCAGGCGGAAGAACTCGCAGTGGAAAAAGCGGCTCTTGGCGCCAAAGGCCTTGATGGTGGCAAAGCCCACCTTGCGCAGGGCTTCCGGCACACGCTTCTGGGTCCAGTAAGCCAGGTCACCCTGGGTGTTCACAATGTCCATGATGGGGGTGGGGAAGTAGTTGCTGGTGTAGAACAGGGGGACGCAGTTGCTGTCCGCCACGCCGTCAAAGCTAACGATGGTTCCGTTGATGAACTCTTCCATAATGTAGGGCACGCTGGGGCAGGAAGCATAGAAGTCCAGCAGGTCACCCTCGTTCTCCAGCTTGTAGGTGGCCTCGGCGCCGCAGCCGTTGTCCGGCTTGACGATGACAGGGTAGCCCACCTGGGCCACGAACTCACGCCCTGCTTCCAGGGTGGACACCATATGATGCCGTGCCACAGGCACCCCGGCGGCGCGGTAGCTGTCCTTCATCTTGCTCTTGTACTTGATGCGCTGGATAAAGTCGTTCTTGGCGCCGGTATTGATGTTGAAATCGGTGCGAAGGGCGGCGTCCAGTTCCAGCCAGTACTCGTTGTTGCTTTCCAGCCAGTCGATCTTGCCGTACTGGTGGGTGAAGTACCCCATGGCCCGCACCATCTGGTCGTAGTCCTCCAGGCTGTCCACCCGATAATATTCGGTCAGGGTGGCTTTCAGCTCGTCGGGGATCATTTCATAAGGGGCATCCCCGATGCCCAGCACATTCACCCCGTTGCGCTTGAGCCGGTCGCAGAAATTCCAGTAAGTCTTGGGAAAATGGGGCGAGATAAACACGAAATTCATTTACAGCTTCCTCCTAACAGGGAACACACCGCCGCACAACGGTGCCGCCTATCACACAAAACGATTGGTGGCCGGGTCATACTCGAACCCGATCTCTCCCAGCGTGGCACACAGCTGGGCACGGTCTACGTTTTCTTCCGCGCAGAAATCCTCCAGACTGACGCCGCGGTCGCGCAGCTGGGTGTTCACGTAACTGAACAAAATCATGGGATCACGGGGCAGCATGGGAAAAACCTCGCTTTCAGAATCTGCTGATGGGGAAAACTCACATAGAAAAAGCCGGCCACAAACCGTGACCGGCATTTTTTCGATCCAACATCAGACCGCGCGGGTGACCTTACCCGAGCGCAGGCAGCGGGTGCAGGCGTAGATATACTTCGGGGACCCATCCACGACAGCTTTTACGCGCTTCACGTTGGGGCTCCAGGTACGATTGCTCCGACGATGGGAGTGGGATACCTTGATGCCGAACG
>CALXHS010000037.1 GCA_944388165.1 uncultured Gemmiger sp. | reverse complement strand
CATGACTTTGCCACCTTGCTGGGCTACGGTGCCTGCGCCATCAACCCCTATCTAGCACAGCAGACCATCCGCCAGCTCATCGATGAAAAGCTGCTGGATAAGGACTACTACGCCGCCGTGGAGGATTACAACCACGCCGTGCTGGCCGGCATCGTGAAGATTGCGTCCAAGATGGGCATTTCCACCATCCAGTCCTACCAGGGCAGCCAGATCTTTGAAGCTCTGGGCATCAGCAAGGAAGTGGTGGACAAATACTTCACCAACACCGTCACCCGTGTGGGCGGCATCACCCTGAAGGACATTCAGGATGACCTGGAGGAACGCCATCAGAAAGCCTACGACCCCCTGGGTCTGGGCACCGGTTCCGACCTGCCCAGCCTGGGCCTGCACAAGTTCCGCAGCGGCCCCCAGGCGGAACAGCATCTGTACAACCCCCAGACCATCCATCTGCTGCAGCAGGCCTGCTGGACCGGCGACTACTCCAAGTTCAAGGCCTATACCGATGCCATCGACCACACCGGTCCCGATGAAATGCATCTGCGCAGCCTGCTGACCCTCCGTTATCCTGAGCAGGGCGTGCCCATCGACGAGGTGGAGAGCGTGGACAGCCTGGTCCGCCGCTTCAAGACAGCGGCCATGAGCTACGGCGCCCTTTCTGCCGAAGCCCACGAATGCATGGCCATTGCCATGAACCGCCTGGGCGGCAAGAGCAACACCGGCGAAGGCGGCGAGTTCGAGGACCGTTACGGCACCGAGCGCAACTCCGCCATCAAGCAGGTGGCCTCCGCCCGTTTCGGCGTAACCAGCAAGTATCTGGTTTCCGCCAGTGAGCTCCAGATCAAGATGGCCCAGGGCGCCAAGCCCGGCGAGGGCGGCCAGCTGCCCGGCGGCAAGGTGTACCCCTGGGTTGCCAAGACCCGCCACTCCACCACCGGCGTGGGTCTGATCTCTCCCCCGCCCCACCACGACATCTACTCCATCGAAGACCTGGCCCAGCTGATCTATGACCTGAAATGCGCCAATCGCAAGGCGGCCATCAGCGTCAAGCTGGTCAGCGAGGCTGGCGTGGGCACCATCGCCGCCGGCGTTGCCAAGGCGGGTGCCGAAGTCATTCTGATCTCCGGTTTCGACGGCGGCACGGGTGCTGCTCCCAACAACTCCATCCACAACGCCGGCCTGCCCTGGGAACTGGGCATCGCCGAAGCCCACCAGTGCCTGATCATGAACGGTCTGCGCAGCCGTGTCCGTATTGAGGCGGACAGCAAGCTGATGAGCGGCCGGGATGTGGCAATCGCCGCCATGCTTGGCGCCGAGGAATTCGGCTTCGGTACCGGTCCCCTGGTGGCCATGGGCTGCGTGATGATGCGCGTGTGCAACCTGGACACCTGCCCCATGGGCATCTGCACCCAGAACCCCGAGCTGCGCCGCAACTTCAAGGGCAAGCCGGAATACGTCATGAACTTCATGCGGTTCATGGCCCAGGAACTGCGGGAATACATGGCCCGCCTGGGCGTGCGCCGTCTGGAAGATCTGGTAGGCCGCACCGACCTGCTGGCCATCAAGGCAGAGCCCACCGGCAGCCGTGCCAGCGAACTGGACCTGACCGCCCTTCTGAACAATCCTCTCATCGAGAACAGCAGCGTGCACTTCGACCCCAAGGCTGTGTACGACTTCGGTCTGGAAAAGACTCCCGACATGAAGGTTCTGATGAAGAAATTCCGCAAGAACCTGGAACTGGCCGAGCCCAAGCCCATGCGCGCGGAACTGACGGTAGGCAACACCGACCGCGCTTTCGGCACCATCTTCGGCAGCGAGATCACCGCCCGTTTCGGCAATACCCTGCCTGACGATACCTTCCATGTGCTGTGCCATGGCTGCGGCGGTCAGAGCTTCGGCGCGTTCCTGCCCAAGGGCCTGACCCTGGAACTGGAAGGCGACTGCAACGACTATCTGGGCAAAGGCCTGTCCGGCGGCGAGCTGGTGGTTTACCCGCCCAAGAACGTGACCTACGACCGCAGCCGGAACATCGTTATCGGCAACGTGGCGCTGTACGGTGCCACCGGCGGCAAGGCATTCATCAACGGCGTGGCCGGAGAACGCTTCTGTGTGCGCAACTCCGGCGCCGTGGCTGTTGTGGAAGGCGTGGGCGACCACGGCTGCGAATATATGACCGGCGGCACCGTGGTGGTGCTGGGCAAGACCGGCAAAAACTTCGCGGCCGGCATGAGCGGCGGCATCGCCTATGTGCTGGACGAGGACTGGGATTTCTACCAGCGTGTCAACAAGGACATGGTGAGCCTGGAACCGGTGGAACACAAGTACGATGTAGCCCTGCTGAAAGATCTGATCCGCGAGCATGTGGAACGCACCGGGTCGCCCCGCGGCAAGGAAATTCTGGATGATTTCGGCGCGTATCTGCCCCGTTTCAAGAAGGTCCTGCCCCACGACTACGACAAGATGCTGCGCCTGATCGCACAGATGGAAGAAAAGGGCGAGGACAGCGAACAGGCCCAGATCGAGGCCTTCTACGCTATGAAGAACGCCAAGTAAGGAGGGCATATCCATGGGAAAACCGACCGGATTTCTGCAGATCCCGCGGCAGACCAGCACCGAGCTGCCGCCGGAAGAACGCATCCGCAATTTTAACGAATTTCACCTGCCCCTGCCCCCGGACGAACAGCAGGCCCAGGGTGCCCGCTGCATGGACTGCGGCGTGCCCTTCTGCCAGAGCGGCATGATGGTGGGCGGTATGGCCAGCGGCTGTCCGCTGAACAACCTGTTCCCCGAATGGAACGACCTGGTATATCAGGGCCGGTGGGACCTGGCCCTGCACCGGCTGCGCACCACCAACCTTTTCCCTGAATTTACCAGCCGGGTCTGCCCCGCTCTGTGCGAAGCCGCCTGCACCTGCGGCATGGCGGTGGGCAACCCGGTGACCGTGAAGGAAAACGAGCACGCCATTGTGGAATACGGCTATGAGAACGGACTCATTCAGCCCGAACCGCCCGCCGTCCGCACCGGCAAAACGGTGGCGGTGGTGGGGGCCGGTCCCGCAGGTCTGGCCGTGGCTGACCTGCTGAACCGCCGTGGCCACAGCGTCACCGTCTTTGAGCGTGAGGACCGGGTGGGCGGCCTGCTGATGTACGGCATCCCCAACATGAAGCTGGACAAATCCGCCATCGACCGCCGGGTGGATATCATGAAGGCCGAAGGCATCGACTTTGTGATGAACACCAACGTGGGCGTGGACATCAGCCGCGAGGAACTCACCGACCGCTTTGATGCGGTGGTGCTGTGCTGCGGCGCCAAGCAGCCCCGGGACCTGGCGGTGCAGGGCCGGGATGCCCAGGGTATCTACTTCGCGGTAGATTACCTCACCAGCGTGACCCGCAGCCTGCTGGATTCCAACTTTGCGGACGGCAAG
>CALXHS010000036.1 GCA_944388165.1 uncultured Gemmiger sp. | reverse complement strand
CCAGGTTGTTGGAGTACAGCACCATGCCGGTGGTGTCATCCACCGTGCCGGGGCAGCCCACACCCACGCAGGCCACATCGGCGGTGCCCAGTTTTTCTTCCTTCATCAGTTCCCGGCACAAACCGGCGATGTCATCACACACCGCTTCCGCCGGACGGGGCAGACGGGTGGGACGGCTGCCCTCCCGCAGGATGCGGCCATCCTCCTCTACCAGGGCGGCCTTGATGTTGGTGCCGCCCAGATCCACGCCAAGATAGATCATCTGTTTTCCTCCTGTATTCCGGCCCGACCCGCAGCCGCGGCCTTACTTTGATTTTATTGTATCATCTTTGCGGCAGCTGACAAGCCCCCGGCCATCAAAAAAGGCCCCTCCGCCGCGGGGTGGGCGAAAGGGGCCGGGGAAAGTCCTGATTTTGGGGGTTCAGCTTTCTTTTTTGGCCGGATTGTGGGCGTGGCTGAACCGGCGCAGACCGGTGCGGTCCAAAGCCACCATGAAGGCGGGGATGAACACCAGCTGCAGGATGATGCCGGGGATGGCGTTGGTGAAGGCACCGGCCAGGAAGGCAGCCCAGGTAAAGGCGGAACCGCCCAGGCCCAGCAGCAGCACTTCGGCCAGACCCCAGACCAGACGGCCGCCCAGCATGGCGCCGATCAGGCAGACATACAGGGCCTTGACGCACTTCCAGCGGGAGTGAGCGTACAGCCAGCCGGCCAGAATGCCGTAGGCGGCCAGCTCAAAGGCCATGGCAGCGCCGGTGGGGTAGATGGGGGGCATGCCGAAGAGCAGATAGCGCAGCAGGGGCAGCACAAAGCCCACCAGACCGCCGTACTGCCAGCCGCAGATCAGCCCGCAGAGCAGCACCGGCAGGTGCATGGGCAGCAGCATGCTGCCGATCTGGGGGATCTGGCCGGTCAGGAAGGGCAGCACCAGGCCGATGGCCATGAACATAGCGGCCAGGGCCAGGTTCTGTACCCGGGAATTTTGGTTCTTGTTTTCCATAAAACGGGATTCTCCTTTGCAAAAGGTTGTGGTCCGCAATGCGGTCTTTTTGAGAAATATGATATCACATTGTGACCGGGCCTTGCAATATCAAATCAGGGTAACTTTTGATACTCATCCTCGTCCACCGGCTCGCACCACTCGTTGGAGGTCTCCTCCCCGGGCACCTCGACGGCCAGATGCTGGAAGGCGCTGTCCTTGGCGGCGCCGTGCCAGTGCTTGACCTCCGGCGGGATGTTCACCACGTCACCGGGGTGCAGTTCCCGGGCGGGCTGGCCCCATTCCTGGTAGTAGCCCCGGCCGGCGGTGACCAGCAGGATCTGCCCGCCGCCCTGTTTGGCGTGGTGGATGTGCCAGTGGTTGCGGCAGCCCGGCTCAAAGCTCACGTTGGCGATGCCCACCTGGGCGGTGGACAGGCCCTGCAGCCAGCTCTGGCCGTCAAAATACTGGGCGTAGGCATCGTTGGGCTGCCCTACGGGGAAAATGCTGGTCTCTTTCAGTTCCTTCCAATCCATATGCGGGACCTCCTGTTGTTCTGGTTTTTTCTTTATTGTACTCCCCCGCCCCTTGACAGGGAAGTGCCGGTTTTGTACCATAGTATTAACCAGAAGTTTCTACTGTCAGGAGGGAAGCCCCGTGTACAATCCTCTGCTCACCGCCTTTGTTCAGGTGGCGGACCTGGGCAGCTTCAACAAAGCGGCGGAAAGCCTGTTCATCTCCCCCACCGCCGTGATGAAGCAGGTCAACGCCCTGGAAAAGCACCTGGACCTGACCCTGTTTGCCCGGGGACGGCGGGGGGTGACCCTGACCCCGGAAGGCCAGGTCATCTACCGGTACGCCCGGCAGATGTTCGAGCTGTCGGCCAAAGCGGTGCAGGAAGCCCGGGCGGCGGCGGATTTTGCGCCCACCACCTTCTGTGTGGGCACCTCCATCCTCAACCCCTGCAAGCCCTTCATGGACCTGTGGGACAAGCTGGCCGGGCATTTCCCCGGGTATCAGCTGCACATTGTCCCCTTTGAGGACGACCACCAGGGCATCCTCAACGAGATCGGGGCCCTGGGAGTCAAGTTCGACTTTCTCATCGGGGCCTGTGATTCCCGCCAGTGGCTGGACCGGTGCCGGTTTCTGCCTTTGGGGCAGTACCACCACTGTGTGGCGGTGCCCCGGGACCATCCTCTGGCCCGGCTGCCCCGGCTGCGCCTCCAGGACCTGTACGGCCAGACCCTGATGATGGTACGTCGGGGGGATTCCCCTTCTGTGGACCGGGTGCGGGCGGAGGTGGAGCGCCACCCGGCCATCCGCATTGAGGACACTCCCCAGTTTTACGACCTGGAGGTGTTCAACCGCTGCGCCCAGACCCGCCAGCCCCTGCTGACCCTGGACTGCTGGGCGGATGTCCACCCTTCCCTGGTGACTCTGCCGGTGGACTGGGATTTTCCCATCCCCTACGGCCTTTTGTACCAGCTGGACCCCATCCCGGACGTGGCCCGGTTCGTGGCGCTGGCCGAAGCCCTGGCCCAGCCCCAATGACACAAACACAAAAGGAGCCGCCCCGGCACAGGGCGGCTCCTTTGTTTTGTTGTTCATTCCACCCCGAAGGAGAAATCCTTCAGGTAGACGGCCGCGCTGCGGCTCATCTCCCTGCTGAAATCGCTGTTGTACTTGAAGGCGCAGAAGGGCGGGATCTTGGTGTCAAAGTCGTACTCGCCCCCCGCCCGGGCGGCAAAATCGGCCCGCAGTTCCTCCTCGGTGCGGTCCCGGTAGACATTCTCGCAGACCACCGCTTCCCGGGGGAAGCGGGCGGGCTTGGCCCGTTCCTGCTGCTGCCGGGTGGGGCGGCCGAAGATGACCATGGCCGCGGGCACCACATGGGGCGGCAGATGCAGGGCCTGGCGCATCTGTTCGGCATTTTCCAGCACGTCCCCGATGTAGCAGCTGCCGATGCCCAGGCTTTCGGCGGCGGTCACGGCGTTCTGGGCCGCGATGCAGCTGTCCGCCATGGCCAGCAGCAGGTCGCCGGGGCCGGGGTCCCGGATCTCCACCCCCGCCGCCCGGTAGGCCCGGGGCCAGCGGCGGCAGTCGGCCAGGAACACCAGACACCAGGGGGCCTGGGCGATCATAGGCTGGTGGTCGCACAGGTCGGCCAGGGTCCGGCGCAGGTCCGGGTCGGTGATATCCAGGATGGTATACAGCTGCTGGTTGCCGGCGGTGGGGGCCTGAAAGGCCGCTTCCAGCACGGCGGCCTTCTCTTCCTCGGTGACGGGGTCCTCGGTGAACACCCGCACCGACTTGCGGGCGTTCAGAGCCCGCAGGATCTCGTTGTCCGCCATGGTCACACCTTTTTCAGCACGTACTCCTGGGTGCCCAGGCCGATCTTCTCGGCGTGGTCCAGGCACTCCCGCCAGGTGGAGGCAGGGGTCGTGTCGATGAAGTTGTCCCCGCAGCAGCGGAAGTTCTTGTCTGCCCGGTGTTCACCCAGCAGGCTGTTTTCCACCGGCTGGGCAGCCAGCACGGCGTCGGCGCAGGCGCGGTCCAGGGCCACCGGGTCGAAGCTGGCAAACATGCCGATGTCCGGCACGATGGGGGCGTCGTTCTCCCCGTGACAGTCGCAGAAGGGGGAAACATCCACCACCAGGCTGATGTGGAAGTTGGGACGTCCGTGGCAGACCGCCATGGCGTACTCCGCCATCTTGCAGTCCAGCAGGGCGTTGGCGTTGTCGTCGGGGGCGTAGATGGCGTCAAAGTTGCACCGGCCGATGCAGCGGCCGCAGCCCTTGCACAGGTCCTGGTCGATGACCGCCTTGCCGGTATCATAGCTGATGGCGTCGGAACCGCATTCCTTGGCGCACTGCTTGCAGTTGCGGCACAGGCCTTCCTGCACCACCGGCTTGCCGGCCTTGTGCTGTTCCATCTTGCCGGCGCGGGAACCGCAGCCCATGCCCAGGTTCTTCAGCGCGCCGCCGAAGCCGGTGGACTCATGGCCCTTGAAGTGGTTCAGGGAGATGACGATGTCCGCATCCATGATGGCCCGGCCGATCTTGGCGGTGGGGCAGTATTCGGCGTTGGGCACAGGCACCTCGATGTCGTCGGTGCCACGCAGGCCGTCGCCGATGATGAGCTGGCAGCCGGTGGTCATGGGACCGAAGCCGTTCTCCTGAGCGGCAGTCAGGTGTTCCAGGGCGTTCTTGCGCCGGCCGGGGTACAGGGTGTTGCAGTCGGTGAGGAAGGGCATGCCGCCCTGTTCCTTCACCACATCCGCCACCGTCTTGGCCCAGTTGGGGCGCAGGTACGCCAGGTTGCCCGGCTCACCGAAGTGGATCTTGATGGCCACGAACTTGCCGTCCATGTCGATCTGGCCGATGCCGGCCGCCTTGATGAGCTTTTCCAGTTTTTCCTGCAGATTGGTGCCCGCACGCACCCGGAAGTCTGTATAATACACGGTCGATTTTTCCATCATTGAACACAGCCTTTCCCGCTTGTTTTCCGAATCGCAAGGGCCGTCAAAAGCCCTTTTGCCCTATTATAAGACCGGCGCAGATATTTTGCAAATTTCTGGAATTTCACATTTTAACGCGTGACATGCCGCCGGGTATATGGTATACTGAAAAATACAATTTGATTACAAATGCCGGGCACGGCGGGAGATTTCTTCCGCCGCGCTTAGTTTGAGCCTTGGAGGTGCTTTTCCACGTTTTTCTCAACCAAACGTCTGACCTGCGCCCTGGCGGGCTGCGCGGCGGCCTGCCTGCTGGCCTTCGGGCTGCCGGTGCAGGCCCGCGCTGCGGATGAATTCGACGCCACCCTGAACCAGCTCGATGAGCTGCAGACCCTGGCGGAAAGCTATGCCCAGGAACAGGGCGGCGACGTCGACCCCATCGTGCTGATGCTGGCCTATACCCGTTCCGGCACCTATAACGATTCCCTGTGGCAGATGACCGCCGGTACCAAGGACCCCGACTTTGAAGCCTATGTGCTGGAAAACAACAGCGAACTGGGCGAACTGGTGGGCATCGGCGTGCAGACCCTGCCCAACGGCGAAACCATCGACTTCGGCCATCTGCTGGCCTCCATCAACCTGGTTTACCGGGGCCTGCCGGTCACCGGCAGCTGGGGCGGCGACTGCATGGAACTGGCCCAGCAGTACAGCGGCCAGGCTTCGGACGCCGCCGGGTATGTCACCCTGATGCAGGAGTCCTTCGGTGCGGAGGGTGACGGCAGCGTGTTCGGCGCCGACGACCTGTGGGCCGACCTGGACTCGGTGAACATCGGTTCCCAGCTGAGCCAGGACACCAACCTGGCCGACCTGATGCGCACCTATTACGCCGACCTGAACGACCATGACCGCTGCTACACCTTTGCGGCCCTCAGCTTCGGCAACGCGAACACCGGCAACACCGAAAAGTTCCGTGAAACGGTGTATGACTCTCTGGTCAAGGACACCGGCATGCAGCTGCTTCTGTATATGAACGGCATGTGGACTTCCGACGGCTGGACCCTGAGCAGCGAATACGAACCTGCCCTGCAGGGTGCCGCCTATGTCTTTGCGGATTACCTTTCCGAGACTTTGGGCGGTGAGGAGGTCAAGACCGACAGCAACGCACTGAAGGTCATGTCCAGCGAATCCCTGGCCGAAGCCCTCAACGCCCTGGGTGAGAGCGACGCCGCCAACGCCGCCCTCAGCGCCCTGGACAACGCCGGGGACACTTCTTCCGGCGCCGTTTCCGACGCCCTGGACAACGCCACCGAAAACCTGCGTTCCAGCTTCAACGCCCAGGCCTTCCAGCTGGTTCTGCTGGTCATTGCCGCGGCCGCCCTGTTCGGGCTGATCCTCTTCCTGGCGCTGATGTCCCAGCAGCTGCGCCCGCGCCGCCGCTGATCTCTCTTTCTGCAAATCAAAACTCCCCCGCCCTGCCAATGGCAGAACGGGGGAGTTTTTTCTGTTATTGTGCCGGTTCTCAGGCAGCCGGTGCCGCCGGGGTCTTGAGCACGAAGGTCTGCACCACCCAGATGATGAGCACCACAGCGCCCAGCACGATGCGGTACCAGCCGAACACGGTGAAGGTGTGGCGCTTGACGTAGTCCATCAGGAAACGGATGGCCACCATGGACACCAGGAAGGCCACCACACAGCCCACCAGCAGCACGATGATCTCGGCGCCTGTGAGGGCGTTGCCTTCCAGGAAGAACTTCACCAGCTTCAGGGCGCTGGCGCCGGCCATCACCGGGATGGCCAGGAAAAAGGTGAACTGGGAAGCGCAGGGACGGGACAGCCCGCACAGCATGCCGCCCAGGATGGTAGCGCCGCTGCGGGAGGTGCCGGGGATCATGGCCAGCACCTGCCACGCGCCCACCTGGAACGCCTGCTTGTAGCCGATGCGGCTGAGCTTGGTGGTGCGGGGCGGCCGGGGACGGCGCTCGATGAGGATGAAGGCCACGCCGTAGACGATGAGCATGGCGGCCACGGTCACGCTGTTGTACAGGTGGGCGTCCAGCCAGTCGTCCAGCAGGAAGCCCAGCACCGCCGCGGGCAGGCAGGCCACGATGATCTTGCACCACAGCCGCACCACCGGCCAGCGGAAATGACGGCCGAAGCCGCTGTCCCGCCCGTTGTCCATGCAGAAGGGCCACAGCTTTTTAAAGTAAAGCACCAGCACCGCCAGGATGGCCCCCAGCTGGATGACCACCCGGAACATGGACATGAACGAGTCGCTGAACTGGAATTTCAGCACCTGTTCGGCCAAAATCATGTGGCCGGTGCTGGAGATGGGCAGCCACTCGGTCACGCCTTCGATCACGCCGTACACAACGGCTTTCAGGATTTCAATAAACAATTCCATTACAGTATCCCCCTGTTTATACCCCCTATCATACCACATTTTTATGCGGTTGGCATCCCGTTTTTTCACCTTTTACATTTTGCGGCACCGATTGACAGCCGCGGTATAATGAACTCATAAGGATTCTGAGGTGGAAAAGTATGTACAAGACCGTGATCTTTGATTTGGACGGCACCCTTCTGAACACGCTGGACGACCTGGCCGATGCCGGCAACCGGCTGTGTGCGCATCAGGGCTGGCCGCAGCATCCCGTGGACGCCTACCGCTATTTTGTGGGCAACGGCATCCCCAAACTGATCGAGCGCCTGGCCCCGCCGGGACAGCGCGACCCGCAGACGCTGGCGGCCGCACTGGACTGGTTCAAGGCGGATTACGGCGCCCACATGCGGGACAAGACCGCCCCGTATCCCGGCATTGAAGCCATGCTGGAACACCTGCACGCCGCCGGGGTGCAGATGGCGGTGTTCTCCAACAAGGCGGACGCCCTGGCCCGGGAAGTGGTGGCGGATTACTTTGACGCCTCCCTCTTTGCCCTGGTGCGGGGGCAGCGGGCGGAAGTCGCCCCCAAACCCGCCCCCGAAGGCACCCATGCCCTTCTGGAACAGCTGGGCGCCGATCCCGCCGCCACCCTGTATGTGGGGGACAGCAACGTGGACATGCAGACCGCCAACAACGCTGACCTGGACGGCTGCGGGGCCCTGTGGGGCTTCCGCACCCGCCAGGAGCTGGAAGAAGCCGGGGCCAGATATCTGGCCGCCGACGCCGAAGAACTGGAACACATCGTGCTGGGCACGCCCGGCCGCTGAACCGTCAGGAGGGAAACACCATGATCGCACAACACTACCTGGACATGCTGGGGGGCAAGTCCGTCATCCGCCAGCTGTCCGAATGGAGCACCGCCCGGGGGGCCGAGATCGGCTACGAGAATGTCTTTGACTATTCTCTGGGCAACCCCAGCGTGCCCTGCCCGCCCCAGTTCACCCAGACCATGCTGCGCCTGCTGGAGACCGGCGACCCCATGACCCTCCACGGGTACAGCCCCACCCTGACCATCCCTTCGGTGCGGGCCGCCGTGGCCGAAAACCTCCGCCGCCGGTTCGGCGTGCCCTACACCGCCGGCCACATCTTCATGACCACCGGCGCGGCGGGTGCCCTGGCCCACGCCCTGCGCTGCGTGGCGGTGCCGGGGCAGACCATCCTCACCGTGGCCCCCTATTTTCCCGAATACAAGCCCTATGTGGAGGGCGCGGGCCTGACTCTGCGGGTGGTGCCGCCCCGGATGGAGGATTTCCAGATCGACTTTGCCGCCCTGGAATCCATGCTGGACGAAAACACCGCCGCCGTGCTCATCAACACCCCCAACAATCCCTCCGGCGCGGCCTACAGCGCCGATACCCTGCGGGCCCTGGCCGACTGCCTGCGGGCCGCTTCCGCCCGGTTCGGCCACCATATCTTCCTGATTTCCGACGAACCTTACCGGGAGATCGTCTTCGGCGGCGCGCCCCAGATGCACCCCGCCGCCTTCTATGAGGACACCCTCACCTGCTATTCCTTCAGCAAGAGCCTGTCCCTGCCCGGCGAGCGCATCGGCTACGTGGCCGCCAACCCCGCCTGCGAAAAAGCCGAATACATCGTGCCCATGTGCGGCCAGATCAGCCGGGGCACCGGCCACAACTGCCCGGCCAGCCTGATCCAGCTGGCGGTGGCCGAATGTCTGGACACCACCAGCGACCTTTCGGTGTATGAGCGGAACATGGAACTGCTGTATGCCGAACTGGTGGACCTGGGCTTTACGGTGGTAAAGCCCGGCGGCACCTTCTACATCTTCCCCAAGGCCCTGGAAGAGGATTCCGTGGCCTTCTGCCGCAAGGCCCAGGACTACGACCTGGCCCTGGTCCCCGGCGACACCTTCGGCTGCCCCGGCTATTTCCGCATGGCCTACTGCATCGACACCGAAAAGGTGGAACGCAGCTTCGCCGCCCTGCGGGCTTTTGTGCGGGACTGCTACGGCCGGTAAACCGGTAATTTCTGGCAGGGCACGGCCAAGACCCTGCCAGCGGATATACTGAATGCGGGTCCCTGTACCCCGCACAAATCAAGACAAAGGGGAGTTTTCCATGTCCACACCCAACAAGCCCGACCGCCGTTCCGCCGCACAGCGCCAGGCTGCCCGCCGCAAGACCGCCCGGCGCCGCAAGGCCCGCACCATCCTGATCTCCTGCTGCGCCGCTTTGCTGGTTGTCTGCGTGGGGGCTGGTATCTTCCTCACCCGTCAGGCCCCCCAGACCGCCCCTGTGGAAGAGGATGCCAGTTCCGACACCACCGTGATGGCAGAGGTCACCCCCACACCGGAAGTGGAGGCCACCCCCACCCCGGACCCGGCCCAGCAGCGCATCGACGAGGCCACCGAACTGGCATCCGCCAACACCACCGGCACCGCGCCGGTGGTCACCGACCCGGACACCTGGAACGCCAGGGGCAAGGAACTGATGGACCGGCTGTGCGCCGATGAATTCTACATCAGCGAAGGCATCGACGTCACCGAGAAGGAAGGCTTCCCCTATCTCATCGCGGTGAACCGGGCGGCCTCCACCGTCACCGTCTATACCCTGGACGAGGAAGGCCGCTACACCGTGCCCTATATGGCCATGGTCTGTTCCGGCGGCCCGGATACCCCCCTGGGCTTCTTTGCCACCCCGGTGGATTATCCCTGGCGGCTGCTCAGCGGCCCCTGCTACGGCCAGTACGCCACCCGCATCTGGGATGCCTACCTCTTCCACAGTGTGCCCTACTACACCCAGCACAAGGATGACCTGGAATACGACCAGTACAACCAGCTGGGCACCCAGGCGTCCCTGGGCTGCATCCGCCTGGCCGTGGTGGACGTGAAGTGGATCTATGACAACTGCGACCTGGGCACCCGGGTCATCATCTACGACGACGAGAATGATCCCGGCCCCATGGGCAAACCGGGCACCATCTACACCGACCCTGCCGACGAGGACATGCGCGGCTGGGACCCCACCGACCCCGACCCGGAAAATCCCTGGGATGACAAGTACCTGACCGGCACCACCATCCGCAGCCAGGCCGCCTGGGACGAATGGTACGCCGCCCAGGAGGATGGCCGCTGGACCGGCAGCCTGACCCCCACCGACCTGCAGGGCTTCAGCACCGATTCCAGCATCGAGGGCACCCGCGGATAAATAGTAAAAGCAGACAGTCTTTAGCCGACTGTCTGCTTTATTTTATGGTTCACGCTTTCAGATTTCCGGGGGACCGGCAAGCTGCCGGGGTGTCCTTCCTTTTTGTCGCCAAAAAGGAAGCGAAAAAGCGCCACCGTTTCGATGCGGTGGACGCCGACCAGGGCTGCGGCCCTGGACCCGGAGATGCGGCCACCTTACGACGGCCTACTCACCGGCTGGGGCCGGTGAGCAAGGAATAGATTTTAAAACCTTGCGGGGAAGCCTTTTTACTTCATTGCTTTCCCCATCGCCTCCACCGCCGCCCGCAGATCCCGGGCATCAGGCTGTCCCGGGGCGCTGGCAGCGCCGCCCATGGCGCCGAAGCTGGCACATACGCCGAAAGCCCCGCCGCACAGCCGGGTCACCGCCCCCGCCGGGCCCATGGCCATGGTGATGAGGGGCGTTTCCGGACGGCGGGCCGCTGCCTGGGCGGTGGCCTGCAGCAGCCGGGCTGCGTCGGCGGCATCGCCGGGCATCACTGCCAGCTTGGCCACGTCCGCCCCCGCGTCCCCCATGGAGATGAGCAGGTCGGTCATGGCCCCGGCAGCCGGGGTCTTGGCGAAATCATGGCAGCTGAACACCGCCCCCGCCCCCGCCTTGTGGGCTGCCGCCAGCAGTGCGGCGCACCGCTGCAATCCAACAGAAAATTCCACATCCAGCAGGTCGAACCCGCCGGGAGCCTGTTCACACAATCCGGTGAGCAAGGCGGTATAGGCGTCCGGGTCCAGGTCAACGGGGCCGCCTTCCCGGGCGGTGCGCACCGTGGCCAGGATGGGGGTTTCCGGGGCGGCCGCCCGCACCGCCGCCAGGGCCTCAGCCGCCGTTTCTGGGGTCAGCTCCGCCAGGGCGTCCAGGCGCACTTCCAGAAGGTCCGCCGCCGGGGCTGCCTGCCCCGCCAGCACCGCCAGTTCCGCCGCCGTGGGAGCGGTCAGGGGCACAATGACCCGGCAGCTGCCCGCCGAAGCCCGGCAGGGCGCCGCCAGCACCGTGTTCCGCACCACAACATCCGCCATCTGTTTTCCTCCTTCAGCTCTTCTTGCGCCGCAGCCGTCCGGACACCATGCCCAGCAGCTTGTGGGCCATGCTGTACACTTCCCGGAAATTCAGGCCGCAGACCACCATGGTCAGGATGGTCACCGGGGCCACCCAGTTTTCCACATAGAACAGCACCCAGATCTCCACCATGATGAGCCCCAGGTTCACCAGCATCCACTTGGAGTGGAAGTCGATGTACAAAAGCCCCCGGGTGGAGTAGGCGCGCAGCAAGAACACCAGCAGCAGGGAAAGGAAACTGGCCGAAGTGGCCCCCACCGGGCCCATCCACAGGATGAACAGATAGTTCAGCACCAGGTTCAGCACCGCACCGGCCAGCATGGTGTACAAAGAGCCGGAAGATTTTTTGTACACAACATAGACGCTGTTCAGGAAGTTGTTCAGGCAGGTGCACATGGACGCCAGCACCAGGAAAGGCACGAACTGCCAGGCGTCGTAGTAGTCCGCCCGGAACAGGTGCATCATGGGCTGGCACAGCCAGATGATGCCTGCCGCACAGCAGAACAGCATGCTGGCATACACCCGGAACACCTTGCTGAAGAAAGCCTCCCGCTCCTCTTCCTCGGTCACAGCGGAAAGCTGCCAGGCTTCGTAGAAGAACTGCCCCACAAAGGTGATGATCTGGGGCAGATAGTAGCCGGTACTCAGCAGGCCCACCCAGGCTTCGCTGCTGCGGCCCTCGTAGCCTTCGCACATGGCCTGCACATAGAACTGGTCGGAAGCATTGATGATCCAGAAGCTGATGGACGCCGGGATCATGGGCACGCAGTAGCACAGCATCTCTTTCCACAGAGAGGTGCTGAACTTGCGCGGGTCAAAGTATTTGCGGCACCCGCCCGCCAGGAACACAAAGATGGCCGAGCAGATATCCGAGCAGAACAGGGCCAGCAGATAACCGGTGGCCCCCATCTTGAACACACTGAGGAAGAAGAAATAGAATCCCAGCAGGGTGGCGGTGGTGAGCACGCCGTCGATAGCCACCAGCCGGTTGCACATGCGGGCACGGACGAACTGGGTGCACAGGGTTCGCAGGCAGCTGGCCAGCACGCAGAGGTACAGCAGCACCAGATAAGGCGCCGCGTTGGGGATCATCCGCACCAGCGGCCAGAAGAGCACCATCATGGCAAAGCCCAGCAGGATGGTGACCAGGCCGTTGACAAACACGCTGGATTTATCCTTGGTTTTGTCCAGGCCGAAGCGGATGACCGCAAAGCTGACCCCCAGGCTGACCACCGGGATCAGCAGGTTGGTCACGCTCTGCATCAGCTTGATCACGCCCATCACGTCGGGGCTTTCCAGGGCGTAGGTCAGATAGGGCTGGATGAACAGGCTGACCAGCTTGGAGCTGAAGTTGGAAACGGCAAACAACAGGGTGTTGCTCACCAGCATGGAATACTTTTTGTTCTCAGACAAGGCGCGGGCCTCCCAGCGTTATGGTTTGGTGGGTCATTCTATGCCGCCGCGGGGTACGGGGGTGCGCAGCATGGCGCGGCGGGCTTTGTAATCAGGCAAAACTTCGGCCACCGCCGCCCAGAAGGCCGGGCTGTGGTCGGGATGGGCAAAGTGGCAGAACTCATGCACCACCACATATTCCCGGGCGGCGGCAGGCATGGTGCACAGCCGCAGGGAAAAGGCCAGGGTGCCGGTGCACAGGCTGCAGGAACCCCACCGGGTGTGCATGTCCCGCACCGCCACCTTGGGCATGCGGCCCCCGGGGCAGGTGGCGGCGAACCGGGGATAGTATGCCTCGCACAAGGCCCGCATATGGGCCAGGGCTTCCGCCTTGGAGGGCAGCGGGGTCTCTTCCTCCGCCCGGGCGCGCAGCCCGGCCCGCTGCCGGGCTTTCTGCACCCAGTCGCTGCGGGAGGCCACAAAGGCGTCCACCGCCGAAGCGGGCACCCAGGGCGCAGCGGAAGCCGCCACGCTGCCGTCGGCCCGCACCCGCAGGTTGATGTTGCGCACCCGCCGCCGGGTCAGGGTGTATTCCACCCCGCCGGCCCGGCGCAGCGCCGTTTTGGCCTGGGCCATGCCCGCCCCCTCCTTTCGCCCCGTTTCTTCTTTGCCCTATTGTACACGTTTTCACACACAAAGGCAAATGCGTCCCTTTCTTCCAGCTTTGCCTTCCCTATGCTATAATAATGGGCAGAAATCCTGCGCCCTACCCCGGGCGCTTTCAGTAAAGGAGAAACTTCCATGCCTACCGAGATCCTGGACAACGGCACCCGGGTGTTCACTGCCCCCGGCGCGGCCTTCGGCACCGACGCTTTGCTGCTGGCCCGGTTCGCCCCGCCCCGCCGGGCGGAGCGCGCCCTGGACCTGTGCAGCGGCTGCGGCATCGTGGCCCTATGCTGGCACGACATGGGCCACCGGGGTCCCTGCACCGCTCTGGAACTGGACCCGGAAGCCTCTGCCTTATGCCGGGCGGCAGTAGAGGGAAACGGCCCCGATGCCGCCCACATCACCCCTGTCTGCGCCGACCTGCGGCAGTTCTGCCTGCCGGGCCCTGAACACGGGCAGTTCGACCTGGTGGCCTGCAACCCGCCCTATTTCCACGGCGGCCCCCAAAGTCCCGCTGCCCGCCGGGCCGCCGCCCGCCACGACGACACCTGCACCATGCAGGACCTGGCCGGCTGCGCCGCCCGTGCCCTGCGCCACGGGGGCCGGCTGGTGCTCTGCCAGCGCCCCGAACGCCTGGCCGAGACCTGTGCTGTGCTTTCCGCCGCCGGGCTGGAGCCCAAGCGGCTGGCCCTGGTGAAAAACAAGACCGGCGGACGCCCCTGGCTGTTCCTGATGCAGGCCCGCAAGGGCGGGCGCCCGGGGCTGGAACTGCTGCCGGATATTCTTATTGAGAGCGGCGCCGCTCTGTATGGCGCGGCACACGCCAAAACAGGAATCGAAGGCTGAAAATTTACATCTTTCGGCGAAAAAAGGGGTTCTCACCCGTGTTCCGCTATGGTATGATAGGCTTATATCTGGTTTTGACAGGGCCGCCGCGGCGGCTCTTTTGCCCGAAAGGAGGCGCGCCGTGGCGGCGATCATCCACACCGAAAAACTGCGCAAGGTATACGCCGTGGGCAAAGAGCGTGTCATTGCGCTCAACGACGTAGACATCAACATTGAAAAAGGGGAATTCTGCTGCATTGTGGGCCAGTCCGGCAGCGGCAAATCCACCCTGCTGAACCAGCTGGCCGGGCTGGAAAAGCCCACCCGGGGCAAGGTGTTCATCGGCAAGCACGAGATCAGCGCCATGGACGAGGACCAGCTGGCCAAGTTCCGGCAGGAACATCTGGGCTTTATCTTCCAGAGCTACAACCTGCTGCCCAGCATGACGGCGGCGGAGAACGTGGCCATGCCCCTGATGTTCAAGGGCGTGCCCCCCAAAAAGCGGCTGGCCATGGCCCGCAAGGAACTCAAGACCATGGGCCTGGGCGGCCGCGCCAACCACCTGCCCACCGAGATGAGCGGCGGCCAGCAGCAGCGGGTAGGTATCGCCCGCGCTTTTGTGGGACGGCCGAAGGTCATCTTTGCGGACGAACCCACCGGCAACCTGGACTCCACCACCTCCAAACAGGTACTGCACCGGATGCTGGAACTTTCCAAACAGGAACAGATCACCTTTGTCATGGTCACCCACGAACCGTCTTTGGCGGCGTGTGCCGACCGCATCATCACCATTCTGGACGGTAAGGTGCAGAGCAATGTCCGCCAGGCGGACGATGTCAAGCAAAAATGCCGCGACGAACTGTTCGCCGCCATCCGGGACAACCTGGAGATCGGCGGCGCGGCGGCCAAGGAATCATAAATTCTGAGGAGGAATCTTTCTGTGAAACGTTCTGTAATGAAACTGACGGCAAGCCTGCTGTTGTCCGCCGCCCTCTTTGTGGGGCCGGTCTGCGCCCCGGCGCTGGCGGATGAATCCGGTACCGGTTCCACCACCACCGAACCCGCCCCCAGCGCCGCGCCTGACCCCACCCCGGTACCGGAAGTTCCTGGCACCGCCAACCCCACCGGCGGCGCGTATGTGGTGGCCGCCACCGTCACCGATGTGGCGGGCGGCGAAGTGTCCACCATCAACTGGGGCGACAAGGTCAACATCGTGCTGAAGATCGTGGACCGCGCCTCCTCCAAGTTCAACGTCAAGCCGGAGGAGATCGCCGCCCGCATCAATTCCTCGGTGTTCACCTTCACCGGCACGGCGGAGATCGGCCAGTTCTATGAGGAAAACGACGACCCCACCGGCCAGAACGACCCCGCCTACAACTATTACAGCTATGTGCTGCTGTTCCGTGACGTGATCTACAACGGCGGCGGCAACACCCTGCCCATCGACCTGAGCTATGTGGACAACGCCCTGCCCATGCAGCAGTTCTCGGTGACCATCGGCCAGTGCGTGGACGAAGATCCCAATGACCCCAGCAAGGCCCGGGCTCCCAGCCTGATCGTGCGGCAGTCCAGCTACGGCACCGAGACCATCACCGCCGGCAGCCCCTTCACCCTGTCCCTGACCCTCTATGCCGCTTCCGGCACCGAGAGCCTGTCCGACGTAGTGGCCTCCCTCACCCTGCCCGAAGGCGTCACCATGACCGGCGGCAGCCTTTCCACCTATGTGGGTTCCATGAGCCCCCAGTCCACCCGTGACGTGAGTTTCAGCCTGCAGGCTTCCGCCGGCTTTACCGGCGGCGTGGCCAACATCACCGTGAACCTGGTGGGCGCGGGCGCCACCAGCGGCAACGCCGTCACCGGCACCACCACCATCTCGGTGCCCATCAGCCAGCCAGACCGCTTTGAGCTGGGCCAGCTGCAGATCAGCGACACCATCTATGTGGGCAACTCCACCAGCGTGACCCTGAACTTTGTGAACAAGGGCAAGAATGCCGTGGCCAACCTGGAAGCCTCCATCTCCGGCGAAAACCTGGGCGCCGACATGACCCAGCAGTACATCGGCAACGTGAACCCCGGCACCGAAAACAGCGTGGACTTTGACCTGATGCCCATGGAAGCCGGCCCCATGACCGGCACCATCACCCTTACTTACGAAGCCGAGGACGGCTCTCTCAAGACGGTGACCAAGGACTTTTCCGCCAATGTCATGGAAATGCCCACCTACGACGACATGGGTATGATGGACCCCGGCATGGATATGGAAGTGCAGCCTTCCGCCGGGTTCCCGGTCTGGGGCATCGTTCTCATCGTAGTGGCCGTCATTGCCGTGGCAGTGATCGTGGTGGTCGTGGTCCGCAAGAAGAAGAAGGCTGCCGCTCTGGCCAGCCTGGAGGAAGACGATGAAGATCTCTGATCAGGTGGCGCTGGCCGCCAAGAACCTTTCCCGCCGCAAGGGGCGCACCGCGCTGACCGTGATCGGCGTGGTGGTGGGCACCTGCGCGGTCATCGTGATGATCAGTCTGGGCATTGCCCAGAACAAGGCTTATGACGAGATGCTGCAAAGCTGGGGTGACCTGACCCAGATCCAGGTCTACGGCGGCGGCAGCGGCATGGCGGTATCCATCGGCGGGGTGACCTCCTCGTCCTCCACGCCGGACCAGCCCGCCAAGCTCGATGACGAAGCGGTGGCCGGGTTCAAACAGATGGACCACGTGGTGGCTGCCACCCCCTATTACGAAGGCTACAGCCTGAACGGCCGCATCAGCGCCGGGCGCAGCGACCGCTACCAGATGACCGGCCTGTACAACCTGTACGGCATCGACCCCGCCGCCATGGAGCCCATGGGCTTCACCCTCACCGATGGAAACTGGCTTTCGGATTCCACTTCCTACGGCAAGGGCAAGATCCCGGTACTGGTGGGTCCCAACACCGGCTATAACTTTGAGGACACCCGCCGTAGCTACAACAGCTCCAAGCGGTACCGCTGGGCCGGCATGACCGACGCCATGGGCAACCCTGTGGAACCCTTTGTGGACGTGAGCAAGGACAAAATGTCTTTGTTCCAGGCTACCGGCGCCACCGAGAATCCCAAAGAGGAAAGCTGGGAGCTGGTGGTAGTGGGCACCAAGGCCATGGATGAAAAGAACTACTGGACCCAGAGCGGCATCGTCCTGCGCCTGAAGGACATGAAGATGCTCATGGAAGAATACAACAAGCTCATCAAGAACAACAACGCCGACACCACCCAGTACAATCAGGTATACGTGAAGGTGGATGAGATCGACAACGTGGACGAGGTCAGCGAAGCCATCAAGGACCTGGGCTTCGGCACCTATTCCATGTCCGACACCCGCAAGGAAATGCAGAAACAGGTGGCCCGCAACCAGTTGATGCTGGGCGGCCTGGCAGCCATCAGCCTGTTTGTGGCGGCGCTGAACATCGCCAACACCATGACCATGGCCATCTACGAACGCACCCGGGAAATCGGCGTCATGAAGGTGCTGGGCTGTGAGCTGCGCAACATCCGCCGGATGTTCCTCATCGAAAGCGGTTTCATCGGCTTTATCGGCGGTGTGGCGGGGGCGCTGCTCAGCGCCCTGGTCAGCCTGGTGCTCAACAACCTGACCACCATCGCGGGGCTGGTGATGATGATGCTGCAAAGCATGGGCATCAACGCCACCTTCGATATCAGTTCCCTGCTCAACAGCGGGGGCATGTACACCGGCTCCACCGTCATTTCCATCATCCCCCTCTGGCTGGTGGCCTCGGCCCTGGCTTTCGCCACCGTCATCGGTGTGTTGTCCGGCATTGCCCCGGCCAACCGTGCGGTGAAGATCAGCGCCCTGGAAGCCATCCGCCACGAATGATTCCCTCCTCTGAAACAACAAACAGCGCCCCTGCCTTTCGGCAGGGGCGCTTTGTCATGTCCTTTTCCCGGGCAATCACCGGTTAAGAAGCATGGTTATAGAAAATTTCGGCCAAAGGCGAGCTGCGGTCCAGGAAAAGCACGTTGCTGCCGCTGCCTTCCAGGCTGGCCCGGGCAGCGTCCAGACTGCGCACAAAGCTGTAAAATTCCGCTTTGGCGGGGTCGGCATAAGCGTCGGACAGGATGCGCATGTACTCCGCTTCGCCCTCGCCTTCCAGCTTCTGAGCGTCGGCTTCGGCGGCGCTGAGCATGATCTGCACTTCCTTGTCGGTCTGGCTGCGGATCATCTGGGCGTCGCTCTCGCCCTGGGCGGTGTAGCTGGCAGCGATGTTGTTCCGCTCGCTGATCATCCGCTGATAGACTGCCTCTTTGTTGTCGTCAGGCAGGTCCAGGTGTTTGGTCTCCACGGCGATGAGTTCCACACCGTAGGCGTCCAGGCTTTCGCCCACGCCCTCCCGGATGGCCCCGGCCAAGGCGCCGTTGCGGCCACTGATGACTTCCGCCTGGGTCATGCCGGAGATGGTGTTCTTCATGCTGTTGTACACCAGGTTGGAAAGGCGGCTTTCGGCGTTGGCCACACTGCCGTTCAGGGTCTGGATGAACCGCTGGGGGTCGGTGATCTTCCACAGGATGAAGCTGTCGGCCACCATGGTTTTCTTGTCCTGGGTGATGACGTCGGACACCGGCAGGTCATACAGCAGCACGGTGTTGGGCATCTTGTCCACCGTCTGGATCAGGGGCAGCTTGAAGCTGATACCCGGTTCCGAGCGGATGCCCACCACCCGGCCGAACTGACGTATAACGGAATATTCATTGCTGCGGGTGACGATCAGGCTGCTGCCCAGCAGCACCAGGGCCAGGATCACCAGGAGTACAACGGCTCCCAGGCCCGCCCTCTTTTTGGTTTTCTGCATACTTGTTTCCTCCTTACTGGGAATCCGCCGCAGCTGCGGGGGCGATATCGTTCAGATCGAACATATCCAGCCGTGTGCCGGAACCATCGGTAATGATGACCCGCAGGCCGGGCAGCACATCCTCCATGGCCTCGTAGTACATCCGCTGCTTGGTGATGGCGGGGTATTTCACATACTCCTCGTACATCTCGTTGAAGCGGGCCACCTGGCCGTTGGCTTCGTTGATGCGGCTTTCCTTGGCGGCCTGGGCATTCTGGCGCACCTGGTCCGCCTGGGCTTCGGCGGCGGGCAGCTGTTCGCTGCGGTACTTGTTGGCGTTGTTCACGGCGGTCTCGGCGCCCTGCTTGGCGTTTTCCACTTCCTTGAAGGCAGCCAGCACCTCCGCCGTGGGCGGTTCGGCGTCCTGGATAGTCATGTTGACCACCTGCAGGCCGATGCCCTCTTCCTCGATGCGGGCGGCCAGCTTGTCCTTGACCTCGCTCTGGATCTGGTTCTTGCCGGTGGTGATCACATCGTCCACCGGATACAGGCCGATGGTGTCGCGGATGTAACTCTGGGCCAGGGTGCGCAGGATAAGGGTGGGTTCCTCGCTGGCATACAGGTAGGCGGCGGGGTCCACCACCCGGTATTCCAGGAAAAAGTCCACATTCACAAAGTTCAGGTCGCTGGTGATCATCAGGCTTTCGTTGGTGTCGGATTCGTTGGTCCGGGAATCATACCCGATGGGAATGCCCTTGATGGTCATATCCACCTTGCGCACCTGCTGGATGAAGGGGATCTTGAAGTGCAGGCCGCTGGCGGACACGGTATGGGGCACGCCGAAGGTGGTGACCACGGCGTTTTCCTGCTCCCCAATGATGTAAACGGCATTGCCCAGCAGCACCAGGGCCAGGACAAGGCCCGCCACCGCCAGCAGCACCTTGCGCAGACCGTCCGCGGCCTTGGCAGGGCCGCCCTGGCCGGGCATAGTGAAATTCATCTTCATGTTCATTGGGTCCTCCTTGAGAGAATCACTTCTTTTCGGTAACGCCCGGAACAACGTCGGTACAGCGACTCCGGGCGGCCGCCGCCGAAACGAAAGGCTAACAAAAAAAGACTTTTGCCCCAGGCATGGCCTGTGGTAAAAGTCTTGTCAACCCTTGCCGGGGGCTTGGGCATCCGAGCCTTGCGGCTGTGCTTGTCGGAACCCAACACAACTGGCGTTGTGCAACTACTCCCTTTCGTTAGCATGTATCTTATCATATCGTTATTTTATTGTCAATATCGCAGTTTCACAATTCCCACACAAAATTTTGTTGAAACCAAACAAAAAAGCGGGCAGTCTTTTCGGCAGACCGCCCGCAGATTCTTCTTAGAATTCGCCCAGCAGAATATCCTGCATGGCCCGTTTGGGCACACAGTAATCCCGGTTTTCGTCCAGGTAATACCGCACATCGTCCCCCTGCATGGGCACCACCCGGCTGTGGTGGGCAGGATACCCCAGAGCCACCACGCTGTGCAGCCGCAGGCGTTCTTCCTTGTCCAGGCCCAGCAGGGTCTTGATGGCAGGGCGGTCGATGGCCCCCATGATACAGCTGCCCACACCGTGGCCCCAGGCCGCGGCGGTCAGGCTGCCCAGGGCCAGACCGGCGTCGGTGTCGTTCACGCCGGGCTGGCGTTCATCCTGGAACACCGCAATGAAAGCAGTGGGGGTCTCCCCCGCCTTGGGCTGACCCTGTTCCGGCGGCAGGAAGGCCGCCCACCGCACCAGACGGTTCATCTCCGCCACCACGGCGGGGGTCTGGATCAGAACATACTTCAGGGTCTGGCGGTTGGCGCCGCAGCTGGCAATGCGGGCCGCCTCCAGGGCATCCCGCAGCACGGCTTCGGGCACAGGTTTGGGCTCAAACCGCCGGTAGGTGCGGCGTTCCCGCAGAAATTCCATTACATCTTGCATGGGCATTCTCTCCTTTCTGTGTTGTTTCGGGCCCCGCCCGGTTTCCTTTGTTTTTATTATAGCACAGCCTGTTCAGGAATCAATCACCGTCTTGGTGCGGCCGATGCCCACCACCGCCGAAGCCAGCTTTTTCCAGGTATTGCAGCCGCAGATGCCGTCCGCCGTCAGGCCAAGGCTCTTCTGCGCCCCTTTCAGGGCAGTGAAAGTCTTGCTGCCGAAGATGCCGTCCAGCGTGCCGGTGCTGTATCCCAGGGCGTTCAGGGCGTCCTGCAGGATCAGCACATAGGTGTTGCGGTCCCCTTTTAGGCAGGTGGGATACCCCGCTGTGGTGTTGGGGCAGGCGGGGGTACCGTACCGGCGGTCAAAGTGCACCCAGGTGGGGGTCATGGACAGCGGTTCCACGTACCCCCAGGCCCCGGTGGCGGTGGCGGCAGCGTGGATCTTTTTGCGGTTGGCGCTGGTGGTGGTCTGTCCCACGTCAAAGGCCACCCCTGCGTAGTGCTGGCTGGTGGTGCCGTGGCCGCCCTCCCAGATGCGCTTGAAGGCATATCCCACGGGAATGCCCGCCCCGTAGCTGCGCCGGGTCAGGTTCCAGGCCTCCATGGCGGCAGTGGTGGTCCACAGCACCGCCGCGTTGGAGGAGCCCCGGAACTCCCCCAGGGTCAGGGTTTTGCCGTAGCTGTAAGGCATGGGGTCGCTCTCCTTCATGTCCTTGTAGATGAGGAATTTGTTGGCGTATGCGTCATATACGAACAGTTTGGCCATGGACGTTACCTCCTTTGCGCGCCGTCAGGCTTCCTGGGCAGCGTAGGGCGCGGCTGCCGCCTGCAGGCTCTTCCAGGTAGCATCATCCACCACGCCCACCGGGTCCAGCCCCACCGTTTTCTGGTAGGCTTCCAGCACCGCCAGGGTCTGGGCGTCCAGGGTGCCGGTCTCTTCCACAAAACTGTACCCGCAGTAGACGCTGCCCAGCACGTTCAGCCACTGCTGCACCTGCAGCACCGCCGGGCCCGCACTGCCCGCCGCCAGGGCCGCACCGGGCCATACGCCGGCGGGTTCCGGGGCCGCAGCGGTGGGGGTGACGGTGTACAAGGCCCCGGCCGCCGCCGTGAAGGTCAGCCAGTCCAGCGGTCCCACCTGGCCGGTGGCAGGCAGATCAAACAGCGGCTGGGCCGCCAGCACTGCCCGTTCCAGTTCTTCCCCGAAATACTCTCCCTGAGGCGGGGCAGGGATATCCGGCAGCCAGTGGGCCAGGAAGGCCATCATCTGGGACAGGATCCGCACCTCGGTGCCGGTGTCGCCGGGGGCCAGCACCCGGGAAGGCTGGGGCAAAGGCGAAAGCCGCACCACCGGCCCGCTGGCGGCCATGCGCATGGCGTTCTCGTAGATGCTCTTCCAGGTGGCCGGGCCCACGATGCCGTCCACCGTCAGCCCCACCTGCTGCTGCCAGGCCTGCACCGATTCGGTGGTGGCGGCGCCAAAGACCCCGTCCACCGCCACCGAGGGCACGCCCGGCCAGTATTCGGCGATAAGGCGCAGATAGTACTGCACCGCCCGCACAGGGGTACCGGTGCTGCCCTGGCGCAGGGTGGCCACAAACTGGCCGGGTTCCACCCCCGGGTCCACCAGTTTGTTGGCCACCGCAATGCCCACCTCGTTGAGTTTGGCCCAGGTAGCCCGGCCCACCACACCGTCGGCGGAAAGCCCGAACAGGCTCTGGAAGGCTTTCACCGCCGCCGCGGTGCCGGAACCGTAGATGCCGTCCACATCCACCGCCTTCAGGGAGCTGTAATAGTCGGCAGCAATGCGCAGCCAGAACTGCACCATCCGCACGTCGTTGCCCTTGCTGCCGGTGCGCAGGGCGGTACCGGGATAGGCCGTGCCGCCCATGTCGCTCTGCACATCCACCCAGGCCAGGTAGAGGGCATCCCAGGTAGCCTGGCCCACCACACCGTCCACAGTTAGGCCCGTGTCGGCCTGGAAGGCCTTCACCGCCCGCTCGGTAGCGGCGCCGAAATTGCCGTCCACCGACACCGCGGGAATACTCTCGTCAAATTCCGCCAGGGTGGAAAGCCAGAACTGCACCAGCTCCACATAGGTGCCGGTATCGCCCCGGCGCAGCACCACACCCGGCCAAACGCCGCCGGTAACGGTGCCCGCCATGCTTTCGCCCTCGCTGGTCAGCTGGGCCAGTTCTTTCACGCTGACGTAGATATAGCTGATCTTGTACCAGGTGGAGCGCCCCACCACGCCGTCCGCCGTCAAGGAAAAGTATTTCTGGAACGCCTTGACACAGTTTTCGGTATCGGCGTCAAAGGCGCCGTTGACGGTGGGTTTGCCGAAGGCAGGATAATCCTTGGCGATGCGGTCCAGCTGCCGCTGGATGATGCGCACATCGGTGCCGGTGCTGCCCCGGCGCAGCGGGGTGCCGGGATAGCTTTGGGGGATGGAGGCAATGTTGCTGCTGGTGACCAGGTTCACCTCATTGCCATAGTAATACCGCAGGATCTGCAGGGCGTTTTTTCCCTCGTTGGCCCGGTCCACGGTTCCCCACTGTTTCATCCCCTTGCAGGTCACCAGCTTGCCGTCGCAGTATTCGGTGAAGTAGGGTTCTGCGTCCCCGGTGCGGCGCACATAGGTGCAGAAGAGTTCAGCTGTGAGCCGTTCCATCACCGCGTAGACGGTACGGCCTTCGGTAAAGGCCTGGTCCACCGCCGGGGACCCGGTGATGTTGAAGGAATAACCCCGGCTGGGGTACCATTCGGTCCAGATGCGGTTCAGCGCCAGACTGATCTGTGCCAGGATGTTGGCCCGCAGGGCCTGTTCCGGCCAGGCGGGACACACCATCCACGCCCGGTCCCGCTTTGCTGCTTTCGTACTCGTTCTCCCGCCGCATTTTCTCCCTTTTCTCGGTATACTCCAAACCAAAAGAAAGCCCCGCGCAGATTTCTCTGCACGGGGCTTTCCCTGTTCAGACGGTGAAACCGCCTTGTTATTTGGTTTTGCGCTCAGCCTCAGGCATTCGCAGCCTCATCTTCATCGGGTTCCTGCTTATCCTTCATGGACAGCACGGCGATGACGATCTGGATTACAGCGATGATGACCATCAGCAGGGTCCACTTGTCAACGAAGACCATGGGGTTGCGCATATCTTCGGTCAGGATGAAGACGATGATGGAACCAATGCCCGGGATCAGGCTGACCAGACGCCAGAAGCCATGCTTCTTGACTTCATATTCAGTCGTGGTTTCGCCGGTGGTTTCGTCCTCTTCTTCCTTGCGCTTCTTGCCCAGGTAGCCGATCAGGAGCAGCACGCTGCCCAGAGCGGTCAGGATGGTCAGAATCAGGTTCAGCAGAGCCCAGGCAGCGTTGCCGCCGGCCAGCGGGGTCTCTTCTTCGCCAATGGTTTCTTCCTCGCCCTCACCGGCGTTGGGAGCCAGCGGGGTTTCTTCTTCCTGAATCTCTTCCTCTGCCGGAGCCTCGGTCACTTCTTCACCTTCGCCGCCCTCGTCCGGGGTGGTGGTATCAGTGGTGCCGCCAGTGGTCGGACCAGCAGGCGTGGTGGGAGTGGTCGGGGTAGTGGGATTTTCGGTAGGCGCCGGAGTGGGTTCAACGTCGGGACCAACTTCACGATAGTAGAAGGTGATGACGTTTTCGCCGGTGGTAATCTCAATGGACTGAGAGCTCGGGCTCATCAGCGAGTAACCAGGCAGGCTGGGAGCATTTTCGGTCACGGTAGTGCCAAAGATCTGGCCTTCCATAACCTTCGCGCCAGCCAACTCACGGCCGGTGCCGTCTTCCAGATAACGAACAGTGTAGGTCAGGTCGTTGCGGATCACGTAGGTGCAGACGAAGCTGTGATCGCTGTCCTTGGTGACCTTGGCATCAGCGGGATCCCATGTGCCGTTAGCGTAACCGTCGACAGGCACGCTTTCGGGCATGGTTGCAACCGCGCTACCGTTTTCGGACCAGTTACCGTTTTCATCGACCAGAACCAGCATCTCGAACTTCTGAGCGTTACCGCCCTCGGTCCAGTTGCCGTTGATCACGTCGAAGGTAACTCTGACCTCATACTTGTCGGGGATATTATCCGGCTCGTTGCCATCTTCGCCGCCGCCCTTCTCGTCCACATCAAAGTGAGCGATGAAGGTCAGGTCCTTGTTGGTGGAAACAGCCTTGATAGCATCCAGGTTCCTGTAAATGGTGCCTTCGTTGTCGGTCCAGTAATCGAACGCATAGCCTTCGGCAGCAGCTACGGTGACTTCAGCCTCCGGACTGGCGGTGGGCTTTTCGCCGCCAACGTTCGTGGTGACTTCGTAAGTATTACCAGACACGGTGCCGTTGCCGGCGCTCACGAATTCGAAGACGGTCTGATACTTATCGGGAATATTGTCACCCTTGTCATCCGGATTCGAAGATTCGGGGTCGCCCTTCACATCCACATCAAAGTGAGCGGTGAAGGTGGTGTTCTCCGAGGTGGTAATACCGCGGATTTCTTCCACAGAGGCAAATTCATCACTGAGGCTGGTCCACTTATCAAACGCATACTCATCCGCAGCAGATACACTTACTTCTGCCTTGGGAGAAACATTAGGCTTGGTGGCAGTCTGCCAGTTCTGCTCCCAGTTTTCAGCATTGTGAACTTCATAGGTAATTCCATCCACAGTGCCATTGCCGGCGCTTACATACTGGAAGATTGTCTGGAAAGCATCGGGAATCTGGTCACCAGTTTCCTTACCGGGATCCTGAGGATCAGTGCCGCCCTTCTTGTCTTCAAAGATCGTGAAGGTGCCTTCTTCAACCGTAACAGTGTAGTTGGGGTTGCTGCCTTCCGTAACGGTGATGGTGTAGTCACCCACGCCATTGCCTTCTTCACGGCTGACAGTGTAATCCAGTGTATCACCTTCAACTGCGCCGGTCACGGTAGCAGTCAAAGTCGGGTCATTCTGACCTTCGGTCTTGTAGGTGTCGTCAGCCTTAATGGTGACGGGACGCGGGGTAATGGTGAGAACACCCTCCTGCGTCGTGACATTGAACTGTGCGGTCACGTCGTTGTTGTTGCTATCCAAAACCTGGACCTTACCGGTTACCTGCACCGGATAGGTGCCGGCATTGATAGCGGTCGCAGAAGCGGACACACCGGTCACTGTATACTTCACACCATTTTCCATGGTAAAGTTCAGCGTAACGAAGCCGTCAGCCTTCTTTTCCGTACCGTCATACTCAAAGGTACCGCTGTTGGTCACCAGGGTGATCGCAAACTTCTGGTCTTCCGGACGATCAGTAACCGTCAGCTGGCCTTCACTCTTCGTGATGTTGTAGTTGTCAGCCTTGGTGCCTTCATTCAGGTCGTAGGTGAAGCTGTTTGCACTGCTGCCCACAATCGTCTGGCTGCCGGTCACATTGTAGGTAGCGCCTTCGCCTTCGGCAAAGCCGTCGCCGCCAACCGTCACTTCGTCATCAGTCAGTGCAATACCATCGTATACCTTTTCGTTCGTAGCGCTGGTCAGGGTCACGTTGCGCTTGTTGATGGTCAGCGTGCCGTTCTCCTTCTTCACGGTGAACTGGTCGGTCACGTCGTTGCCATTAGCGTCCTTCACCACCGCGGTACCCTTCACTTCGGAAGTGTAGGTGTCCGCATCGGTGCCGCTGGCGCTGGCAGTCAGACCTTCCACAGTGTACTTCTGGCCGTCGATATCAAATTCCAATGTTTCGAAGCCGCTGACATCGTGCTGTTTACCGTCATAAGTCGCAGTTGCATCATTGGCCTTGACAGTGATTTCGAACTTCTGGTCATCCGGACGGCTGGTAACTGTCAGCGTACCATAGGACGTGCTGATTTCGTAGTTGTCCGCCTTCGTACCTTCGTTCAGCGCATAGGAGAAATAGTTCTCGCTGGAACCAACCAGAGTCTGGCTGCCGGTCACAGTGTAGGTAGCGCCTTCTTTATCAGCGAAGCCGTCACCACCAACAGTGATATCATCATTGGTCAGCGGAATGCCATCGTACATTTTGCTGTCCGTGGCACTGGTCATAGTGACCGTACGCTTTTCGATCGTCAGCGTGCCGTTTTCCGTGCTCACGGCAAACTGATCGCTCACGTTGTTATTCTGAGCATCCTTAACAACCGGCGTGCCAACCACGTTCACAGGATAGGAATCAGCATCCGTTCCCTTCGCTTCCGCAGTCAGGCCGCTCACGGTGAAGGTCTGGCCGTTCTCCGTAAAGGTCAGCGTCTTGAAGCCGCTTACGCTCTTCTCGGTGCCGTCATACTTTGCAGTGCCGCTGTTCGCAACCACCGTGATCTGGTACTTGGCATCACGATTCGTGACCGTCAAAGTGCCTTCGGTCTTGGTGATGTTGTAGTTCTCAGCTTTCGTGCCTTCGTTCAGCGTGTAGGTGAAGAAGTTCGTGCTGGAACCAACCAGCGTCTGGCTGCCGGTCACATCGTAGGTGGCACCTTCGCCTGCAACGAACTTGTCTCCGCCAACGGTAATCTCATCGTTGGTCAGCGCAGTACCATCGTACTCCTTCTCATCCGATGCACTGGTCAGGGTAACATTCCGCTTCTCAATGAGCAGGGTGCCGGACTGCTTCTTTACGGTGAACTGGCTGGTAACATCGTTGCCATCCTTATCCTGCACAACCGCATCGCCGACCACATTCACGGAATATTCGCCCGCGTCCGTTCCCTTCGTTTCTGCGGTCAGACCGCTCACCGTGTAGGTGTTGCCGCCCACTTCAAAGGTATCGGTAACAATGCCGCTCACCGTATGCTCAGAACCGTCATACTTCGCAGTGCCGCTATTCGCAGTCACCGTGATCTCATACTTGGCATCACGATCAATAACAGTCAGCGTACCTTCCCGTTTGGTGATGTTGTAGTTGTCAGCCTTGGTGCCTTCATTCAGGTCGTAGGTGAAGCTGTTTGCACTGCTGCCCACAATCGTCTGGCTGCCAGTCACATTGTAGGTGGCGCCTTCGCCTTCCGCGAAGTCATCGCCGCCAACAGTAACATTGGCATTGGTCAGAGG
>CALXHS010000035.1 GCA_944388165.1 uncultured Gemmiger sp. | reverse complement strand
TGACCACCGCTGCCCAGGGCTATTCCAGCTACGGCAACCAGATCGGTCTGGCCACCGGCCAGGTGGATGAGCTGTATCATCCCGGCTATGTGGCCAAGCGCATGGAGATCGGCGCCGTGGTGGGCGCTGCGCCCGCCAAGAACGTGCGCCGTGAAGAGCCCGCTCCCGGCGATGTCATCATCCTGCTGGCCGGCCGCACCCGCCGTGACGGCATCGGCGGCGCTACCGGTTCCAGCAAAGCCCACAAGCTGTCCAGCCTGGAGACCTGCGGCGCTGAAGTGCAGAAGGGCAACGCCCCCATCGAGCGCAAACTGCAGCGCCTGTTCCGCCGCGAGGATGCCTGCCGGATGATCAAGCGCTGCAACGACTTCGGCGCAGGCGGCGTGTCTGTTGCCATCGGCGAGCTGGCCGACGGCCTGCACATCGACCTGAACAAGGTCACCAAGAAATACAAAGGTTTGGACGGCACCGAACTGGCCATCAGCGAAAGCCAAGAGCGCATGGCTGTGGCCGTAGCCCCTGAGGATGCCGATTGCTTCATCGCCCTGGCCAACGAGGAAAACCTGGAAGCCACTGTGGTGGCCACCGTCACCGAAGAAAAGCGGATGGTGGAAGAATGGAACGGCACCGCCATCGTCAACCTGTCCCGTGAGTTCCTGAACTCCAACGGCGCCGAGCGCCATGCCAGCGCCCACATTGAGGCCGGCAAGACCTGGAAGCCGAAATGGCCCGGCAACACCCTGGCCGAAAAGATGGAAGCCATGGTCGGCGACCTGAATGTGTGCAGCAAGAAGGGTCTGGGCGAACGTTTCGACTCCACCATCGGCGCGGCCACCGTGCTGATGCCCTACGGCGGCAAGTATCAGCTGACCCCCGCCATGGCCATGGCTGCCAAGCTGCCTGTGGACGGCGAGACCACCACCTGCTCCGGCATGGCCTGGGGCTTCAACCCCTACCTCACCGAAGCCGACCCCTACCGCGGCGCCTACATGGCCGTTGTGGAGAGCGTCACCAAGCTGGTGTGCGCCGGTTTCCATCATGAGGACATGTACCTGACCTTCCAGGAATACTTTGAGCACCTGGGCGACAAGCCGGAACGCTGGGGCAAGCCCCTGGCCGCTCTGCTGGGCGCTCTGGACGCCCAGATGGGCCTGGGCATCGCCTCTATCGGCGGCAAGGACAGCATGTCCGGCAGCTTCGAAGGCCTGGACGTGCCCCCCACCCTGGTCAGCTTTGCCACCGCCGTGGGCAACACCCGCGACGTGCTGAGCCCCGAATTCAAGAAGGCCAACAGCTCTGTGGTCATTCTGAAGCCCCAGTACAAGGACGGCCTGCCCGAAGTGAACAGCCTGCTCTCCATCTACAAGATCGTGGAGCAGATGATCGACGAAGGCAAGGTCCTGGCTGCCGCCACCCCCGGTTTCGGCGGTATTGGCGAAGCCCTGTTCAAGATGTGCGTGGGCAACCGCGTGGGCCTGAACATGAGCAATGATTTCCGTCCGGAGCGGCTGTTTGAGCCCTGCTACGGCGCGGTCATCCTGGAACTGCTGGACGCCACCGCCGGCGAGTTCCTGGGCTTTACCACCGTGGATTACACCATGAACGTGGGCGGCGAGTCTCTGGACCTGGCTCACCTGCAGGAAGTGTGGGAGCGCAAGCTGGAGCCCGTCTTCCCCTATCGCCGTGCCGGCGAGGAAGTGAAGGCGCTGGAATACAGCTGCAACACCTTCCAGCGCGTGGCTCCCACCGTGCGTCTGGCCACCCCGCGGGTCATCATCCCCGTATTCCCCGGCACCAACTGCGAATACGACACCGCCCGGGCTTTCCGCCGTGCGGGCGGCGATCCCCATGTGCTGGTGCTGAAAAACCTGACCCCCGCCGACGTTGCCGAAAGCTGCGAAGCCCTGGTGAAGGAGATTGACGCGGCCCAGATCCTGATGCTGCCGGGCGGTTTCTCCGGCGGTGACGAGCCCGACGGTTCCGCCAAGTTCATCTCCTCTTTCTTCCGTGCCCCGGCTGTGGCCGACGCGGTGAACCGTCTGCTGCAGGAGCGCGACGGTCTGGCCCTGGGTATCTGCAACGGATTCCAGGCTTTGATCAAGCTGGGCCTTGTCCCCTACGGCGAGATCCGCCCCATCACCAAGGACGACCCGACCCTGACCTTCAACACGGTGCACCGCCACCAGAGCATGCTGGTGCGCACCCGCGTGGCATCCAACAAGAGCCCCTGGCTGTCTGAGTGCGATGTGAACGACGAGCACCTCATCGCCATCAGCCACGGCGAAGGCCGCTTCGTCTGCAGTGACGAACTGCTGCAGCAGCTGATCGCCAACGGCCAGATCGCCACCCAGTACGTGGATCTGAACTGCGTGCCCACAATGGACCAGCGCTACAACCCCAACGGCAGCGTGCTGGCCATCGAAGGCATCACCAGCCCGGACGGCCGCGTGTTCGGCAAGATGGGTCACAGCGAGCGCAGCGCCGACCAGCTGTACAAGAACGTGGGCGGCGACAAGTATCAGCCCATCTTTGAGGGCGGCGTGAACTACTTCAAGCTGTGATGCGCCTTTTCCCTGACAGATAAGGAGAGTTTTTGTAATGGCACATGATCGTTATATCTCGCCCTTCTCCACCCGGTATGCTTCGGACGAGATGCAGTATATTTTTTCCGACGACAACAAGTTCCGCACCTGGCGCCGTCTGTGGATTGCTCTGGCCAAGGCTGAACAAAAGCAGGGCCTGGACATCACCGACGAACAGATCGCGGAGCTGGAAGCCCACAAGGATGACATCAACTACGAGGAAGCCGCCGCGCGGGAAAAGCTGGTCCGCCATGACGTGATGAGCCACGTCTATGCGTACGGTCTGCAGTGCCCCACCGCCAAGGGCATCATCCATCTGGGCGCCACCAGCTGCTACGTGGGCGACAACACCGATGTGATCATCATGCGCCAGGGCCTGGAACTGGTGCGCAAGAAGATCATCGGCACCCTGGCCAATCTGGCCAAGTTCGCCGACGAGTACAAGGACATGCCCTGCCTGGCTTACACCCACTGCCAGCCCGCACAGCTGACCACCGTTGGCAAGCGCGCCACCCTGTGGATGAACGAGCTGTACATGGACCTGCAGGAAGTCGAACATCAGGCTTCTCAGCTGGCCCTGCGCGGCGTAAAGGGCACCACCGGCACCCAGGCCAGCTTCATGGAGCTGTTCGGCGGGGATTCCTCCAAGGTCAAGGCGGTGGAAGCCGACGTCTGCGCCCAGATGGGGTTTGACAAGGTGGTACCGGTCTGCGGCCAGACCTACAGCCGCAAAGTGGACTACAATGTTCTGTCCGCCCTGGCCGGCCTTGCCCAGAGCGCCATGAAGATGGCCACCGACATCCGCCTGCTGGCCAACTTCAAGGAGATGGAAGAACCCTTTGAAAAGAACCAGATCGGTTCTTCCGCCATGCCCTACAAGCGCAACCCCATGCGCTGCGAGCGCATCTGCGCTTTGTCCCGCTATCTGATGATCGACGTGCTGAACCCCGCCGTAACCGCCGGTACCCAGTGGTTCGAGCGTACCCTGGACGACAGCGCCAATAAACGCATCGCCATGGCCGAAGGGTTCCTGGCTGCCGACGCCATCCTGAACATCCTGCTGAATGTTTCGGACGGGCTGGTAGTCTATCCCAAGGTCATCCGCAGCCGCGTGATGGCGGAACTGCCGTTTATGGCCAGCGAGAACATCATGATGAAGGCTGTGAAGAAGGGCGGCGACCGTCAGGAACTGCATGAGCGCCTGCGCACCCATGCGGTGGCTGCGGCGGCTGTGGTCAAGCAGGAAGGCCTGCCCAACGACATGATCGCCCGGGTGGAAGCCGACCCCGCTTTCGGCCTGACCCGCGAGGAGATCGAAGCCGAGCTGGCCCCCGAGGCCTTCACCGGCCGTTCTGCCGAGCAGGTGACGGATTACCTGAACGAGTACATTCGCCCCGTGCTGGACGCCAATCCCGACGCCCTGGGCCAGAAGGCTGAACTGAGCGTGTAAAACGGGTTGTCATCTTGGCGGCAAGCCCCTGACAATACAAGAAAAAGCCCCCGCGGCATCTTCCGTAACGGAAGGCCGCGGGGGCTTTCTTTTGTATTTGCGTCTGCCTGACGGTCTCAGGCTTCCGGCGTGGGCTGGGGCTCGGGGGAGGCATCCCTGCCGTCGCCGCTGTCCGTCCCATCGCCGCCGTCACCGGTTTCAGCGTCACCGTCAGTGGCTTCCGGCGTGGGCGCCGGTGTGGGGGTGCTGGTATCGCTGTTGAAGGTAGCCTGGATGCTGCCGTCCTCCAGCTGGCGGCTCACATCCAACGTGCCGCGGTCGGAGGCGGTCAGGCCGGTACCGTCCACATCCAGGATCAGGTTGGCCGCAAAGCGGATCTTGTAGTCCAGGTTATTGGCGGTTCCCAGGGTGACCGACACCCGGCCCTGATAAAAAAAGTTCAGCTCGGACATATCGGTGAGGTCCACAATGGAAACGCCATCCAGCAAGCCATAGGTCTCCAGTTCCGCCATCAGCTGTTCCAGTGTTTCCTGGGCGGGGATGTGACTGCTTTCGGCAGTGGCCTGTTCATCGGCCTGGTCCTGCACTGTGAGGAAACTGCCGGGGGTCATAGACTGTCCCTGGGCCACGTTGGCTTCCAGCCAGATCAGGCCTTCAGGCTGGGTGTCGCTGGCGCGCAGGACCTTCAGATGGTCGCTGAGGACCAGCCACTGGGCGCCGTATTGCAGCATGAAGCGTTCAGTGGCCGGCTGCACTTTGATGACCACAGTGCCGGGCATCTGGGTACCCACCTCTGCCACATCCAGATACGGCAGGCTGTTGAGCAAAATCTGGGATTTTTCTTTGGTGGAGAACCCGAAAAGGTTATCCCCTACCGAAATTCCCAGCAGGCTGATGATCTGATCTTCGGAATAAATACCGGTATTGGCAGGGGTGGAACCGTCGCTGTTCTCTATGCGGAAATCCGTGACCTTGAACAGCAGATTGATGGACAGGATAATGCCGCCGATCAGCACCGCCAACACCACAAGCATGCCCAGCATGGCACGACGGCGCCGCTTGCGCAGCTGTTCCGCATGGGTCACACGGCGGGGCGGGCGGCGGTTGGGGTTCTGTCTGTATGCGGGATTCTGGGGGTTCTGGGCCGACTGTTGGCGGCGGGGGGCCGTGTTGGGCCCTGTGCCCTGCCCCGGGTTTCTTTGCTGGGGCCCGGACTGTGTGTTCGGCCGTCCGCTGCCCTGGGCGGGCCGGGTCTGTTTCTGCCGGGGCGGCTGGCCCTGTTTGGTCAGTCCCAGGCGGCTTTTCATGCTGCGGGGCGCCGGGCGGCGGTTGGGCGGCGGGGTCGCGGCGGTTTTCTGCCTGCGGCTTCGCTGGTCACGGTCCATCCGCGGCCTCCTTTCTGTGTTGCTGTTTCTTTTTACGCACAAAACGCCCCGCACAGGGTGGGGCGTTCATGGGTTATCGCCCTGTCTTCACCAGGGTCATCAGACGATCGGTGATCATATCCAGGCTGCGGGGCTGAGCCAGAGTACGGGCCTGACGCCCCATCTCGGCCAGGCGGCCGGAGGTCTCCAACAGGGTGGTCACCGTTTCGATCAGCTTTTCGGCGGTCAGGTCCTTTTCCTCAATGACGATGGCTGCACCGGCTTTCTGCAGTTCCAGAGCGTTGTAATACTGGTGGTTCTCCGCCACGTTGGGGCTGGGGATCAGGATGGACGCGCGGCCCATGGCTTCCAGTTCCGCCAGTGTCAACGCGCCGGAACGGGAAATAACCAGATCAGCAGCAGCCAGCAGTTCCGGCATGTTGTTGATATATTCCTTCACCACCAGGTTTTCCCCGGGAGTAAAGCCTTCTTTTTCAGCCAGGTCCTTGAACAGCTGCACGCCCCGGCTGCCGGTGGCATGCAGGTGGAGTACATTCTGCCGGCTCTTCTGTTCCCAGCCGCAGAGCGCCCCCACCACCTCATTGATGCGGCGGGCGCCCAGGCTGCCGCCGAAGCTGAGGATCACGGTGCGGTCCCCCGCCCCGATACGGGCGCGGGCGGCGGCGCGGTCCTGGGTGAGGATCTCAGGGCGGACAGGGTTGCCCACCACCAGGGTCTTATCCGGTGCACCCAGCTTTTCCACCGCCTCGGCGCTGGCCGCAAACACCACGTCCACAGCCTTAGCCAGCAACTTGTTGGTGACACCGGGGAAAGCGTTCTGTTCATGAATGGCGGTTTTGATGCCCTTTTTGGCCGCAGCACGCACCACCGGGCCGCTGACGTAACCGCCGCAGCCGATGACCAGATCCGGCTGTACCTCCCGCAGGATGGCTGCGGTGCGGGGTCCGGACAGGGCCAGGTGATAGATTGCCTGGAAGTTGCGGGCAATGTTTTTGGGCGTCAGCTTGCGCTGAAAGCCGTTGATTTCGATGTGATGGAAGGGATACCCGGCCGCCGTGACAAGGCCATATTCCATGCCTTCCTTGCGGCCTGCAAAATGGATCTCAGCGGTGGGATCGGCCTTTTTCAGCGCACCGGCAATAGCCAGTGCAGGGTTGATATGCCCGGCTGTGCCGCCGGCGGCAATGAGAACGCGCATGATACTCCCTCTCTTTCCCTTCTATGACAACGGCAAATCTCAGCCGCTTACATTCTGACGGCGGCGGTAAACCGTTCGGGTGGGTTCATCGCCGTGGAGACGCTTCATCAATTCCTCCTGCTTGCGCCGCCGCTGGGCTATGATACGGCCGTTTCCGGCTCGTGAAACGCTGAGCACTACCCCCATCTCACACAATAGCAAAAGCAGACTGGTGCCGCCCGAAGAGAAAAAGGGCAGGCTGATGCCGGTGTTGGGCAAAGTGGCGGTAACCACACCGATATGGCAGAACACCTGCCAGGCGATCTGGGCCATGATACCGATGGTGAGCATGCTGCCGAAGTAGTCCGGCGAACGCAGGGCAATGAGGATGCCCTGCACGATCAGGAAGGCAAACAGGCCGATGCAGAGCACCGCACCGATAAAGCCCAGTTCCTCGCACACCACCGAGAAGATGAAGTCGTTGGTGGCTTCGGGCAGCCACAGCTGTTTCTGGCGGCTGTTGCCAATGCCCAGCCCGGTCAGACCGCCGGAGGCAATGGAATACAGGCTCTGGATGGTCTGATACCCCAGATCCACATCACTTTCAGCAAACAGGCCCCAGGCGCCCAGACGTTCGTTGGCAACGTCGTTGCCTTCGGCGGTCAGCATCAGATACAGACCGCCCATGACCACACCGGCCATCACAGGCATCCAGCGCAAAGCGCAGCCGCCGCAGAGAAGCATGGTGCCCAGAATCATACAAATCAGCAGAATGGCTGAGTTATGGGGTTCCATACGGAGCAGCACCACAATGGGCAGCACCGGCGCAACAGGAATGATCATGCCGTGCACCAGGGTATGCCGCTGTTCATAGTGCTTGTCGGTGTACAGGGCCACACCCAGAATCACCGCAAATTTGGCGATCTCGGAAGGCTGCACGGTGGTGCCCAGCATGTAGACCCAACGGTGAACGCCGTTGAGCTCTTCGCTGAACAGCGCCCACACCAGCAGGATCATCAGGATCACATACATGTGCCAGTACAGATGCCGCAGGGAGTGATAGTCGATGTTGGAGATCAGGAACATGAGGACAACGCCCACCACCGCCAGAATGGCCTGGGGGGCTATGTAATGATAGATATCGTCAAATCGGTAATAGGCGGTGACATAGCTGGATGAAAACAGCATGATCAGGCCATAACACAGAACCAGCAGCAGGGTTCCCACAAACCCCCACGAGACAGGGCCACGGTCCTCCTTGCGGAAAGCGGCATCACGGAAAAAGCGGATCAGGTTGCCAAGGGCAAGGTCAAGAAACTGTGCGGCTGTCACGGGCAGGTCCCTCCTTTCCTGCAGCGGGATCAATGCAGGATGTTACGCAAGATAGATAAACAAAAGGCCCAGCGCCACACCCATCACAGCGATCAGACTGAAGAAAGCGTCGATGCGGGCTTCCTTCCAGCCGCGCATCTCAAAGGCATGATGGATCGGGGTCATGAGGAAGATGCGCTTGCCGTGGGTGGCTTTGAAGTACACGCGCTGGATCACAACGGTCATGGCATCCCAGATAAAGACGATGCCGAAGAAAAGTACCAGTTCGGGACGGCCCATCACAAACGCCAGGGCCGTGACCATGCCGCCCAGGAACATGCTGCCGGTATCGCCCATAAAGACCTTGGCGGGATAGAAGTTCCACACCAGGAAACCGGCGCAGGCCGCAGCCGTGGCGGTGGACAGTACCGCCACATGGTAGAAGCCCAGCATGCTGGCAGCCAGCAGATAGCCCAGCATGGACACAAAGGTGACACAGGAGCACAGGCCGTCCAGGCCATCGGTGAGGTTGACGGCGTTGACCAGGAAAATGATGCCGAAGAAGGCAATGGGATAGTACAGAATCCCCAGATCCACCGCGCCCACCGCAGGCACCATGATAATGGTGGTCATCAGGCCCAGGCGGTACAGCCCGAACATAAAGGTGCCGGTGACGATGAACTGCATGATGAGCTTCTGCCAGGCAAGCAGGCCCAGGTTGCGGTGGCGCACCACCTTGACGAAGTCATCCAGAAAGCCGATGAGCCCCGAACCGAAGGCCAGGAACAGCACCAGCAGCCCGGCCTGCACCTGCTGGGGCGACACCAGTTCCGGTGCGCGGGCGGAAAGCCCCGCATAGACCAGACCGGCGGCCAGCAGAATACCCAGGATAAAGCACAGGCCGCCCATGGTGGGTGTGCCCTGCTTTTTATTGTGCCAGGTGGGGCCGTCCTCCCGGATGGTTTGGCCAAAATGCAGGCGGCGCAAGGCCGGGATCAGGAAAAAGCCTGAAACAACGGTAATGCAGAAAGCAGCGATGGCCGCCGCGATCAGCATCCAGGACACGATCATCCCCATATGGTAATTCCCCCAAAAATCAGGTTGTAGTCTTATGCTTGGTCGGGAAGAACCGCGTACAGGCTGTGCAGCATTTCTTCAAACTGCATGGCGTGGCTGGCCTTGGCCAGTACCACGTCGCCGGGGCGCAGGTTCAACCTTAGATATTCTACTACTTCCTGTGTATTTTGGCAATGCAATGTTGTTACTTTTTGTGCGGCAGCCTCCGCCATAGCGGCACTGTTGGGCCCCACCGCCAGCAGGATATCAGCGGTTTCGGCAGCCCATTCGCCGGTCTGGCGGTGGGCCTGTTCCGAGGCAGTGCCCAGTTCCAGCATATCCCCCAGCACAGCGATGCGACGCCCCTGCGGGCCGGGGATCCGGCGTTCCAGAATGTCCAGCGCGGCACGCATGCTGTCCGGGCTGGCGTTGTAGCAGTCTTCGATGAAGGTCACACCACCGTGGTGCACAATGTTCTGGCGCATTCCGGTAGTGCGGTAGTTGGAGAGGGCCGCAGCCGCCTTGGCGGAGTCCAGTCCCAGACGTGTGGCGGCGGCGTAAGCAGCCAGGGCATCGCTGACGGTGTGCAGGCCCTGGGTGGGGATATGCACACTGAATGTGCCGTGCTCAGCATCCCGCAGGGTGAAGGAAGTGCCGTTTTCCTCGTCCCGGATATCGTCAGCACAAACGTCCGCCCCTGTCCCCTTCAGGCTGAACCAGACAGGCTGCAGGCGGGCCGGCAGCTGCGCACCGCGCAGCAGTTCGTCGTCACCGTTGAGCACCAGGGGCGCGCCGTCCGGCAGGCCCTGGCAGATTTCCAGCTTCGCCTTCAGTATATTCTCACGGCTGCCCAGATTTTCCAGATGGGACACACCGATCATGGTGATGATGCCGGCGCTGGGCCGGGCGGTGCGGGTCAGGCGGGCGATCTCGCCCAGGGCGCTCATGCCCATTTCCACCACAGCGTACTCGGTGGCGTCCTCCAGCCGGAACAGAGTGTTGGGCAGACCGATCTCGTTGTTCTGGTTGCCCTCGGTCTTGAGGGTGTTGCCGAAAGCCGACAGCACCGCATAACAGAATTCCTTGGTGGTTGTCTTGCCCACCGAACCGGTGACGCCGATCATCAGCGGGCTGAACAGGGTGCGGTAGTTGGAAGCCATGCGCAGCATGGCCATATGGCTGGACGGGGTGATGACCAGATGATCTTCGGGTACGCCTTCCACCGGATGATTGGCGATGATATATTCCGCCCCGGCTTTATAGGCTCCCTCGGCAAAATCGTGGCCGTCCACCCGGGCGCCGGGAAAGCAGACAAAGACGCAGCCGGGCTGCACCTTGCGGCTGTCGGTGACGACGGCGGTGATGTCCACCGGGCGGGCCAAAGTCAGGCCTGCCAGAAGTTCATTGGCATGGATGGGTTTCATTCATTTCCCTCCTCATTGTCCGTTTGATCGGTATTTGTGGCATCGGTGGTATCCGTAGTGTCGGTGGTTGTGCTGCTCTCGGTCTGGATGGTCACCACGGTGCCGTATTCCACGCTGGAGGCAGCTGCCACATCCTGCGAGACCACCTTGCCGTTCTCATCCCCCACCAGCTTCACGTTCAAGTTGGCGGATTTGAGCATCTGGGTGGCAAAGGAACCGGTCTTGCCGGTAACATCCGGCACGGTGGTCAGAGTTCCGGTAGTGGAGTCGGTGTAGAAGTAAACGGTAGAACCCGCCGGGACCGAAGCACCGGTAACGGGATACTGATAAACAATGTCGCTGCCGGAACCGATGAGCTGATGGGAAAGCCCCAGCTTATTCAGCTTGGCCTGGGCGGAGGACCAGCGGGTCCCCACAGCATTGGGTACCGTGACACTTTCAGGTTCCACATAGTCGGCGTCGCGCTCAATGCCAAGATACGGTGCGATCTCGCTGATGATGTTGCCTACCATGGGAGCCACGATCTCGGAGGCGAAGTCCTCGACCCAGCGGGGGTCGTCCAGCACGGCAAATACCAGGATCTCGGGATCATCGGCGGGCAGAACGGCGGCAAAGCTGATCTGCTTGTGGTAGTCACCGTCACCGCGCTCGCTGCGGTCCAGCTGCTCGGCAGTACCGGATTTGCCGCCGATGGAGTAACCGGCCACGTACACGTTGCGGCAGGAATAGCCGTCCTGACCACCGCCCACGTTGTTCTCCATCATCTCGCACAGCTGTTTGCTGACTTCCTCGGAGATAACCTGACGGCGGATGTTGGGCTCGGTCTGGCTGACTACGTTGCCCGCATCATCGGTCATGCTGTCCACCACATAGGGAGTGACCAGATAACCGCCGTTGACCACCGCAGAAACAGCCGTGGCCATCTGGATGGCGGTGATTTTCTGGGTCTGGCCGAAAGCGGTGGAATACAGGTCGGTCTTGACCTGCTCCATGTCGGCCTGGGTCTTGGAAATGCCCTTGGATTCATAGGGCAGGTCGATGCCGGTGGTCTCGGCCAGGCCGAAAGCCTGGTAATAGTTATAGAAAAATTCCGGGCTCATGAGCTCGGCCACCTGGATGAAGTACAGGTTGCAGCTCTTTTCCAAAGCGCCGGCCATATCCAGCGGGCCGTGAATCGCGCCGTTGGCGCAGCCATACGTTGTTTCCCACTGGGTGCCTTCGTTGACAGTCAATTCACCGTTGCAGTAAAACACCTGGCTGGCATCCATCAGGCCGGAATCCAGCGCCGAAGCGGCGGTGATCAGCTTAAAAACAGAGCCGGGGAAATACAGTTCGGTCACAGCTTTATTCTTCCACTGCGCTTCCCGGATATAACCCTGCAGAGTGGAGTATTCCTCGGAGGAAAGGATACCGTCCTCCACGATGGAGGCCACGTTGTCCTCACCCAGACGGGATTGCAGCAGGTCGATTTCATCCGCCGCGAGAGTCTCATCCTCCAGCACCGCAGACAAAGCTGCATTCTGGATAGTGTAGGGGTCGTTGGGGTCAAACTGGTCCATGGTGGCCATGGACAGGATGGCACCGCTGTTCACATCCATCACGATTACGGTACCGCGGTTCATCACGCTGTATTCCGTCAGGGCCTGGCCCAGGTATTTTTCCACTACCGATTGGACATTGTCGTCGATGGTCAGGTGCAGGTCATAGCCGTTGATGGGGTCATACACTTCCCCTTCGTCGTCCGATGTATAGCCCCAGGCGTTCTGGCTGGTGATGCGGCGTCCGGGCGTGCCTGCCAGTTCTTCCTCGTAGGATTTTTCCAGGCCATAAACACCCTGGCCGTCGGCGTTGGTGAAGCCCAGCACCGAGGACAGGAAAGACCCGTAAGGATAGCTGCGGGTAGAGGCCTGCTCGGTGTACAGCTTGAGGACGGTGGTCCAATCCTCTTCGGGGTCGCCTTCGTTCAGGGGACGCTTGGTGTTGGCGTACTCTATAATGGCGTCCTTGGTGGGCAGGTCCACCCCCTTGGCCAGGACCTTATACTGGCTGTCCCGGTCACTGAGTTTTTCCAGAATGCTTTCCGCCGTCACGGTGCCGCCCAACAGATCGGAGATATCCTGGGCAGCCTGGGCAATGTAGCTTTCGTTGCAGCGGGAAGGGTCCGCCACAATGTTCCAGACCGTGGTGCTTTTGGCCAGGACTTTGCCGGTGGAAGTATAGATCGTCCCCCGGGAAGCGGGGATCTCTTCATCCGAAAGCTGCTGTTCCGCCGCACCCACCCGGTATTTTTCGGGGTCGCGCAGCTGCAGCGCATACAGCTGATAGATCAGAAGCCCCATACCGAAGATGATGAACAACGACACCAGCAGCAGCGTGCGCACCCGCAGTGCGTTATTGATGGGATGCCGGTCGTTTTGCCTGTCTCGATTGTTCTGCATTATCCTATCCTTCCGCTTCGACAAAGGTCATAAAAAGGCAAAAAGCGTGCCCCGACGCGGGATGCACGCTTTTGGGCTTGTTACGGTTCGAAACTGCCGATCAGGCTCAGGGCAGCGGTGTACAGTTCGTCCAGGATCTCGTCGGTCTGAGAACCGTTCTTCTCGATCACGCTTTCGTCCTCCAGCCGGATGTAGGTAACCTGGCTGGGATCGGTCTTGACAAGACCCAGACGATTCTGGGCCGCCTCGTCGATGTTGGCACTGTTGGAGATCTCGTCCATTTTGCCAGAGAGATATTCGTAGGTGGTCTGGGCCGTGACCAGATCACTGCGAGTGGCGTCGATCTCGCCGGAAAGCTCGGTGAGCTTTGCCTGGCTGGCCACGATGGCGGTGATCAACGCCAGAATCACGGCGACAGCCATCACCGATGCTGCCTGACGCATGGCGTCTTTGGCGCGTTCCAGACGGAAGCGTCCGCCGCGCACCACACGCACCCGCGGCGCGCGGCGGACATACTGTGCGTTGTTCATCTGATATGCTGCCGAGGTCATATATCCGGCACCCCCTCTATGTATCTGAAAAGCCTTATCGGCGGCCGTCAGTTCTTTTCCAGCACACGCAGCTTGGCCGAACGGCTGCGGCGGTTTTCCTCCAATTCTTCTGCATCCGCTTCAATGGGATGGCGGGTGATCAAGGTAGCCTTGGCCACGCCCCCGCAGGTGCACACCGGCTGTTCCGGCGGGCAGGTGCATTTCTGTGCCCAGCGGCGGAACTTGTTCTTGACCAGCCGGTCTTCCAGACTGTGGAAGGTGATGACACACAGCCGTCCTCCCGGCGCCAGCCGGGCAAAGATAGCTTCCAGCCCTTCGTTGAGGGCATCCAGTTCCCCGTTGACGGCGATGCGCACCGCCTGGAAGGTGCGACGGGCAGGATTCTTGCTCTTGCGGCGTTCCTTGGGCGGCACGGCCGCCGCCACCAGTTCGGCCAGCTGCAGGGTGGTGGCGATAGGCGCCTGTTCCCGCTGCTGGACGATCTTGCCTGCAATCTGCCAGGCATACGGTTCCTCGCCGTATTCCCGCAGGATGCGGGCCAGCTCCTCCCGGGGGAGGGTGTTGACGAGGTCGGCGGCTGTGGGGCCCTGTTGGCTCATGCGCATGTCCAGCGGAGCATCCGCATGGTAGGAGAAGCCGCGGGCGGCTTCGTCCAGCTGGTGGCTGGACACGCCCAGGTCCAGTAATGCACCGTTGATCTGCGGAATTCCCAGATCATCCAGCACTTCTGCCGCCTGCCGGAAGTTGGCCCTGACCACCAGGGCGGGAAGACCCTTAAGCCTTTCGGTAGCTGTTGCCACCGCATCCGGGTCCTGATCGAGAGCGATCAGCCGCCCGGTGGTCAGGTGTTTGGCGATCTCGCGGGAATGCCCCGCCCCGCCGGCGGTACCGTCCAGGTAGATGCCGGTAGGGTCGATGGCCAGCCCGTCAAGACAGGGCTGCAGAAGTACGGGGATGTGGGAAAATTCCATTTCGTTATCCTTTTGCGCGGTGCGCTTGTTTTTAGAAATCCAGATCTTCCATGGCGGCGGTAAAGTCGTCGTCCAGAGCGGCCTGATTGGCATTCCAGGTGTCGGTATCCCAGATTTCGGCAAAGGTACGGTTGCCGGTGATGGTCACATCATGGTCAAGGTTCGCATACTTGCGCAGCTCCGCGGGCAGCTGGATGCGGCCCTGCTTGTCCGGTGTGACCTCGATGGCGGAGGAATACAGCATGCGGCTGACCTGCCGGCCTTTGACCATGCCCTTTTCGGCAATGCGCTCGGCCACCTTCTCGAACTCTTCCACCGGGAAGGCCGCCAGGCAGTGATCCAGCCAGCGGGCCACGATGAAGGTTTCGCCCATATCGTCACGGAACTTGGCAGGGAAGTTCAGCCGGCCCTTGGCGTCGATGGCATAGTCGAATCTGCCGACGAACATGACGAAAGCGCCCCCTCCCTGCCGAATTTTACCGTTTTTGAACGTTCAGCTGTCAAAGAGATGTTGAAAACCCTGTGGAAAGCGTTTAAAATTACCCACTTTAACCCTCTGCTAGGTTTTTTTCCCCACAGCTGTACCATCATAGTACCAAATTACAGGGCAAAAAGCAAGACCAATGACTAAAAAAACGCTGTGGACAAAGATTTTTCACATCCGTAAAACCCGTGGGGAGCGGTGGGGAAAAATCTTCATTCCGGCCGAAAAAAAAGCCCCTTGTGATGGGAAAAACATTCCGCCACAGGGGCCAAACAGGCAAAAAAGCAGAACCGCCGGCCGGAAAAATCCGGTCGGCGGCTCTGCTTTCACAAATAGAGAGCGATTATGTAATTCACTTCTTGGTGCCGCGCAGGCCGCGGGCGGCGGCGTTGCGCAGGTTCATCCGGGTATTCTTGATGTCCGCCACACTGCGGGCCAGAACTTCCTCGGAATTTTTCAGGATGGTTTCACAGTAGGTGGTGGCGCTGCGGTTGATTTCCTTGGCCTGGGTCTGGGCAGCGGTCAGGATCTCCACCGCGCGCTGCTGGGCACGCTTGACGATCTCCTGCTCCGAAACCAGGGCGCGGGCGCGGTCCTCCGCCTGATGGATGATGCCATCCGCTTCGGCACGGGCCCCCTTCAGGATCTGTTCCCGGTCGGAAACGATCTTCTTGCTGTCCCGGATCTCGTCGGGCAGGTTGTTGCGAACTTCGTCGATGATATCCCGCATGCGGTCCACATCCACCACCCGCTTGGACGCCGCAAAGGGTACGGCAGTCCCCTCTTCCAGGGTCTCTTCCATCAATTCAAGCAATTCTTCCACGTTCATGGTTGTCCCTCTCTCTCATAACGGCTGACCAGAATCTTGCCGTACTTGTATTGCTTTGCCAGATGCAGACCGCCCACCTGAGGCGGAAGTTCCGCCTGCAGTTCGCTTTCGCACAACACCACGCCGCCGGGCGCCACGCTGCGTTCCAGCAGCGGCAGGACTTTGGCCAGGGTTCCGTGACCGTAAGGCGGGTCCAGCAGAACCACGTCAAAGGGGCCGCGGGCGGTATGCAGATAGTTGAAAGCATCCCCGCAGGAGATGCGCGCCTTGTCCTGCACGTTGGCGGTGCGGCAGTTGGCGGTCACGATGCGCACAGCATCGGGGCTGGCATCCAGAAAGGTGCACTGTGCCGCTCCGCGGGAAAGGGCCTCAATACCCAGCTGCCCGCTGCCTGCAAACAGGTCCAGCACCCGCGCCCCGGGCAGAAGAAACTGCACGCTGGAAAACATGGCTTCCTTGACGCGGTTGATGGTGGGGCGGGTCACTTCTTCGCCCGGAAGGGCGGCCAGATTTTTGCCGCGGGCGGACCCGGCGATCACTCGCATAGTGCGGCACCTGCCTTTCTTTTCAGTGTTGAAGCGAAAGATTCTTCATTTATCCCATTTATTATGGGGTCTTTGCCGTCCATTGTCAAGTCGAAACAGGGACGATACGGCCTTTCAGGCACGCAACGCGTTGTAAATTTTTTCCGCCTTGGCATGGCTGATGCCCTTGACCTCCTCCAGATCAGAGATGGAGGCCGCCTTTACCGCCGCCACCGTTTTGAAGTGAGCCAGCAGAGCGGCAGAGGTCTTTTCCCCCACCCCGGGCAGAGCGGTAAGCGTGGCGGCATAGGACCGCTTTTTCATCAGCCGTTTGCGGTAATCATTGGCAAAACGGTGGGTCTCATCCTGGATGGCGGTAACGAAGGTGAAGATATTGCGGTGGCGGTTGATGGCGATCTCGCCCCCGGCGTCGTCTACAATGGCCCGGGTGCGGTGGTGGTCATCCTTGACCATGCCGAAGGTTGGCACATGTTCCAGCGCCGTCCCCCGCAAAGCCTGGCGCACCGCCGACACCTGTCCCCTGCCGCCGTCGATGAGCAGCAGGTCCGGCAGAGAAGCAAACTGATTGCCGGGGCCGTCGGGCTTATCTCCACGGCGGGCGGCTTCGTATTCCTCGGCGCGGCGGCTGAGAGTTTCAGCCAGAGAGGCGTAGTCGTCAGTGCCTGCCACATCCCGCATCTTAAACCGGCGGTACCCGCTGCGGTAGGGTTTTCCGTCCTTGAATACCACCATACCACAAACGCTGGAGCCATCGCCCCAGTTGGAGATATCATAGCTTTCGATGAGGCGGGGCGGAGCTTTGAGTCCCAGCACCTGGGCAGCCTCTTCCAGCAGTTTTTCCTCCCGGGTATAGCGGCCGCTCTCCCGGCCCAGGCGCTCCACCGCGTTGGTGTAGGCCATGGTGACCAGCTTGGCCACATCCCCCCGCTGAGGCACATACAGCTCCACCTTGCTGCCCCGGGCCTGGGCCAGGGCTTCGCTCAGGGCTTCGTGGGCTTCAGGCAGGGCATCCACCGCCACCGTCTTGGGCACATATTCCCCGCCCAGATAATACTGGGGCAGGAACTCTTCCCGCACGGCGGCGATATCGGCGGTATCGTGGAACATGAATTCCCGTTTGTCGGTCAGGCGGCCATCCCGGTAGCGCAGTACGGCGGCGCACACCGCCTTGCTGGTGCCCGCAAAAGCGACAACATCCATTTCAGCGCCGCTTTCCATGACCACCTTCTGCCCGGCGGCCACCCGCTCAATGGCGGCGATCTGGTCCCGCAGAATGGCGGCGGTCTCAAAGTCCAGGCGTTCGGCGGCGGCTTCCATCTTTTCCCGCAGCTGGCGCAGGATGTCCTTTTTGCCGTAGCGGATCATCTGGAGGGCCCCTTGCACCGCCTCGTTATAGGCCTGGCAGCTCACCTTGCCGCTGCATACTGCCATACATTTGCCGATGTGGGCGTTCAGGCAGGGACGGCCCTTTCCGATATCCCGGGGGAATTCCTTGTTGCACCGGGGCAACAGGAAGCAGTTCTGGGCGGTCTCCACCATCTCCCGCACTGCGAAGGAGGAGGTGAAAGGGCCGATGTAGTCGGCGTTTTCGTCGTCCTTCTGCAGCGCAGCAGAGATGCGGGGCCACTCCCCTTTTGTGATTTTGACGTAACTGTACCCTTTGTCATCCTTGAGGAGGATGTTGTATTTGGGGGTATGGGCCTTGATCTGGCTGGCTTCCAGAACCAGGGCTTCGAATTCGCTCTGGCAGACGATGACGTCAAAGGTGAAGGCGTGGTTGATCATCTGGGTGACCTTGGCGTCGTGAGGGACCCCTTCCCGGAAATACTGGGACACACGGGTGCGCAGACGCTTGGCCTTGCCGATGTAGATGATTTCCTCCGATTTATCCCGGATGATGTACACACCGGGCAGAAGCGGCAGCATACAGGCTTTTTTGTACAGTTCTTGCTTGGTCATGGCAACCCCTTGGAAAATAGAATAAGGCCGGGTGGTTACCCCACCCGGCCGAAGAAGTGCATGGGATTATTCAGAGAAGCCGGAGTTGACCAGCTTGACCAGACCGTCCACAGCGGCCTGTTCGTCGGAGCCGTCCGCAATGATGCGGATGGTGGTGCCGCCCACGATGCCCAGGCTCAGAACGCCCAGCAGGGACTTGGCATTGACACGACGCTCCTCTTTCTCGACCCAGATGGAAGACTTGTACTCGTTGGCCTTCTGGATGAAGAACGTAGCCGGACGAGCGTGCAGACCAACCTGATTCTCAACGGTAACTTCTTTAACGTACATAGCTATTCTCTCCTACTTTGTGAAAATAATACGCCCAA
>CALXHS010000034.1 GCA_944388165.1 uncultured Gemmiger sp. | reverse complement strand
TCATCATGATGGCCAAGGAGTACAGCGCCAAGGGCCTGATCTGGCCCCTCTTCTCCACCGCCATCTTCTTCCTGGTGTTCGTGGGCGCCCTGACGCTGCTCTTCGGCTGGCTGGAAAAGCGGCTGGCTTATTTCCGCTGAGGAGGGGACTGCTATGGCATTATTGGAAGTGGCCGGCATCGGCAAAAGCTTCGGCAGTACCGCCGTGCTGCGGGATATCTCCTTTACCCTGAACGAGGGCGAGGCCATCGCCATCATCGGGTCTTCGGGGTCCGGCAAAACCACGCTCTTGCGCTGCCTGAATTTTCTGGAAACGGCGGATACCGGCTCCATTACGGTGGCGGGCGAAACGCTGTGGAGCGCCGACGACGCCCGCACCCAGAGCGAGGCGGCCATCCGCAAAAAGCGGCTGCATTTCGGGTTGGTGTTCCAGAACTTCAACCTCTTCCCCCAGTATACGGCGCTGCAGAACGTGATGCTGGCGGGGCAGCTGCTGGCCAAGGAACGCCCGGATTACAAGGCGAACCGCAAGGCCATCCTGGCGGAACTGGAGGAAAACGCCCGCACTCTGCTGGCCCAGATGGGCCTGTCCGACCGGGCGGGGCATTACCCCCACCAGCTTTCCGGCGGGCAGCAGCAGCGTGTGGCCATCGCCCGCGCCCTGGCCCTGCACCCGGACATCCTCTGCTTCGACGAACCCACCAGCGCCCTGGACCCGGAACTCACCGGCGAGGTGCTGCGGGTATTGCGGGAACTGGCTGCCCAGAAAACCACCATGATCATCGTCACCCATGAGATGCACTTTGCCCGTGACGTGGCCGACCGCATCCTCTTCATGGACAGCGGCGTGGTGGTGGAGGAAGGCCCCGCCCACCAGGTCATCGACCATCCCCGGGAGGAGCGCACCCGCCGTTTCCTGGCCAGCTATACCGGCGTATAACAAGCAAAACCGCCGCCCTTTGTGCACAGGGCGGCGGTTTTTTGTTGTGCCGGGAATAAAGTCCCGCCGTTGCTTTTTTCGGGGCGGTATGCTATGGTAATGGCAAAGTGCCGCGCCGTGGGCCCGGTGAGGATCCCTCTGAAAGAGAGCGCGGCGAAAAGGTTGATCATCTGATGGAAAAACAGCATATCAACGAAATCTGGGTCCCCCACGCAGAGACTGTGCCCGAAGCCGGCGGCGAGGGCGTGGTGCGCCGGGTCCTGGCGTACAGCAAGGACGTGATGTGCGTGGAGAACACCTTTGCCGAAGGGGCGGTGGGCGCCCTGCACAGCCACCCCCACACCCAGATCACCTATGTGGTGTCCGGGCGGTTCCGCTTCACCGTGGGGGACACCACCCGGGAGGTGGGCCCCGGCGATACCCTGCTCAAGCAGGACGGTGTGATCCACGGCTGCACCTGCCTGGAGGCCGGGGTACTGCTGGATATCTTTACCCCCATGCGGGAAGATTTCGTCTGATGCCCCGCACAACAGCCTGAAAAACCGCCCCGTGCCGAAAGGTGCGGGGCGGTTTTTGTGCGGGCTTTTGCGGGGCGGGATGCATCGTGGTATACTGACCGGGTGGATGCAGAAGCGCCCCGGCACAAATGTCCCGCACCGGCAAAAGAAAACCCCGCGGCAGGGGCCGCGGGGCAGCAGGGACGTATTCAGGGAAGCATCAAAGGCTGTGTGGCCGTTCTCACAGGCCGAGAGCCTTCAGGTAAGCGGCCTCACGGGCGGCGATCTGTGCCTGGTAGGCGGCGATGGCGGCCTCATAGGCGGCGTTTTCGCTCAGCTGCTGGGCCTTGGCGGCGTTGGCAGCGGACTGCACGGCGGCGTTGGCGGCCAGCTGCTGCTGGTGCGCGGCCTTGCCGGCGGCGATGATGGCTTCGCCTTCAGCCTTCGCCTTGGCGGCAGCCTGGGCCTGGTAAGCCTTCACGGCGGCGATGTAGGCAGCTTCCTTGGCGGCGATCTGTGCCTGATAATCCTTGATGGCAGCTTCATAGGCGGCGTTCTTGTTCAGCTGCGCCTGGTGGGCAGCGTTGGCGGCCGCCATGATGGCATCGTTAGCGGCCAGCTGCTGCTGATGGGCAGCCTTGCCGGCGGCGATGATGGCTTCGCCTTCGGCCTTCGCCTTGGCGGCGGACTGGGCCTGATAGGTCTTGACGGCAGCGGCGTAGGCTTCTTCACGGGCGGCGATCTGGTTCTGATACGCCTTGACGGCAGCCAGATAGTCGCTGTTGGCGTCAGCGAACGCGGGCATGGCCATAACACTGAACATGGCAATGGCCAACAGGGCGGCAAACAGCTTCTTCATTTTCATCACGGAGACCTCCTTTATGTGCCGTGTTTCGGGTCACGGCTTGTTGTCTTTAGTATAAGCCAAAAGTCCAGATTTTGCAACGGATATTCATTCGCCGTTTTCACACAATTTTCGCAAATTTCCTTGTATATAATCACAAATTTTTCACAAATGAGAAACGGATGATTTATAATATTGCGTAAATACGTAATATGTTTGTTTTTTCGGGTTTTGGTAGAGGGGAATGTGTGAAAAAGGGGTGGCTGACGCATGAAAACGAGTGTCTTTATTTCGTGGACGCACATCGGGGCTGGTTTTTGGCGGAAAATCCGTGCAGGAAAAGGGTATGCAGAGGTGGTGGCGGGCAGAACCGATGTACGGCGGTCAGCCGCTTGATTCTTCCTTTTTGTTGATTGCTTCTTGGGAAATGGCATCTTGCCGGATGGTTGTTCCTTTTTGGCGTCAAAAAGGAACCGAAAAACCGCCACCGCATCGGAACGGCGGGATTTTTCGCTTCCTTTTGGTCACAAAAGGAAGGACTGAACGGCTAAATGCCGTTCCCCAGCAGCTTCGGGCACGAAAAGAAAGAACTCCCCGGCCAGAAGCCGTTTCCCCAAAAACCACCCCAACAAAAAATATTGTACCTACTGTAACAAAATCCCCCCCACCCATCACTCTATTGACAAGAGCGCTCAAAAATCATCGGAAAGGAGGCGGGGCCGCCCATGGCCATACCGGAACGGGAATCCCTGTACAATACCTACAAAACACCACTGTACCGGTATTTGTTGCACCTGTGCCGTGACCCCCACCGGGCCGAGGACCTTCTGGCCGATACCTTTCTGCGGGCGCTGCGGTGCCTGCCCGCCTACCGGGGCGAAGGCAGCATCAAGGCCTGGCTGTTCGGCCTGGCCCGCAATATCTGGCTGGAGGACCTGCGCCGCAGCCGTCCCACCCTGGAATACGACGACATGCTGGGTCTGTACATGGACGACCGCATGGCGGAACAGGCCGACGCCCGCCGCAAACTGGACCGGGTACGGCAGCTGCTGGCGGAAAAAGGCCCGCCCGCGTCGGAGGTGGTGGCCCTGCGGGCTGAAGGATACGCCTACGCCGAGATCGCGGCCCGCCTGCAGATCACCGAAAACAGCGCCCGGGTGATGGAACACCGCACCCGGACTTGGCTCAAATCTACCTTACAAAAGGAGGGGCTCTGGAATGACTGAACATACAACGCCGCTGCCGGGCGGTATTTCCTGCGATGTGTGCCGGGACCTGGCACCTCTGGTGGCCGACGGCGTGGCCAGCGCCGACAGCGCCGCCCTTGTCCGTGAACACCTGGCCCGGTGCGAATCCTGCCGGGCGGAATTTTCTCAGCTTTGCCCGGATGGCGCCGAAAATCAACCCGCACCCGCCCTGCCTGTCCCCGACGAAAGCCGGGTGCTGCGCCGGGTGCAGAACAAACTCACCCTGTGGCTGCTGGGCTTTCTGGTCCTGGGCCTGGGTGGCAGCATGCTGGTGGTTTTCAGCCCCCACAGCACCCTGGCGCTGCTTTGCTTCCCTCTGGTGTGCGGGGTGGTGTGCTGGTTCGATGATTTCCTCTGGCGGCTGGTGCCGGTGCTGGCGGCGGTGGTCTGGTTCGTCTGGACCCTGGCCGCCGAACTGCCCTACTACACCAGCTGGCAGGCGGCAGTCCTGAGTTCCGCCGCCGGCGCACTCTGGCCTTTTGTGTTCTGCGTCATCGGGGCGCTGGCCGCGTCCCTCTTCAAGTATGCTTTCGGCAAGACCGGAAAGGAGAAATAAACCATGAAAACCGGGAAAAAGAACCCTCTGCGCATTCTGGCCGGGGTGGCGGGGGCCCTCATTGTGGTGGGGCTGCTGCTGTTGGTGGACGGCATCACCGGAGACCCCATCAGCCGCCGTCTGGCGGATAACGGGGCGCTGGCCTACGCCCAAAAAGCCTACCCGGGCCAGACCTTCACCATCACCGAAAGCGGCGGCGGACAGTGGTTTTCCTACTACGCCCGGGTGCAGAGCGAACAAAGCCCCGACACCACCTTTCTGGTGCATACCTCCTTCTGGTTCTTCCGCCAAGGGGAGGAACAGCGGGAGGTGGAGGGCCGCAACTGGACCCTGGTGCGCCAGGGCAAGGAAGGTGCCGCCGAACTCAGCGCCGCTTTGCATGCCGCCCTGCCTGACCTGGAACTGGCCCCGGCCTTCAACGGCTGGCTGCCTGGCACCGATTATGAGGACATCCAGAACATGGATGTGGAACTGGACCTGTGCTGGACCCCCGACAACATGCGGGACGTGACCGGGTACGTGGATCTCTTCCCCCTGGACGCGCCTTTTGACAAGGCGGTAACGGCAAAAGTGCCCGACCGGGTGGTGGTCCAGGTGCTGTGGGACGGCACCCCCACCCAGGAAGATTACGACACCACCCTTTCCCGCATCAAGGCAGCCGCCGAAGCCGCCGGGTTCCAGATCGACTGGTACGACCTGACGCTGGTGCCCGCGGGCGGCAGCAGCATGGACTGGGAGGAAAACGGTATCTTCGGCACCACCGCCGCCGAGGACATCCCCGCCCTGTGATACGAACAGAACAGAAAAACAGCCCCTCTCCCAGGCGGAGAGGGGCTGTTTGTATGCTTATTCCTCGGTGAACAGGGGGGTGGACAGGTACCGGTCGCCGGTATCGGGCAGCAGCACCACGATGGTCTTGCCCTCGTTTTCCGGGCGCTTGGCCTGTTCGATGGCGGCCCACAGCGCCGTGCCGGAGGAGATGCCCGCCAGCACACCTTCCCGCTTGGCCAGCATCCGGGCGGCGGCAAAGGAATCCTCCTTGGTGGCGGTCATCACCTCGTCATACACGCCGGTGTCCAGCACGTCGGGCACAAACCCGGCGCCGATGCCCTGCAAAGCGTGGGGGCCGGCCTTGCCGCCGGAAAGCACCGGGCTGTCGGCGGGTTCCACCGCCACCACCCGCACCGCGGGGCACCGGCTCTTGAGATACTTGCCCACGCCGGTGATGGTGCCGCCGGTGCCCACACCGGCCACAAAAATGTCCACATCCCCGTCGGTGTCCTGCCAGATCTCGGGGCCGGTGGTGGCGATGTGGGCGGCGGGGTTGGCGGGGTTCACGAACTGCCCCGCCACAAAGGCGTTGGGCAGTTCCTTGGCCAGTTCATTGGCCTTGGCAATGGCCCCGGACATCCCCTTGGCCCCTTCGGTGAGGACCAGCTGGGCGCCGTAGGCCTTCATCAGGGCGCGGCGCTCGGCGCTCATGGTCTCGGGCATGACGATGATGACCTTGTAGCCCCGGGCCGCCGCCACGCTGCACAGCCCGATGCCGGTGTTGCCGGAAGTGGGCTCAATGATCACCGAATCCGGCTTCAGGATGCCTTTTGCTTCGGCGTCGTCCAGCATGCTCTTGGCCACCCGGTCTTTCACCGACCCGGCGGGGTTCAGATATTCCAGCTTGGCCAGCACCCGGGCTTTCAGCCCCAGGATGGCTTCGATGTGGGTCAGTTCCAGCAAAGGGGTGTGCCCAATGAGCTGGTCGGCGGATGTGTAGATATGGGCCATGGCGGGTACCTCCGTGATTTGGTATGGAAAGCGGGGATGAATCCCCAGCGGTTTGATATGGTTTCCTTGATTATACTCCATCCGGGGCGGTTTGTCAAAGCGGGGAAATTTGTGGTAAAATGACAAAAGAATCTGCCCCTTTGGGGGCGGGGGAGGAAGAGCGGATGAACGGCAGGACCCGGCGGTGGAAAACCGCTTTGTGGTGGGCGGCAGCGGCGGCCCAGATCTTGTTTTTGTGCGGGGTAGCCCTGAGGGCGGGGGGCGCTGTCATCGACAACGACGCCGCCAAGGTCTACACCCATATGATGGCCATCTGGGAGTCGGGCACCCTGCTGGTGCCGGACTGGCGGTACATCACCACCATGGAACTGGACTGCACCACCATCCTGGCTCTGCCCTTCTACGGGCTGACCGGCAATCCGGTGCTGGCTTTGTGGTGCGGCAACGTGATCTTGCTGGGGCTGTGGGCGGCACTGCTCTTTGTGCTGGTCCGCCGCCTGGGAGGCAGCGCCGCCAAGGGGGCGCTGGCCGTGCTGGCGGTGCTGCTGCCCTATGAATTCTACATGACGGGCTACTGGAACATGCTGTTCCTCAATGCCTCCCAGTATGCCTTCAAGGTCATGCTGCCCCTGCTGCTGGCGGCGCTGCTGCTGGCGCCGGACCGTCCCCGCCGCCGGGACTGGGCCCTGCTGGCTGTGTTTTTGGCGGGGTGCTGGCTCACTGCCTTTTCCAGCGGCATCTATGTGGCGGCCTGCGGCCTGGCCCCGGTACTGGCTCTCTGGTGCCTGGGCTGGCTGAAAAACAAAAACAAGGCCGACCCCTACCGCCTGGCCTGCCTGGGGGGCAGCGTGGCCGCCACCCTGCTGGGAATGGGGCTGCAGAAGGCCCTGGGGGTGCAGACCACCGCCTCCTCCATGAACCTGAACAGCCTGGAGACTCTGCGGGACAACGCCGCCAACTGCATCATCGGCTTTTTCCGCCTCTTCGGGGCGGTGCCCGATGCTGCTATCCCCGTGTTCAGCGCCGAGGGCATCTCCTGCCTGCTGCGCATGGGTCTGGCCGGGGGCGTGCTGGCCATCTGCCTGTGGTTCACCGTCAAAGCCCTGCGCGGCACCCTGCCCCGGGAACTGGCCCCGGCGGGAGTTCTGGCGGCCATCTTCTGGTGGAATCTGGGAGTGCTGCTTCTCACCGATACCCGGTACGGCGACCCCTATTTTGAGTACCGCTACCACCTCATGGGGGCGGTGCCCCTGCTGGTGCTGGCGGCGGTCGCTGCCCCCACCCTGGTGCGCCGGCCTGTGCGGCTGCGCCGGGCGGGTGTGGCCGCGGGCACTCTGGGCATGGCGGCCCTGGTGCTGGCGGTGGACGCCGGGGCCGTGGGCAGTATCTGGAAGGATGACGGCAGCTTCGGGGTGAACGCCAAAGAGAGGGAACTCTGCGGCATCATCAACACCATGGACGTGGAGGACGTGCTCATTGCCGGGGAGAGCAGCATCGCGGAAGTCTGCGGCGCCCTGGACCCCACCCGCCGGTATATGATGCTCATGGACATGGGCGAGGGCGGCTGGATGATGGGCACCTGGGACGGCCGCCTCACCGACACCGACGGCATCTCTTACGACAGCCCGGCGGCCATCGTCTGTTCTCACGAAACCTTTGAAACCGGCAGCCTGGAAGGCTCCATCTCCGGCCGCTGGACCTATTACGGCGAGACCGCCGACTTTGTGGTGCTGCGCACCGAGGGCGCGCCCCTGGTGGACGGCCAGCCCGCCGGCCTGCCTTACGGGGAAGCCGCCATCGACTACCCCAATACCTCCTGGTATACCTGGGCAGGTACGATGGACGAGGACCGCCGCCTGCACACCGACCCGGCGGGGGGCGAGGTCATGCGATCCCACGGGATGGACCTGCACACCGACACCCGCATCACCCTGACCTGTGAAAGCGGGGGCAGCGGCACCATCGGGACCCTGCGGCTGCTGGGGGCGGACGGCGCTGTGCTGGCCGAAACTTCCGTCCCGGCAGGGGATGCCCGGGTGACTCTGGAAGCCCCCGCGGGCAGCGGGGCGGTGCTCAGCCTGGAACTGGACCCCGGCACCGAAGCCGTGGTGGGGCCCATCCGGTTTGAAGCCATCCGCTGACAATACAAACAAAAAGCACCCGTTTCCCATGCAGGAAACGGGTGCTTTGGTTTTCCACGATTCGGGGGCGTTTTTGGGGAAAATCAGGCCCGGTGCCAGCGGCCCCCCAGCAGATAATACCCCGCCCAGTCCAGCTTGCCGAAGAGGGGCGACCCGGTGCGGGCGGCTTCCGCCATGCGGTAGAGCAGCCGGGGCCGGCGCAGGCGCAAAGGCAGGTAATAGGGGCTGTAACACCGCTTGGCCTTCATAGTGTCCAGCATCTCCCCCAGCCAAGGATTTTGCAGGGCCGCCCGGGCTTTGGCCAGACGGGCGGCAGGTTCCCCCGGGTCCCGGCGCAAAATGTCCGCCACCCCTTCCGCGAACACCCGCAGTTCCGCCCGCCACAGGGGCAGCAGGTCCTCTTCGGGGGCATGGGCGGCGGTGACCGCCCGGTTCAGCTTGGCGAAATGCTGGGGCCAGATATCGCAATAATCGCTGTGATACCGGGTGGAGAGGGTGCCGTCCCGGCTGCAGTCGTAGAAGGTCAGGGCACTTTCCAGCACCCGGTAGGCAAAGCCCGGCTGTGCATTTTTCAGTAGGGCGATATAATCCAATACGAACTGTAAATCTTCACCGAGACAATACGCACTGTCGAAATGCAGGCTCTTGGCCAGGTCCGCCCGGTAGAGCTTGTTCCAGGGCATGGCGATGAGGCAGTCCAGATACAGCCGGGCCAGTTCAGCGGGGGCGGCGGTGCGGGCCGCCTGGGTCACCAGGTCGGGGCAGGCTTCCTCGGTGGTATAGTGCCAGAGGACAAAGTCCCCGGGGGCCTGCTGCTGGGCGGTAAGGGCCGCCTGCAAAGCGCCGGGGCGCAGAGCGTCGTCGGCGTCCAGAAAGACGATGAAATCGGCATCGGCGGCGTCCAGCCCGGCGTTGCGGGCGCCGGAGACCCCGCTCTCGGTGCGGTGGATGACCTGCACCCGGTCATCTTTGGCGGCGTATTCGTCGCAGATGGCGCCGCTGCGGTCGGGCCCGGCGTCGTCCACCAGCACGCAGCTCACCCCGCCTTCGGGGTGCTGGGCCAGGATGCTGTCAATGCAGCGGTGCAGGGTCTTTTCGGCCCCCCACACCGGCACGATCACACAGACGGCGGTTCGCATGGGCTGTCCCCCGTTTCCGGGTCCGGCACGGGGCCAAGGCCCAAAAAGTCATATACGGTCTGCACAAAGGTATCGTAGAACCGGGCGGGCGAGAATTTCTGCGCCGCCTCGGCTCCGGCGGCACCCATCTGGGCCCGCAGTTCCGGGTGTTCGTACAGCATGCGGATGGCCCAGCTCAGCTGGCCCGCCAGTTCGGGGCCCCGGTCCACCAGCACGGCCTGGCTGCCTTCCAGGTATTCGGGCATGCCGCCGCTGCGGGTGGCCAGCACCGGGCGGCCGCAGGCCATGGCTTCCATGGCCACCAGCCCGGCGGCTTCCTCCACCAGGGTGGGCACGCAGACCAGGTCCGCCAGGCGGTAGTATTCGGTCAGCCGTTCGTTGGGCACATAGCCGGTGAACCGTACCCGGTCCCCCAGGGCGTTGGCCTGCTGTTCCAGCCGCCGCAGGAAGGGGCTGGACTGGGTGCGGCCGAAAAAGGGACTGCCCACAATGAGCAGCTTGATGCAGGGGTCTTCCAGGGCGGCCATGGCTTCCAGCAGTTTGTGGATGCCCTTGTCCGGTTCCAGCCGCCCGCAGAAAAGCACCACAAAATCGCCGGGGTCAAACCCCAGCGAGGCACGCAGCGCCATGTCCGGCGCACCGGGGGTGAAACGCTGCAGGTCGATGCAGTTGTGCAGGATATAAGCCCGGCTGCGGTCCAGGGTGCTGGTTTTCAGGTAATCATCCCGGATAAACTCGCTCAGCGCCAGCACGCCGCCGTAAATCTCGTCCATGGTGTGGCTGCAGGTGGTCTGGCCGTGGAGATGGGCCAGGCATTTCTGCCGCCCGAACATCCGGCTGATGGCGCTGCACTGGGTCAGAGTGCCCCCCTCGGCCACGATGAGGTCGGGGCCGGGCAGTTCCAGCGCCAGGGAAAGCTGGACTTTCTGGTACCAGGGGTCGTAGGGGGCGGCAATGCCGAAGCACCGCTCGATGAACACCAGGGGCCAGTAGCGCCGGGCCCCTTTGGGCCGGGCCACATACAGCATCTTGGTGTGGCGGAAGTCCTTGGCCTGGGCGGCGGCGTCGGGGTCAGGGATGCTGGCGCAAAGCAGGTCCAGCATGCCCCGGCGCTCGTTTTCCCGGATGAGATGGGTCACCAGGGTCTCCACCGCGCCGCCCTGTACCGCGGGCACCGGCAGTTCCGGCGGCGGCACCAGCAGAACGCGGGGGACACGGGGGGCGTGGGCACTCCGTCCGGCGGGCAGACGGGGCACGGGGAAGCGGGCTCTTTCCTTGGTTTCGGGCATGGATCTCACTTCTTCAGCGGGCACAGGCTTTCCGCGGGCATCATGGCCCAGCGGGCAGCGGAAAGTTTTTCGGTCATTTTCAGCTGTTTGCAGTTGGGCAGGTAGCTGATCAGCCCCTGCATCAGGAACTGCTCCTTGGAAATGGCTTTCACCAGCTTGGGGGTGGGGTTCTGCTTGACCTTGGCGCACAGGAAGAGATACCGCCGCCAGCAGGCCGCATAGGCGCAGTCGATGACGGTGCGGTTGGCGCCGTTTTCCACAAAGAAGCGGTACCGGTCGGCCAGGCCGTCCACTGCGTCAAAGGCTTCGGGCTTCATCTCGGTGCGGCAGATGCTGCCGCCGCGCAGGCGGTAGCAGTAGAGATGGTCCGGCAGGCAGACCACCCGGTCGCACCGCCAGAACAGCCGGTGGGCCACAAAGTCGTCCTCATGCAGGCGGCCTTCGGGGTAGTGGAGCAGCTTCCACACCTCAGCGCGGTAGAGTTTGTTCCAGGCAACGGTGTAGTAGGTGCCGTTGGGGGAATAGAAGTTGTTCAGCAGTTCCTTGCCCACAAACACGCCGGTGGCGGTGGGGTCGGTGTAGCTGGCGGGGTCCAGGCTGTCGCCGTTTTCGGCCACGTCCTCCACCGCGCAGACAGCCATGTAGGCGTCGTGGGTCTCGCAGGCGTCGTAGAGTTTTTTCAGGTATTCGGGGCGCAGGATGTCGTCCGAATCCACAAAGGCATAGTAGCGGCCTTGGGCGGCGTCGATGCCGGTATTGCGGGCGGCGGACAGGCCCTGGTTCTCCTGATGGATGACCCGGATGCGCTTGTCTTTTTCGGCAAAGGCATCGCACAGTTCGCCGCAGCCGTCGGTGGAGCCGTCATCCACCAGAATGACCTCGAACGGGGGTTCAAAGGTCTTGCCCTGGTCCAGAATGCTCTGGATGCACTCTTCCAGGAAAGGTTTGGTGTTGTAGATCGGTACAATGACACTGACCGCGATATGTTCCATGGTGATACCTCGTTCTTGATTCCGCAAATTTATGGTTTCAGCCCGCAGCGCGGCCCCAGAGCCGTGCCAGGCGATAGGCAAAGTCCGGCGAAGCGCAGAAGATCAGCGCCCGCAGCTTTTCAAACAAAGGGACGTGGGAGCAGCGCAGGATGTCCGGCAGGATGCCCCGCAGATGCTTCAGGTGGAAGTTGAAGCCTTCCCGCAGTTCGTCCAGGCTGCCCGCGGCCCCCGCCAGGCAGTAGAAGGTGTAGAAGACCTTCCAGTACCAGGCCACGGCCCAGCGGTAGAGTTCCGCCGACCCCGGGCGCTGGGCAAAATACAGCAGCCAGTCCCAGTACATCCGCAGGTCGTCCAGCTTGCGGGGCGGGAATGTGGCCCCGGTCATCTGGCCGCCGCGGCTGCGGTAATGGTAGAGCACATCCGGCAGGCAGACCGCCCGTTCCCCCTCAAACACCAGGTGCAGCACGCTGGCGTCGTCCCCGAAGAACATGCTCTCGTCGTAGCGCACCCCCTTGTCCCGGAAGGTGCGGATGTCGAACAGCTTGTTCCAGCTCAAGGGGCCGTAGAAGCTGCCGGTCTGGAAGGTCTCCAGCAAAAGATCCATGGCGTCGCAGACGCCGTGTTCCCGCTTGGCCACCTCCCGCCCGGGCAGAGGGGCGTCGGTCTCGTCGATGGCGTCGCCGGTACAGGCGGCAATGCGCACCCCCGATTCCTGGATGGCGTTGTACAGCCGTTCATACATGTCCGGCTCGATGAGGTCGTCCGAGTCCACAAAGCCGATGTATTCCCCCCGGGCGTTGTCCAGACCCATGTTGGCCGCCGAAGCAGGGCCGCCGTTGGGTTTGTGGAACACCCGGATGCGGGGGTCGGTCCTGGCCAGTTCGTCGCACAGTTCACCGCAGCCGTTGGGGCTGCCGTCCTCCACCAACAGCAGTTCAAAGTCGGTGAAGGTCTGGGCCAGAATGCTCCGCACCGTGCGGGGCAGATATTCTTTGGCGTCATAGACGGTGGTGACGATGCTGATCGTCGGCTGGGGCATACGGGGGCTCCTCTCGTCCTAAATTTTACCAGTTTTCGCCGTTGTTTGCAACGCAAACGGCGCACAGGGATGGCTTTTTATGCTTTTGCGCGGTATAAAAGCCGGTTCTTCACGGTGGTGTATCCCGCCAGCAGCCCCGGCAGGCCCAGGGCGGCGCCCAGCCGGTAAGGCAGGGCCAGCAGGGGATGGGGGTCCCGGCGCAGTTCTTCCTGGAGGGCGGCGCGGCATTCCGGGTCGGCCAGGATGCGGGCAAACAGCGCCTTCCGCTCTTTGCAGGAAAGGCTTCCGTCCCGCCCGGTGAGCAGACCGTATTGGTTCAGTGCCGCCCGCACCTTGCTTTTGCGGCAGAAGGCGGCTACGGTCTCTTGGGCAAATCCCTGGGCCCGCAGAAGGCGTTCCAGTACGGGGCGGGTCCAGGCTTCGGCGTCCAGCAGGTCCCCCCGCAGCCGGCGGGAAAGACTGCCTTCCTCCAGATCATTTTGCTTATAGTATACACCCGGCAGGCAGCAAATGGCAGGCTTATTTTGTGAAAAAAGGTGAAATTCCAGGTTGAACAGCACGTCCTCGTTCACCGCCATCCCCTCGTCGAACCGCAAAGAACCCAGGGCGGCGGCGGAAAACACCTTGGAATAGGGGGCGGCCAGGTATCCGCTCTCAAACAGAAGCGGGTCCAGGGCGTCGCCGGTGTCTTTCAAGGTTTCGTACACCCCCGGCGCCAGGGGACAGGGGGCGGGGCCGCTGGCCCGCTCCATCCCGAAAAGCACCATGGCCGGGTTTTGGGCCAGGGCTTCGGGCAAAGCCTGCCACAGCCCGGGCAGCAGCTCATCGTCGGCGTCCAGGAACAGAATCCAATCCCCGGCAGCGGCGGCCAGCCCGGTGTTCCGGGCGGCGGAAGCCCCGCCGTTTGGGCGGTGCAGGGCGGTGATGCGCCGGTCTTTGGCCGCCAGTTCGTCGCAGAGGGCGGGGGTGGCGTCGGGGCTGCCGTCGTCCACCAGCAGCAATTGCAGGTTGTCCGGGGCACCGGCCAGCACGCTTTCCACCGCCCGGCCCAGGGTGGCCGCGCAGCGGTAGCAGGGGATGATGACGGTGATGGGCGGCAAGCTCATAAGACGGCCTCCGGGATGGTCACGGCTTCATAGATGCGCAGCAGGGCGGCGGCGTTGGCGTCGGGGTCGTGGGTGGCCAGGGCCCGGCGGCGGGCGGTCCGGCCCATTTCAGCGGCCGCAGAGGTATCTTCCAGCACCGCGGTCAGGGCGTTGGCCAGAGCCCCCGCGTCACCCGGCGGGGCGTAGAGGATGCCTTCGCCCTCATGCAGCATGTCGGGGATGCCCCCCGCCCGGGCGGCCACGCAGGGCATGCCCAGCAGCATGGCTTCCCCCAGGCTGTTGGGGCTGTTCTCACAGTAGGAGGGCAGCAGGAAGACGTCGGCGTCCAGATAGGCCTGACGCATGGCGGTCTCCTTCAAAGGGCCGGTGTACTGCACATGGTCCTCCAGCCCCTTTTCCCGGATGAGCCGGGCGCACCAGGTCTGGTAGGGGAACATGGCCTCGATCACCGGGCGCAGCAAAGCGCCCTTGTCCAGCGGGGGCCAGCCCGCCACCCGCAGCACCAGCCCCGGCCAGCGGTTCAGCAGGGCGGGCAGGGCCATCAGGACGGTGTGCAGGTTTTTCAGGGGATAGTTGCCCTGGGTCATGAGCAACACCGGCGCGGTGCCGAAGGTCCGGGGCCGCCACAGAGGTTCGGTGTAAAAGGCGGGGCGTAAAGTCTCGTTGCAGGGGTAATACCGGGCGTTGGGGGCCAGGTCGGCCACGGCCGCCCGGTCAAAGGCGGTGCGCCCGGTCACATGGCGGGCGTTGGCCAGCAGGGCGGCTTCGGCTTTGGCCAGGGCATCGAACCGGGCCTGCATCTTGTCCAGCAGCGCCCCCGGCACCGCCCGGTCGATGAAGTTCTGCACCGGGCCGGATTTGAGATACCGGGCGGGCACCCCGTCGCACAGATGGGCGGCGCAGTCCCGCATGACCCCCTGGATGCCCACCAGGGCCGGGACGCCCAGGGCCTGGGCGGCGTCGTGCATGGCGGCGGCAGCGGGGTACTCGGTGCCCCAGATGTGCACCAGGTCGGGCTTTTCCTCCCGCATCAGCACCGCAAAGATGTCCCGCTCGCCGTCGGGCAGGATGCGGTAGCGCACCCCGCCCTTGCCGCCGGACAGGGCGGTCTTGGTGCGGCCGTCCACGCTGCACACCGTCAGGAAAGGCGCGTCCGGCCGGGCGGTCAGGGCGCCCAGCTGGCCGGTCAGCCAGCCGCCGCTCACCTCGCCGGCCTCCAGGCCGCAGGCCGCGGCCGCCGCCGGGATGGTGATGCTCACCAGCCACAATACCTTCATGGGTGGTCTCCTTTCGCATCCGGGTCGGCGGCCAGCAGAAACTGCCGGGCCACACAGCCGGGGGTAAATTCGGGGAAACATTCCTCCGCCTTTTCAAAGGGCAGGGTGCGGCCGGCGTTTTCCGCCAGCCAGCGGTCCAGGGCGGGGGTATCGGCGTGGTCTTTCCACACAAAGGCCAGGGGCCAGCGGGCCAGATAGGGCAGGGCCGCGTCCTTCGGCCCCGCCGCCAGGTGCAGGATGGGTTTGCCCGCCGCGAACACCTCAAACAGCTTGCTGGGCAGCTGGTTGGCCGCCGTGTTGCCGATGCTGATGAGCACCCCCGCCCGGCGTTCCAGGGCGGCGGCTTCGGTGTGAGGGACAGGGCCTAAAATTTTCAGCCGGTCCCCCAGGGCGGCCTGGGCTTTGGCCCGCTGGGGGGCAAAGGATTCCCACCCGCCCCCGGCCATGACCAGGGTCAGGTCCTTGTCCAGGGCGGGGAAGAGTTCCAGCAGCGCGTCGGGGGTGCGCATGCCGGGATACAAAGTACCGCAGAAGGCGCAAAGACGCGGGTCCGGGTCCTCCCGCACCGCGGGCAGCAGGCTGGGAAAGCCCAGTTCCGACACCCTGCCCGCACAGCTTTCCAGGGGGCCGCCGGGGGCGTAGTCCTCCCGGGCCTGGGCGGTGATGAAGGTGTGGTCCAGGGCGTTCAGCAGCGCCCGTTCCCGGTCATAGCCCCCGGGGGCGTGGTAGCTTTCGTTGGCGGCGTAGGGGTCCATCTGCCACAGGAGCTTCCGGGCCCCGGGCAGGCGGGCGCCCTCCAGGGCAAAGACCGCCCGGTAAGGGGCGGCCACGGCGCAGACGGCGTCAAAGGGCTGCTTCTGGTGCAGAGATTCCATCTTTTTGCGGGCGGCGGTCACCCGGCGGGGGGCATGCAAGGCAAACTGCCGCACCGCCGCCGAAAATGCCGCCGGGTCAGCCGCCAGCCGCACCAGGCGCAAAGGCACCGGGGTACCCCCGGCGGCGCCGTTTTCCAGGGCGCGGTTCATGGCGGCTTCATCGGCAAAGGGCAGGCCGTGGGTCACGCAGCCCGGCACCGCGGGCGGGGCGTGGGCGCCGTCCCACAGTTCCAGAATTTCCACATGGTGGCCCATAGCGGCCAGGGTCTCGGCCAGCCGCCGCCCAAGCCGGGGGTTGGCGGCGGCGGGGGCTTCCACGCTGTCAAACACAAACAGGATGCGCATGGGCGGCCCCCTTCATCGTCTGTCTTTCAGCAGGCGGCGGCAGACCGCCGCCCACAGGGCGGTGCAGTGCACGGTGGCAAAGGCTGCGATCCGGATGGACCGGGGAAGCCGGGCGTTGCGGCCCAGCCGCTTGTCCTTCAGCCCGGCCCGGATGCCCACGCACAGCTCGCCCAACTGGATGCGGTAGGCGTCGGCGTCCTCCCGCCGCAAAATCATGCTGGCCAGATAGACCAGCTTTTCGTAATAGAAAGCGTCCGCCGATTCCTGCATGTCCGGGGCGGCATGCTGGCGGATGTAGATGGCCGCCCGGCGCTGTTCGTCGATGCTGGCGGGGGCCAGGGGCCGGTGGCTGGCCGAAGCGGCGTGCTGCCGGTAATGGTACCCGGCAAAATCCACGAAGGCGCAGCCTTCCAGCTTGGAGAAGATCTGCCAGTTGGCCAGCAGATCCTCGTTGAAGGCAAAGCCGTTGTCAAAGTCGGCGGGGTCCAGGGTTTCGGCGGCATAGACCTTGTTGCACAGGCTGTAATCCACCCCGTGGTCGTGGAGCAGGGCGTCCAGATGGGCGGGGGCCAGCAGACGCTGGGCTTCCTCCGGCACGGGGACGTTTTCCGGCACGGTGTCGGTGAAGCTGTCGTACCGGCAGCAGGCGGCTTTCAGTCCGGTGGACCGGGCCGCCCCGATAAGGGTGCGCAGGAATTCCGGGTGGTAGAGGTCGTCGGCGTCGCAGAAGGCCACCCAGGAGACCCCGTCCGCCAAAGCGGCCCGCAGCCCGGCGGTGCGGGCGGCAGACACCCCGCACTGGGCCTGGTGCAGCACAAAAAAGCGGTCGTCCCCGGCGGCAATGCGCTCGCACAGCTCACCGGATCCGTCGCTGGAACCGTCGTCAATGAGATAGCACCGGAAATCCGGCATGGTCTGGGCGGCGATGGCCCCAAGGCAGGCGGGCAGACAGTCCGCCGCGTTGTACACCGGCACCACCACGGCGGCCAGAGCCGCCCGGGCGCTCATCCCTGCACCTCCTGCCAGCGGCTGAGGTAGAAGTCCTGCAAAATGCGGGCGCTGGTATGTATGTCGAACCCGGCGTCGATGGCGTTCTGCTGGGACTTGGGGTTGCGTTTCAGGCTGGATTCGGCGATGGTCCGGGCCCAGAGTTCGGGGTCATCCAGGGGCAGGAACTGCACGTTGGAGGCAAAGGCCGCGCCCTCGTCCACCGTGTCGGACACAAAGCAGGGCAGCCCCGCGGACTGGGCTTCCACCAGCACCACCGGCAGGCCCTCGAAGAGGCTGGGCAGCAGGAAGGCGTCCATGGCGGCGTAGAAAGCCTGCACGTTGGTGCGCACCCCTGCAAAGATCACCTTGTCCGCCACGCCCAGCTCTTTGGCCAGGGCGCGGGTGTCCTCTTCCAGGGGGCCGCCGCCCAGCAGCAGCAGCCGGGCATTGGGCATCTTGGGCAGCAGGGCGGCAAAGATGCGCAGCAGCCCCGCGTGGTTTTTCTGGGCCGAGAACCGCCCCACGTGGCCCAGCAGCACCTCGCCGCCGGTCACGCCCAGGTGTTCCCGCAGCTGGGCCCGGCAGCCCGGGGCGGGGTGGGCGAAGCGGTCGGTGTCCACCCCGTTGGGCAGCACGGTGAAGGGACTTTTGCCGAAGAGCATCTGCCCCGCCTTGCGGCTGCAGGCGAAGCGGTCGGTCAGGTCTTTGTCGAACCGGGAACTCATGAGCTTGTCCAGCTTGCCCACCAGGTTGGGCTCATAGGCGGTGTTGTGGCTGTGGCCTACCCGCACCGGCACCCCCCGGCGGCGGGCCGCAGCGTTGTAGAACATGCCGAAGCCGCTGTAATGGCCGTGGATGATGCGGTATTCCGGGTGTTCGGCAAAAAAGGCGTTGAGCTGGTGCAGATACCGGGGCAGATTGTTGTCCTGCCGGATGGTCAGCTTGGTGATCTGCCCGCCCAGGGTACGGATCTCGTAGTCGTACAGGCAGGGTTTGTCGTAATGGTACAGGAAATCAAACTGCACCAGTTCGCGGTCGATGGTACGGTAAACGTTCATCACGAAAGTCTCCATACCGCCGGCGTCCATGGCCGGCATGATCTGCAAAACACGGATCGGCGCCATGCTTCGCCTCCTTACGTTCAGTATTCTTCCAGCTGGCGGCGGCATTCCCGCAGCCGGGCCCGGGCTTCGTCGGAAAGGGCCGGGTATTCGTGGCAGCATTCCCGCAGCGTCTGGGTCACCAGTTCGCTGACCAGATACCGGGTGTACCATTTCTGGTCGGCGGGCACCACATACCACGGGCAGTCGGGGGTGGCGGTGGCGGAGATGACCTCGCTGATGATCTTGGCGTATTCGTCGAACCGCGCCCGTTCCTTCAGGTCAGATTCGGAGAACTTCCAGTTCTTTTCCGGGATCTGGATGCGCTCCAGAAACCGCTCCTTCTGCTTTTCCTTGGATACGTTGAGGAAGATCTTCAGCACCCGGTAGCCGTTTTCGTGCAGATACCGCTCATAATCCCGGATCTGGCGGTACCGCCGGCGGAAAAACTCCCCCTGGCCCACATCGGTGGTGCGGGGCGGCATGCGGTAGGTCTTCTGCAGGTCGTGCACCTGCACCACCAGCACGTCCTCGTAATAACTGCGGTTGAAGATGGCGATGTTGCCCCGGGGCGGCAGGGCCCGGTTGGCCCGCCACAGAAAATCGTGGGCCAGCTCCTCCGCCGAAGGCTGCTTGAAGCTGTGCACCGTCACCCCCTGGGGGTTCAGCCCGCCCATCACGTGCTTCACGGTGCTGTCCTTGCCCGCGGCGTCCAGCGCCTGCAGAATGATGACCAGCCCTTCCCGCCCGTCGGCGTAAAAGGCGTCCTGCAGGCGGCCCATCTCCTCCACGTTGGCAGCGGTGCGGGCCTGGTATTTGGGTTTGTCCTCCTTGGCGTTGCCTGCGCCGGTGGGCAGTTCGGTCAGATCGCAGGGGCTGTGCCCGTCAAAGCGGAAATCTTCGGCCTTCATCAGAGGTCCCTCCCACTGGAATATACTTAGAACTAGTATACCCGCTTTGCGCCGGTTACGCAAGGCGGGCGGGATTCAGAAAACCGTCTGCACCAGCACCATATAAAACACCGTGCCTCCCACGATGCTCAGCAGGGTGCTGCGCTTCCATACATAGCTGCCCACCACCAGGGCGGCGGCCAGCAGCTGGGGCACAAAACTTGCCGCTGCGGCGAAAGAAATGCCTTTCAGCCCGTACACCACCAGCATGCCCACGGTGGCGCAGGGGAACACCCGCCCCAGGTACACCGCCAGCCGGGGCGTGCGCCGCCCGCCCAGCAGCAGGAAGGGAGCGAACCGCAGCCCGGCGGTGACCAGGGCCATGACGGCGATGGCCGCCGCCGTGTATCCGAACTCAGGCATGGTTTCCCTCCTTTTCTTTCAGCCCCGCCGCCAGCAGCAGGGCGGTGATGCCCGCCATGGCCGGGATGAGGAACCGGTCCGGCCCGAACACCGCCAGGCTCACCACCGACACCCCCACCCCGCACAGGGCGGGGAAGTGGGTCTTGCTTTCCAGCCACTGCTGGGTAAAGACGGTGAGGAACAGGGCGGTGAGGGCGAAGTCCACCCCTTCGGTGGAGAAGGGCACCGCCCCGCCCAAAAGCGCCCCGGCGGTGCTGCCCGCCACCCAGTAGATCTGGTCGAACAGGGAGATGAGCAGACATTCCCGGATGCTGCGCTTGCCGCTGCACACCAGGGAATAAGTTTCGTCGGTAAGGGCAAAAATCAGGTAAGGTTTGGCCGCCCCCGCCTTGCGGTAGGGTTCCAGCATGGAGATGCCGTAGAACAGGTGCCGGGCGTTGACCATCAGGGTGGTCAGGGCCAGGCTCACCAGGGATACCCCGCCCCCCAGCAGCCCCACCGCCGCATACTGCATGGACCCGGCATACACCAGCAGGCTCATGGCAAAGGCCCAGCCTGCCCCGTAGCCGGCGGCTTTCATCATCATGCCGAAGCCCGCCCCCAGCACCAGGTATCCGGCCATCACCGGCAGGCTGCTTTTGAAGGAATCGCGTATGGTCTGCAAGAGAAAACACCTCTTTATAGTACTGTGTCGGGCGCTGCGCGCCGTGGATTCATCATACCATAAAACCTGCGGGAAAACGATACGCCCGCCGCCGCTGTGCACGCCGCCAAAAGGGCGGCGGGATTTTTGGCCAGCCTGCCCATTGCGGGCCCCGGCGGGGGCGCGGTATACTGAAACCGTATATATTCCCGGTTGTGAAAACAAGCAAGGAGGTGCATCCCCCCTGTGAAAAGACGTGTTTTTGCCCTGATGGTAACGGCGGCGGTGTGCCTGCTGCTGGGGGGCTGCTCCCGGCATGACAGCGCCGCCGCGGCCGAAGTGCTGCAGGCGCTGTCCGCCACCGCCGCCCTGCCCGACTACGCCGTGGTGGCCGACACCGAAATGACGGTGCAGGGCGACAGCGCCGCCGACGGTCTGAGCATGACCCAGCAGATGTGGCGCACCGGGGACAACGCCATGCAGAAGATGACCACCTACGATGTGAACGGCAACCCCCTCTTTGAGAACGGGTCCGCCCTCATCGACGGGGTGTATTACTGGTTTGACGGCAAATCCTGGGCCGAGGACGACACCGGCATCGCGGCGGCGGCCAACCTGTCCTGGATGCCCATGGTCAACTGGCCGGAGGATGAAAAGGACGTGACGGTGACCGAATCCGACGGCGTATACACCGTCCAGGTGGGGAAGGGGGCCTTCCCCGCCATGGTGGAACAGCAGCTGGCGGCCATGGAGGCGGAGGAGCAGGCCCTCATCGACCGGGGGCTGGCCAGCGACGCCGAGGAACGCCGTCAGGCCCGGGAAAGCGCCGCCCTGGCGGAATACGAGGAACTGCGCTATACCATCGAGGTGGAAAACGGCCTGGCCGTGGCCTGCACCACCTATTCCCGGGTGCGGCAGCCCGTCGCCACCGGGGAGGAAGCCGGGAAAATGGCGGTGAGCGAGATCACCTACAGCTGGCGCCTGACCGGCACCGACGCCGCCCAGATCGCGGACATCATCGGGGAAGCCGCTGCGGCCCCTGTCCCGGCGGCCTGAGCGCCCTGGAAAATCTGCACAAAAAAGGGCCACCGTCCCGGCGGGACGGAAGCCTGCATCCTTATGACTTGTTTTCGGTGTGGTCGGGGTCGGACGCCTGCTCACAGCGGTGACGGCAGGCGGCGCAGTTGCCGCCGCAGCCCCCCTGCCAGCCGCCCTCCTGGTTGGAGATAAAGACGATGGCCACCGCCAGCACCGCGAAAATCAGAATCAGAATGAGAAAACCCGGCATGGGCAAAGGACCTCCTTCCTTGGATGCCAAAAGTATACCACACCCTGCGCCGGAAAGAAAGCCCGCCGCGCTGTGCAAAAGTTGTAAAACTGTGTGCAGGAAAGGAAATTTCTTGGATATCTCTTGACGCTTGCACGTTGAGAAGTATATTATTATACTGTATGCGAATATGGCTGCAATGCCAGTACAGGTTGGTGAGAAAAATGAACTATTCGTGGCAAAGGCAACTGATCATCGAGACGATCCAGAAGACCAAGGAACACATGACCGCCGCGCAGATCTATCAGCTGACGCGCAAAAGCTGCCCGCACCTGAGCCTGGGCACTGTGTACCGCAACCTGAACCTGCTTGTGGAAACAGGCAAACTGCGGCGCATCGGTGTCCCCGGGGAAGCAGACCGCTTTGACTGGGAGATGGGCGAGCACCAGCATTTGTATTGCCGCAAATGCAAGCGGGTGAGCAACCTGCCGGTGTCCACCGACAAGCTCAGCGAGCTGGTGGCCTCCTGCCCGGGCATCAAGGCAGAGAGTTTTAATTTCATTGTGACCGGTCTGTGTGAGGAATGCGCCAAATCCGAGGCGTGACCTTTCGGGATCAAAAGCCGTTTTTGGCGCTGCCGCGCCGGAAACGGCTTTTCTGTTTTGTGGCGAAACCTCTTGCCTTCCGTCACAAAACGTGGTAGATTGAAAGGAATCTGCGGCAGGGCAGGCTTTGCCGCATCTTTGCCCGCCCCGTGTTATAATAAAAAATGCGGGGCGGCCGCCTGCCCGCCCCGCGAAGGAAGGAGCTCTTTGCCATGTCTGCGACCCATGGGGTGCTGCGGGACACCGCCCGCACCGTCCTGATCCTGGCCGCCGCTCTGGCGGGGTGCTGGTGGCTGCAGCAGGCCGCCCCCTCCCAGGCGCTGGTGCCGGCCGTCTTTGTGCTGGCGGTGGACCTGGTGGCCCTTGTCACCGAAGGCTATGCCTACGGCATCGCGGCCTCCCTTATCAGTGTGCTGGCGGTCAACTATGTGTTCACCGCCCCCTACTTCGTCTTTAGCCTTACCGTGCCGGAGAACATCCTCTCCACGGTCATCATGCTGGCGGTGACCATCATCACCAGCACCCTGACCACCCAGCGCAAGCGCCAGGACCAGATCCGCAGCGAGACCGCCCGGGAATCCATGCGGGCCAATCTGCTGCGGGCCATCTCCCACGATCTGCGCACCCCCCTGACCACCATCTACGGGTCCTGTTCCGCCATCATCGAAAATTACGACCGCATCCCCAAGGCCCAGCAGATCAAGCTGCTGGGAGAGGTGCGGGAGGAGGCCGACTGGCTCATCCGCATGGTGGAAAACCTGCTCTCGGTCACCCGCATCGACGGCGGCAAGGTGCGCATCGTCAAGACTCCCACCGTGTTGGAAGAGCTCATCGACAGCGTGCTCATCAAGTTCCGCAAGCGGTACCCCGGCCAGGCGGTGCAGGTGGAGATCCCGGAGGATTTTCTCATCATCCCCATGGACGCGGTGCTCATCGAACAGGTCATCATCAATCTGCTGGAAAATGCGGTGCAGCACGCCGAAGGTATGACCCAGCTGTGGCTGCGGGTGCGCTGCAAAGAGAGCAAGGCCGTTTTTGAGGTGGCGGACAACGGCTGCGGCATCCCCCGGGACCGGCTGGACAGCCTGTTCGACGGGCGGATGGACGGTGCCGACGGCCACAAGAATATGGGCATCGGGCTTTCGGTGTGCGCCACCATCATCCGGGCCCACGGGGGCGCCATCACCGGCGAAAACGATCCCGGCGGCGGGGCGGTGTTCCGCTTCACCCTGGCCCTGGACCCGGCGGAAGACCCCCAGCCCGAACCCCGTTAAGGAGGCATGCCGTGGGAAACAATAAATACAAGGTCCTGATCATCGAGGACGAAGCCAACATCCGCAGCTTCATCGGCGCCATTCTGGAAAGCAACGGCTACCAGGTGCTCATGGGCGCCACCTGTGCCCAGGGGCGGATGATGTTTTCCTCCCACTGCCCGGACCTGGTGCTGCTGGACCTGGGCCTGCCCGACGCGGACGGCACCGCCTTCATCCGCACCGTGCGGGAAGCGGGGGGCGGCGCGCCCATCCTGGTGCTCAGCGCCCGCAGCGACGAGCGGGACAAGATCGAAGCCCTGGATCTGGGCGCCAACGATTATATTACGAAACCTTTCGGAACCGGGGAACTGCTGGCCCGGGTGCGGGCCGCCCTGCGGGACCGCCGCCCCGGCCCCGCCACCCCCGGGGAACAGTTCAAGGTGCGGGGGCTGTGCATCGACTATGACGACCGCGCCGTCACCCTGGACGGCGCCCCTGTGCGCCTGACCCAGACCGAATACAACATTGTGGCCCTGCTGGCCCAGCACGCCGGAAAGGTGATGACCTATTCCGCCATCATCCAGGGTGTGTGGGGCACGGCGGACGCCGGCAGCGTGAAAAAGCTGCAGGTGAACATGGCCAACATCCGCAAAAAGCTGGGGGCCCGCCCCGGCGAAAACCCCTACATCGCCAATGAACTGGGCGTCGGGTACCGCATGTACGGCGAATGACCCCCGCCCGCCAAGGGAGACTGTAAACACATGACCAAGATCACCAAACATCTGACCCCGCCGCGGATCATTGCCCTGGGCTTTGCCCTGGCCATCCTGCTGGGGTCGCTGCTGCTCATGCTGCCCTGCAGCGTGCGCCCCGGGGTGGACTTACAGTACATCGACGCGCTGTATACCTCCACCAGTGCTGTCTGCGTCACCGGCCTGATCGCGGTGGATGCCGGCGACACCTTCACCCCGGTGGGGCAGTTCATCCTGGGTGCGCTGATCCAGATCGGCGGCCTGGGTGTCACCGCCGTGGGCGCCGGCATCATCCTGCTGATGGGCCGGCGGGTCAACCTGCGCGGGCGCAACCTGGTGCGGGAGGCCATGAACCTGGACTCCGGCCGGGGGGTCGTGCAGTTCGTGCGCAGCATCTTTGCGACCACCCTGCTGTTTGAAGGGCTGGGCGCGCTGCTGAGCCTGATCTCCTTCGCCCGCACCCGCCCGATGCCCGAGGCTATCGGCATCAGCATCTTCCATTCGGTGGCCGCCTTCAACAACTCGGGCTTTGACATCCTGGGCGGCGGCAAGAACCTGATCCCCTACCAGCAGGACGTGCTGCTCAACCTGGTGACCTGCGCGCTGATCATCTTCGGCGGCATCGGTTTCCTGGTCATCCGGGAGATGTGGTCCGTGCGGTTCCGCTGGAAAAAGTTTTCGATGCACACCAAGGTGGTGCTGACCACCACCGCCTTCCTGCTCATCGTCGGCACGCTGCTGCTCAAAGCCACCGAGGACATCACCTGGCTGGGGGCGTTCTTCCACAGCGTGTCCGCCCGTACTGCCGGCTTTTCCACCTACCCGCTGGGGCAGTTTTCCACGGCGGGCCTGCTGGTGCTGATCGTGCTGATGTTCGTGGGCGCCTCGCCGGGGTCCACCGGCGGCGGTATCAAGACCACCACCTTCTTCACCTTGATGCAGGGCATCAAGTCCGCCGCCACCAACCGCAGCGAGAAGGCTTTCCACTACGCCATCCCCCGGGACAGCTTCCGCAAGGCGGCGGTCATCACCCTGCTGGCGCTGGGCGTGGTGGTCACCGGCACCTACCTGATGACCGTCTTTGAGCCCCAGCTGGAACTGCGGGACATCCTGTTCGAGGTGGTCAGCGCCTTCGGCACCGTCGGCCTTTCCACCGGCATCACCGGCGGGCTGAGCATCCCCAGCAAGCTGCTCAGCATCCTCATCATGTACACCGGGCGTCTGGGCCCCCTGACCATCGCGACCCTGTGGCATTTCACCCGGGGCGAACGCACCCGCTATATCGAAGGCAACATTTCGATCGGCTAACAAAAAACGGAGGAAAACAACTATGTTTGGCAAACCCAAAGTGGAAAAGCAGTCTTACGGCATCGTGGGCCTGGGCCGGTTCGGCACCGCCCTGGCCAAGGAACTGGGCAAAGCCGGCGCCGACCTGCTGGTCATTGACCACAACGAGGAGAAGATCCGGGAACTGCGGGAATATACCGACAACGCCATCGTGGTCAAGAGCCTGGACAAGAAGTCTCTGGAAGAGACCGGCATCCAGAACTGCGATGTGGCGGTGGTGTGCATCGGTGAGCACATGGAATCGTCCATCCTCACCACCCTGAACCTGGTGGACCTGGGCATCCCCAAGGTCATTTCCAAGGCCACCAGCATCGAACACGGCGAGATCCTGCGCCGCCTGGGCGCGGAAGTGGTCTATCCCGAACGGGACATGGCGGTGCGCCTGGCCAAGCGGCTGGAAATCTCCCGCCTGCTGGATTTCATCCAGCTCAGCGAGAAGGTCAACATCACCAAGTTCCTGGCCCCGGACAAGTTCGTGGGCAAGACGGTGCAGGAAGTGAACCTGCGCGCCCGGTTCGGCATGAACATTATCGCCATCGTCAACGGCCCGGACGTCATCGAGACCGTCAGCCCCGACTATGTGTTCCGCGCCGGGGACGCCGTGATCGTTTCCGGCAGCCAGGAAAATGTGCTGCGGCTGAGCGAATACATGGAAAATTGAGTTCCAGTTTTTCGGTATCGTTATAAAAAAATTCCGCCCCCGGGGCACCGCGAGTTTTTTGCGGGTTGCCCTGGGGGCGGAAATTTTTGGGCAGACGGCATCTTGCTGGATGGCTCTCCTTTTTCGTGCCCGGTTGCCGGGGGAACGGCAGTCTGCCGTTGTGTCCTTCCTTTTCGTGCCCGAAAAGGAAGCGAAAAGGGCCCGCCGTTCCGATGCGGCGGCCGCCGGCCGGGGCTGCGGCCCCGGACCCCAAGATGCGGCCACCTTACGACGGCCTACTCAGGCCCTGG